>CAZDIU010000038.1:0-27264 GCA_964505535.1 uncultured Desulfobacterales bacterium | reverse complement strand
TGATAAACTTCCATCCGGCTAAAATTTAATGTGTAAAAAGTGGGACACACCCGAATTTGGCGTTAGATCCGCTGCTCAGAACAAATAATAATTAACTGATGTTACGCTGCCCTTTTAAAAATCAGCAGGTTACTCTCCCTGACCGTCATTCCGGCGTAAGCCGGAATCCAGTATTTTCAGCCAGTTCCGGATACCGGCTTTCGCCGGTATGACGACAGTGCGTAACATCAGTAATTAAGTAAGGCAACATAAATTTTCGGGTGTAAAGTTTTCAGAAAAACCGGATTTTTCAGGAAAAATCCGGTTTTTTTATACCTGAAAACTTTCGGTTGGGTACTTAGATGACCTCGGAGGACGACACAGATGGATACTGCCGGGAAAATCGTTAAACGAAACTGTTCCTGTCGTTATGCGTACCTTCAGACATGATGACGGCCCAGAGTCTGTCAGAATCGGCATAACCATAATTAAGGGAGCGAACGGTGAGTGCGTGTCCTCAAATGAAGCTGTCCCGCAAATTCCCTGCCGCCGGTTATTTGGAGCGTGCAGAAGAACACAGGTATTCCGGACGGAAATCCGCATCCCTGAAGGGAAAAAACATCTTTGCATGATACACCCCCCCAATTTACAGCATTTACGGTATTGACTACTGGAAAAAAATATATCATAGTCCGGAATGACTGAAGAAGAATATAATTCCTGGGTGTTCACTGATAAACGGAGAGATGTGATATGGTGCAGATGAAATTTACATACCGGAGACCGGATTGGAGGAATTATCAGTGCCGTCTGCAGAAAAACCGCACGCGGAAGCAGACTGTCCGCAGGACATTTCGCTACAGTGTTTTTCTGACTTTCCTGACCTTTCTTGGGGTTGGGGCATACGGAATTTCGGGAAAAATGGGGGACAGCCCGGTATCCGGTTTCCTGTCAGCAATGCTGCCCTCAGCGCATACGGCTGAGGTTCAGGAATTTTCTGTGGCTGCGTTCCAAAACAATGCGGATAGAGGTTCTTCCTATAATCATATCTTCAGCAAAAACGAAGTTCGAAGCATTTTCAGCAGTGATGCTTTCCTGAATATAAGGGAAAAGAGTTTTCACCTTCAGTCTCAGGGACGCGGTTTTCAGGTGGAGACCACCATTGATGCCCCCCTCCAGAATTTTATCCTGGAAAACATGGATCGGAAAAATTCCCGCTATATCGGAATTGTTGCAATGGATCCCGACAGCGGCCGGATTTTGTCCATGGCAGGCTATGACAGTGCAAATCCGCACAAAAATCCCTGCACCGATGCGCTTTTTCCGGCTGCCAGCGTATTCAAAATCGTAATTGCCGCGGCTGCCGTGGAAGAATGCGGCTTCCGTTCCGATTCCACCATAAGCTTCCGGGGAGCCAAACACACCCTTTACAAATCACAGGTGAACCTGCAAAGTGCGGGAAACCTGATCAGTCTCCAGGATTCTTTTGCCCAGTCTGTGAATCCGGTTTTCGGAAAACTGGGAGTTCATTTTCTGGGAAAGGCCGCGATTGAATCCTATGCAAACGCATTCGGATTCAACCGGTCCATCAGTTTTGAGCTTCCTGTGGAAATGAGCACGGTTTCCCTTGCCGATGATGATCCCTACCAATGGGCTGAAATTGCCAGCGGTTTCAACCGCAGCACTGCCATTTCCCCTCTTCATGGAGCGATAATGGTTTCAGGCATTGTCAACAATGAGGGAAGACTCCTGGAACCGACCATTGTGGATCAGATCAGCGATATTAAAGGCCGCATTCTTTACCGCGGCCGTCCGAAAAACATGAACCCGATCATATCCAAAGCAGCGTGCGACACAGTGAAAAAAATGATGGAGGAGACCATCCGCAGCGGAACCTGCCGGAAAGTTTTTGCCGGTTATGACAAACATCCCATCCTTTCCCGTCTGAACATTGGCGGAAAAACCGGAACCATCAACAGCCGGAACCATGAGAGACGCAGTTATGACTGGTTTGTGGGGTTTGCAGAGGAAAAGGAGGGGCCGCAGAAATTTGTGATCTCTGTCGTGGTGACCCATGAAAAACTCATCAGCACCAAAGCCAAGCAGTATGCGCGCATGGCAATGGAAGAATATTTCGGAAATTATTATTCAAAACAGGAACCCCTGCTGCAGAAAGCGGATGCCGGAATGCCAAAACCGGGGAACAGCATATAAACACAATAACGACCATTGACAAAACATGAAAATGCTGAATTCTGCTGTTCTGAATCATCAGACGCAGGAATTCAGCATTTTTGTTTTTCACAGAAAAGGAGAAGTGTATGCCGGGATTTGAGATATTTGGAGAAGAGGAGCGGAAAGAGGTTCAGGATGTTCTGGATACAGGGGTTCTGTTCCGTTACGGTTTTGACGCCGCGCGCAAAGGGCATTGGAAGGCAAAGAGTTTTGAAAACCTGCTCGGTCAGAAACTGGGCGCCAAATATTGCCATCTGTGCTCCAGCGGCACGGCAGCTTTGAGCATTGCCCTGGCCGCGTGCGGTGTGGGCGCGGGCGATGAGGTCATTCTTCCGCCCTTCACTTTTGTGGCAACCATGGAGTCTGTCATCAGCGCGGGGGCAGTGCCGGTTTTTGCAGATATGGATGAAACCCTGTGTCTGAACCCCGCGGCTGCGGAGGCAGCAGTGACGGAACGCACCAAAGCCGTGATTCCCGTGCATATGTGCGGATCAATGGCACAGATTGACAAAATCCGCTCTCTGTGTGAACGCAAAGGGCTGATTCTCATTGAGGACGCGTGCCAGTCTGTGGGTGCATCCTTTAAAGGCAAAGCCCTGGGAACCTTCGGTCATATGGGATGTTTTTCCTTTGATCCGGTCAAAACCGTGACCTGCGGTGAAGGCGGCGCAGTGGTGACAGATGATCCGCAACTGTATCAGAAAGCAGACGCCTATGCGGATCACGGTCATGATCACATCGGCAGTGACCGGGGAAAGGAAGGGCATCCGATTCTGGGTCTCAATTACCGAATCAGTGAACTCAACGCGGCTGTGGGTCTGGCCCAGTTGCGGAAACTGGACTTCATTCTGGAAACCCAGCGGAAAAACAAGAAAATGATCAAAGATGCCATGAAGCAGTGCAGAGATGTTACTTTTCGGGAAATTCCGGATGAGGCGGGAGATTCTGCCACATTCCTTTCCTTTTTTCTGCCGGATGAAAACGCTGCCCGAAATGCTGCCGGGGAACTGGGAAAAGCCGGGGTTGACGGATGTTTTTACTGGTATGACAACAACTGGCATTATATCCGCCAGTGGGAGCATCTGAAAGAGTTAAGCGCAGGAGCAAAACTGCCCCTGCAGCTTCTTGAGAAGTGCCCGGATTACCGCAGTCTTCATCTGCCAAAATCAGATGCGGTCATGTCCCGAACCATTTCCATGCAGATAAAACTGTCCTGGACACAGGCAGACAGGGAAAAAAGGATCAGCAATATCCTCAAAGTGCTTGCCTGAAACCGGGCGCACATCAGCCGAAACCGGGGGAATCGGTTTTCACACCCGGCCCCCCCATCCGGAACCTGAACAATCTGTCCTCTCCTTCTTCTCTTTCGCTGTTTCAGCACCCACAGACCGCAAACGATTTTTGGCAGTGGGTCAAATCCGTTCAAAATTCCCCTCCCCTCGCGGGAGAGGTCAGGGGAGGGGGCATAAAAATCTTTAATATCATCTGCTTCCACCCTCCCTCTGTCCCTCCCTCAAGGGAGGGGAGACAGTATCAACGGATTTGACCCACAGCCCGATTTTTATGCACTGTCAAAAATTTGATCAGATCCGATTTCCCTTGAACAGTTCTGCCATTTGTCTCCAAACATGTTTTTTGCTGAAATATTTTTCAGATTTGATATAAATACGAAAGCGAAGGTTTTCGGGCATTCAAAAAAAACCGGATTTTTCGGAAAAATCCGGTTTTTCTGAAAACGCTGCACTCCAAAATTTATGCTGACTGATACCAACCCCCCATTGAAAACATATGAAAAAGTCTGCTGTTCCCCTCTCAGGAGAGGATTTCTTTAATTGGATCAAATCCATCGCGATTTGGTATCATCTGACATGGACAGTCAGGAAACCGACGAACACCTGGGAAAAACTTTTCAAGGGAAAAATATCATGAAAAAATCATTGCTGCTGTTTTTTATCCTGCTGATACCGGCAGCAGCGCAGTCGCATGATCCGGACAAACCGCTGCGCATTGCCATGAGCCGATCCTTTCCGCCCCTGACCTTTATCAATGCCGAGGGAAACCCCGCAGGTCTGTTTGTGGACATGTGGAAACTCTGGGCCGAAAAAACCGGGCAGAAAATTGAATTTCTCCTTTCCTCATGGAGTGAAAGCATAGAGAATCTGAAAAACGGTTCTGCGGATATTCATTCCGGCCTTGCCATTACCCCGGAGCGTGAAGAATGGATGAGCTTCTCCCATATGCTGTATGAAAATTCATCCTGCCTTTTTTTCCCGGTAACACAGGGGAAAAGTTTAACTGTCAAAGAACTTTCCGGACAAAGGACAGGGGTGATCCAAAACTCATCCACAGAGGAATGGCTGAAAAAGAATTATCCGGATATGGAAACTGTTCCATTCAAAAGCACGGAAGAAGCCATTCTCAGTGCCAGCAGAGGGGAGGTGAGAGCCCTGGCTGATTCCTGTCTCAGCACATCCGCAGATATTACGCGTCTGGGATTTTCCGGCGAGTTTGAATGCTGTCGTGACATACTGTACACCAAAACACTTCATGCAGGCGTTTTAAAAGAAAACCCAGCGTTGCTGAACCTGATTGACAAAGGCTTTGATGCCATCTCTGACAATGAATTCCATGAAATGGAAAAACGCTGGATACCGGATCCGGAAAAACGGTATTTCAGGCCCGGCACAGAAACTGTCCGGCTGACACCTGAGGAACAGGCATGGCTGCGGGAACATCCGAAAATCCGGATCCATGCGCCTGACGGATTTCCTCCGGAGTCTTTCTGGCAGGAGAACCGGTTTCAGGGAATACTCAGGGATTTTACGGACATTGTCAGTCAGCGAACCGGTATCAGCTTTGAATTTGTAAACATTTCCAATGCCCTGTGCGATGAAAAAATGGAAAGGCATGAAATTGACGTGCGTTACACCTTTGAAATTCCCCAGCGCCGTGAAAAAATGCTTTTCAGCAATCCCTTTGTGAAAGTCGGGCTGGTGATTGTCAGCCGCAGTGACATGCCTTTTCTTGGGGATCTCAGCCGTCTGAAAGGATATACCGTTGCAGTGGTAAAGGGAATGCACCTTTACGCCCGAATGCTCAAAGATTATCCTGACATCCGGTTCCACCTGGTTTCCTCTCCGGATGAAGGGCTGAAATCCGTTGCTTCCGGACATGCTGATGTGTTCATCAATTCTCCCGCAAGCACCGCATATTTTATGAGAAGGGAGGTGATGCCGTATCTCCGGATTGATCTGCTGACAGAATATCCGCCTGAGCCCTTTATGTTCGCCATCCGCAGGGACTGGCCCCAACTGCTCAGTATTATGAACAAGGGCATTGCACGCATTGCGCAGGCGGATCGGAATGCCATTTTTGACCGATGGGTTCCGCTGGAAGTGCAGCACGCGGCATACTGGGTGGCAATCCGCAAATGGGCAGGAGGAATCGGCGGGGTTGCAGTGCTGATTTTCGGTCTCACACTGTACTGGAACCGGAAACTGGCAAAAGAAATCGCGGAGCGCAGACGGATCGAAGAGAGTCTAAAAGAAAAGGACGTTATCTTTCAGGCATTTATGGAGAACAGTCCCATTTATATCTTTTTCAAGGATCACAATATCCGCTCCCTGCAGCTCAGCCGGAATTATGAAAAGATGCTGGGAATGCCGCTGGAAAACATTTTGGGGAAAAACATGGATGAACTGTTTCCTTCGGATCTGGCCAAAAGCATGATCGAAGACGACAAAAAAATTCTTTATGAAGGAAAACTGGTTCAGGTGGATGAGGAACTGAACGGACGGCATTACACCACCATCAAATTTCCGGTGGATATGGAAGGCAAACCCCGGATGCTCGCGGGTTTTACCATTGACATCACAGACCGCATACGCGCTGAGCAGGCTTTGCGGGAAAGCGAGGCAAGATGGCAGTTTGCTTTGGAAGGCATCGGCGATGGCGTATGGGACTGGAATGTGGAGACCCATACCGTCTTTTTCTCAAATCAGTGGAAAAAAATGCTGGGATACGAACCGGATGAAATCGGAAACAGCCTTGAGGAATGGGACACGCGTGTTCATCCGGATGACAGGGATGATGTTTACCGTCAGATAGAAAAACATTTGTCAGGACAGAGTCCGGTTTATTGGAGTGAACACCGGGTTTGCTGCAAAGATGGCACATGGAAATGGATTCTCGACAGCGGGAAAATCATGAGCCGCACACCTGACGGCAGGCCCCTGCGGATCATTGGCACACACAAGGACATCACAGACCGCAAGCGCACCGAGGAAGCCCTGAGACAGAGTGAAGAACGTTTCCGGGCAATCTTTGAACATGCCGCAGTCGGCATTGCGCTGCTGGAGGCTGACAGCAAAAATATTGTTATGACAAATCCCGCCATAGAGCGCTTTATGGGATATACAGAGGCTGAACTGCGCGAGCTGGGGGTTGCCGCTGCAACCCATCCTGATGACTGGGATGCAGACATCCGACTGTTCACAGAGCTGATGGAAGGAAAACACAGGCATTATTCCATTGAAAAACGCTATGTCCGGAAAGACGGGCAGATTCTGTGGGGAAATCTGACAGTTTCCGCCATCCGTGATGGAGCCGGAAATCTCACCCATGTCATCGGAATGGTGGAGGATATTACGGAACGCAAAAAAACAGAGGATCAGCTCAGGGAAAAAGAGTGCCTGCTGTCAGATATTATCAACTTCCTGCCGGATGCCATGTTTGTGATTGACACACAGGGAAAGGTTCTTGCCTGGAACAGAGCAATGGAAACCATGACCGGCATAAAAGCCGGGGACATACTGGGCAAAGGGAATTACGAATATGCGATTCCCTTTTACGGAGAACGCCGCCCCATTCTGATTGATCTGGCGATGCAGCCTTCGGAGGAAATTGAAAAGATCTATCGCATGATCCAAAGAAAAGGGGACACAATGATGGCAGAACATTATTATCCGAACCTGCTGGGAAAGGAAACCTGGCTGTTCGGAAATGCCTGCATTCTCAGAAATTCACAGGGAGAGATTATCGGCGCCATTGAATCCATCCGCGATATCACCCATCGCAAATTTGAAGATATGGAACTGAGAAAAGCCAAAGACGCGGCAGAATCTGCCACCCGTGCCAAATCCGAATTTCTGGCCAACATGAGTCATGAAATCCGCACCCCCATGAATGCGGTTGTGAACATGACACGGCTGCTGCTGGATACAAAACTGGATGAAGATCAGCGGGATTATGCGGAAACCGCGGCAATGTCCTCGGAAATTCTGCTTTCCCTGATCAGCGACATTCTGGATTTTTCCAAAATTGAGGCCGGAAAACTGGAGCTGGAGAAAACCGATTTCAGTCTGAAAAATACAGTTGCATCTGTGATAAAAATTCTCAGACCCAAAGCGGAGGAAAAAGGGCTGTTCCTCAGATGCAGCCTTGATTCGTCTCTTCCTTCTCACGTTTCAGGCGATCCGGTCCGGGTGCGTCAGATTCTGCTGAATTTTTTGAACAATGCGGTCAAATTCACGGAAAACGGAGGCATAGGGGTCCGTGTTTTCCGGCAGGATCAGACAGATACACACTGCACAGTGAAATTTGAGGTCACAGACACGGGGATCGGAATTCCCGAAAACCGCAGAACCCACCTGTTTCAGCCCTTTTCCCAACTGGATACATCAACTTCCCGCAGATACGGCGGCACGGGACTGGGGCTGGTCATTTCAAAACAGCTTGCTGAACTTATGGGTGGATCAGTCGGGGTGGAAAGTCAGGAAGGCGAAGGCTCAACCTTCTGGTTTACCGCAAGAATGCAGAAGGCGGAATATGAAATTCAAAAAAATCATAATGATTCAGACATGCTGGATTCAAAAACAGAAACTGCGCATTCCTCTCTGCGCATTCTTCTGGCAGAAGACAATCTTTTCAATCAGAAAGTGGCATTGGCTGTTCTGAAAAAATCCGGTTTTTCCGCTGATCTTGCCAGCAATGGCCGCGATGCGGTGGATGCGCTGCGGAAAAAGCACTATGATCTGGTTTTTATGGATATACAGATGCCGGAAATGGATGGTATCGAAGCTGCACGGATAATCCGTGATTCCGGTTCAGAGGTTCTCAATCCGCGGGTTCCCATTGTGGCCATGACCGCGAATGTCACAAAAGAGGCGCGTCAGAAATGCTTTGAAGCGGGAATGAACGGTTATATTTCAAAACCGATAGATACAGAAAAAATTCTCTCTGTGATCAGTGAACAGTTGTCAGTTATCAGTAATCAGTTGTCAGCAAACAGGGAACAGTTAAGTGAACATTTACCGGTAACCAGTGATTCAGTGACAACTGGCAACTGTTCACGGAAAACCGAAATCTTCAACCGTCAGGATTTCCTGAACCGGATGAGCGGAAATGAAATTCTGCTGAAAGAAATGATTGCGGATATTCCCGCACATTTTTCCGAAGTGATGGCAGATCTGAAAAATGCTGCGGACAGAGGAGATACAGAGAAAACAGGGCATCTGGCACATTTTCTCAGGGGAATCAGTGCCAATGTTTCCGCAGAAAGAATAAGGGACATTGCCTGCCAGATGGAAACCGCGTCAAAGGAAAACGCAGCAGAAACTGTTCAATCTCTGATAACCAGACTGGAGCAGGAGGCACAGCAGTTTCGGTCTCTGCTTTCAGAAATGTATCCTGAAATTTTTCAGAGTGCTGAAAAACATGAATCTGATGCCAAATCTGAAATGATTTCAGAACAGACAAAAGCCCGTCTGCCGGAACTGATCCGTATTCTGGAGGAGGAATTCCTTCCGGAATGGGAAAAATACACAGAGGCATTTTTCATTGAGGAAACAGAGAAACTGGCAGCCCATCTGAAACGCATGGGCGTCCAGTATCAACTCGCTTTTCTGATCCGCTACAGTGAAAAAGTGCACATGGCTGTGCAGCAGTGCAATTTCAGCCAATGGGAAACACTTGTGGCCGAATTTCCGGAAATCATGGACAGAATCAGAAAACTGGCGAAACAGGATATGGAATCCGAACAGTAAAACAAAGGATAAAGAGCAGAAAATGAAAAAAATGCAATATATTGTCTTTATTTTTTTGGCAACTGCGGTTTCGGGGATTTGCGCTCAGAATGCCGAATACGGACTGGCTGAACATAACACCCTGTTCAACCAGTTCAAAGAAAACACCGCTCCTGCCGAAACTGCGGAGCCGGGCATTAAGCCCCTGACCGGGGAAGAAACAATCTCTGCTGAAAAAAGACTGCCTGAAACAGAAGATACCCTTGTTATCGCCCTGGATGCAGATTATGCGCCCATGACATTTCTCAATTCAGACGGGCAGCCTGCCGGGCTTTTTGTGGACATCTGGCGTGTATGGTCCCAAAAGACCGGGAAAAAAATTGAATTTCTTTTGGGAAACTGGAATGACTCTGTCATAAATCTCAAAAACGGAGATGCGGATATTCATTCCGGTCTGTTTGAAAATGAAAGCCGCGCACAATGGATGAGTTTTTCCCAGCCTTTTTATGAGGGAGTTTCCTGGTTTTTTTATCCGGTCAAATCGGAAAAAAGAGAAGCGGACGACAGATTTGCAGGAAAGAGAACCGGGGCTTTGTTCGGAACCTATCAGGAAAACTATCTGCGGAAAAATTATCCCGGTGCCGAAATTGTCACCTTCACGGACAGGGAAAAAATGATAAGAGCGGCAGTAAATCTTGAAATCGAGGCATTTCTTGCGGAATTCCATACAGTCACAAATCATCTGATCCGCATGGGCCTGTCAGGAGAAATCATACCCGGAAAGAATGCGGTTTTCACCAGAAAATTTCATGCAGGTATCCGCAAAGACAATAGGGAACTGCTCGCTCTTGTGGACAAGGGCTTTGATGCCATAAGCGATGCGGAACTGGCTGAAATTGAAAAACGGTGGATACCTGATCCGGAAAAACGGTATTTCAAGCCGGATATGAAAAAAATCCGCTTCACAGAGGCAGAGCAGACCTGGCTGAACACCGCCAAAACCCTGCGCTTTGGAATAATGCCTGATTTTGCGCCTGTAATGTTCTGTGAAAACAATGTCTGCAAGGGCATTATACCTGATTATGTGAAACTGATCAGTGAACGCACCGGTCTTGTTTTTGAATTTGCTGAGCTTGCCCCTGCTGAACTGGATTTGAAGGCAAAATCCCGTGAAATTGACATGTGTCCCACTTTCAATGTGGCAGAAAGAAAGGCCTACATGGATTTCACCACCCCGTTTATGCAATACCGGACAGTCATCATAACAGGCAAAGACACGCCCTTTATCAGCGGAATCAGCAATTTGAAAGGGAAAAAAATTGCTGTTGTCAGAGGCATAAAATCCCAGAAAAATTATTTTGAAAAACATTATCCGCAAATCACACTTGCTGAAAAGGACAATGTGCTTGAATGCCTCAAATCTGTTTCAGAACAGGAAACTGATGCCTATGTGGGCGGAAGCATAATCGCGTGCTATCTTATTCAGAAGCATAATCTTGTGAATCTGAAGATAGCCGGAGTGACAGACCATCCCAATGAACCGTATATGTTTGCAGTTCGCAAAGATTATGCCGAACTTGCCGGCATTGTCAGCCGAACAGTTGGTTCCATTTCCAAAGAAGAGCATGAGGCCATTTTGCAGAAATGGTTCACTGTTCAGGTGGAGCATAAGGCAGACTGGTCACAACTGCTGAAATGGATTTGGGGAGCAGGAAGCATTTTTACTGTCATTATGGGAATATCGCTTTTATGGAACCGGCGTCTGGCAAAGGAAATTGCTCAGCACACGCGGACAGAAAAGGCCCTGCGGGAAAGTGAAACCCGATACCGGAATCTTGTGGAAAATCTGCCCATAGGACTGTACAGAAGGAAATTGTATGGAGAATACATTTATGTGAATCAGGTACTTGCAGAAAGTTTCCGCTGCGGATCAACTGAGGAATTCATTGAAAAATACGGCACAGTCTCAAAGCGGTGGGGCTGTCCTGAAAAGCATGAGGAATTTGCCCAACTGCTGCTGACAAACAGGAAGGTCAGGGATTATGAGGTGGAATCCCGGCTGGTAAGCGGAGAAACCATATGGCACACGCTTTTCTGCACAATTGATCCGGAAACTTTGATTATTGACGGGCTGGCAGTGAATATCACAGACCGCAAACTTGCAGAGCAGCAAATCAGGGAAAAAGAGCGTCTGATGTCAGACATCATCAATTTTCTTCCGGATCCGACACTTGTCATTGACAGGCAGGGAAAAGTGCTTGCATGGAACAGGGCAATGGAAGACATGACAGGCATAAAAACAGAGGATATGCTGGGAAAAGACAATTATGAATATGCCATTCCCTTTTACGGAAAACGCTGCCCCATTCTCATTGATCTGGCTCTTGCATCTTCACCGGATATTGAAAAAACGTATACGCAGATAAAAAGAATGGGGGATAAGATAATAGCTGAAAATCATTATCCAAACCTCTGGGGCAGAGAAGTCTGGCTGTTTGGGAATGCCTGCATTCTCAGAAATTCGCAGGGAGAAATTATCGGGGCCATCGAGTCTGTGCGTGATATCAGCAATCGCAAAACTGCTGAAACTGAACTGAAAAAAGCCAAAGAAGCCGCAGAATCGGCCACCCGCGCCAAATCCGAATTTCTGGCAACCATGAGCCATGAAATCCGCACACCCATGAATGCGATTATCAACATGACCCGGCTGCTGCTGGATACAGAACTGGATGATCAACAGCGGGATTATGCGGAAACTGCGGCAATGTCCTCGGAAACTCTGCTTTCCCTTATCAGTGACATCCTGGATTTTTCCAAGATTGAGGCCGGAAAACTGGAATTGGAGAAAACCGATTTCAGCCTCAGGGAAGCACTTGAATCTGCTGTCAGGATTCTGAGACCCAAAGCAGAGGAAAAAGGGCTGTTTCTCAGATACACTCTTGATCCGGCCCTTCCGCGCCATGTTTCAGGCGATCCGGCCCGGATTCATCAGATTCTGCTGAATTTTCTCAACAATGCCGTCAAATTCACGGAAAAGGGAGGCATACATGTCCGTGTGCTTGCAGAGGATCAGACAGAGACGGACTGCACCGTGAAATTTGAGGTGACAGACACGGGGATCGGGGTTCCTGAAAACCGCAGAGATCGTCTGTTTCAGCCCTTTTCCCAGGCAGATTCCTCAACGACCCGGAAATACGGAGGGACAGGACTGGGACTTGCCATTTCCGAACAGCTTGCGGAACTCATGGGCGGCACAGTCGGTTTTGAAAGTGAGGAGGGCAAAGGATCAGCTTTCTGGTTTACTGCAAAAGTGCGGAACACGGAAACCAAAAGGCAAAATGCAGAGGGAGAATCCGTCATTGTGCATTCCGTATCAACTGACAAACAGTCACTGGTGAAGTTTCCGCATTCCATGCGCATTCTTGTGGCTGAAGACAATCTTTTCAATCAGAAAGTGATATTGGCCATCCTGAAGAAATTGAATTTTCCAGCCGATATTGCAGAAAATGGCCGGGAGGCTGTGGCGGTTCTCCGGGAAAAAAACTATGATCTGGTTTTCATGGACATGCAGATGCCGGAGATGGACGGCCTTGAAGCTGCACGCATCATTCGTGATCCCAATTCCGGGGTTCTCAATCCGCAGGTTCCCATTGTGGCCATGACCGCGAATGTGACAAAAGAGGATCAGCGCAAATGCCTTGACGCGGGAATGAACGACTATATTGCAAAACCGATAGACACGGACAAACTTCTGTCAGTTATCAATTGTCAGTTGTCGGTAAACATTGGTCAGTCACCGGTGAACAGTGATCACTTACCGCCAAACAATGATTCACTGACAACGGAAATCTTCAACCGTCAGGATTTTCTGAACAGACTGGGGGGAAACAATATGATCATGACGGGAATTCTGTCCGGCATATCCGAGCATCTGTTCTGTGAAATCAGAGAATTAAGGACAGCCGCTGAAAAGAATGACATGAAAAAAATACAGTTTCATGCGCATAAAATCAGGGGGATCAGCGCCAATATTTCCGCAGAAAGAATAAGGGACATTGCCTTTCAGATGGAAACCGCGTCAAAGGAAAACGCAGCAGACACTGTCCTCTCTCTGATAACCAGACTGGAGCAGGAAACGGAAACGTTCCGCTCTGCGGTGTCAGACATGTTTCCCGAACTTTTTCAGGGGGCAGAAGATCAGAAGCCTGAACAGCGGTCTGAAATCACTGCCGGGGAAACAGGGGGCCGCCTTCCCGAACTGATCCGTATGCTGGAGGAGGAATTCCTTCCGGAATGGGAAAAATACACAGAGGCATTTTTCATTGAGGAAACAGAGAAACTGGCAGCCCATCTGAAACGCATGGGCGTCCAGTATCAACTCGCTTTTCTGATCCGCTACAGTGAAAAAGTGCACATGGCTGTGCAGCAGTGCAATTTCAGCCAATGGGAAACACTTGTGGCCGAATTTCCGGAAATCATGGACAGAATCAGAAAACTGGCACAATAAAGCAGTTACGTGCCCAACCCAAAGTTTTCAGGTATAGAAAAACCGGATTTTTCCGAAAAAATCCGGTTTTTTCTGAAAACTTTATAACCGAAAATTTATGGAGACTTGCTTATGTCATGAAGATGCAAAGGCACAAAGTTTCACGAAGGTTGAGACGGAGCTCATCTCCTGAAGGGAGGTATCTTATGAAAACCGGATTGAGAATTATGCTGCTGTCCGCGATGCTGAGTCTTCCGCTGTCCCTGTATGCCGAAAACAGCCGAGAGAATCCGCAGGGCAAATCCAAAGACACCCTGATCATCAGCATGAGCAGATTTTCTCCGCCCCTGACTTTTCTCAATGCGGAAGAGAATCCCGCGGGTCTGTTTGTGGACATATGGAAACTGTGGGCAGAAAAAACCGGACAGAAAATTGAATTTCTTTCCTCCTCATTCGGTCAAAGTCTGGAAAATCTGAAAAAGGGTTCCGCGGATATTCATTCCGGTCTTGCCATTACACCGGAACGGGAACAGTGGATGGCATTTTCCCAGCCATTTTATGAAAATCTGTCCTGTCTGTTTTTTCCTGTAAAACAGGGGAAAATCCTGACTGTGGCAGAACTTGGGGGAAAAAAGGTCGGTGTTGTCGAAAATTCCTCTCAGGAGGAATACCTGAGAAAAAATTATCCGGACATTGAACGTATTCTGTTCAACAATACCCAGGAGGCCATTCTCAGCGCCAGAGACGGGAAGGTGCGGGCGCTGGCCCATTCCTGTGTCACTGCATCCGCAGATATAATGAAACTGGGACTTTCCGGTGAATTTGAATACGCCAAAGAAATCCTTTATGCTACGAGAGTTCATGCAGGCGTTGCAAAAGAAAACAAAGATCTGCTGGCGCTCATTGACAAAGGCTTTGATGCCATTTCCGACATGGAACTGCATGAAATTGAAAAACGCTGGATACCGGATCCGGGAAAACGGTATTACCGGCCTGATGCAAAAAAAATCCGGCTGACTGCCAAAGAAGAAGCGTGGCTCAAATCCCACAGAACAGTCCGGGTGGGGCTGGCCCCGGATTTCCCGCCGCTGCGGATTCACACCAAAGAGGGAATAAAGGGATTCACAATGGATTATCTGGAGCTGATAAGCCAAAGAGGCGGCATTCAGTTTCAGTATGTTCCCGTTGAATTTGCTGAAACAGATGCAAAACTGCAATCCGGAGAGATTGACATGTTTCATTCCTTTGCTGTTCCCAAACGTCTGGAGTATGCCCTTTTCACAAAGCCCTTCACAGAATTCAAAATCCTTATCATCACCCGCAGTGATGCACCGTTCATGGACAGCATCAGCGCGCTGAGGGGCAGAAAAGTGGCAGTGCTGAAAGGGATGGGGATTTACAATGAAATGGTAAGTCCCTATCCGGACATTGAAAGGCTTGAAATGGACAGAATGGCGGATCTGTTCAAAGCTGTATCTGAATCCGGAGCCTACGCCACTCTTTCCGCGCCCCTGTTCGCGGGATATCTGATGCAGAATTATCCGAATCTGAAAATAGCCGGTGTTGCGGATCATTCCAATGTGCCTTTTCTGTATGCAGTTCGCGGGGACTGGCCGGAACTGGTCAGCATTGTCAACAAGGCGCTTGGTTCCGTCACCCGTGAGGAACAGGATGCCATTTTTCAGAAATGGTGCAGGGTTCAGGTGGAATACCGCGCGAACTGGTCTGAAATCCTGAAATGGATTTATACGGTTACAATCTTCTTTGTCCCTGTTCTGGGAATCTCGCTGTACTGGAACAGAAAACTGGCAAAAGAAATTTCAGAGCGCAGGCGCACAGAAGAATCCCTGCGCCACAGCAAGGAACGCTTCCGGGCAATCTTTGAATATGCGGCCATTGGCATTGTGCTGGTGGACGCGGATGCAGAACTTGCAATGGCAAATCCCGCGATGGAACGCTTTACGGGATATACGGGTGAGGAACTGCGCAGGCTGGGAATTGCCGCGGCAACCCATCCGGATGACTGGGCTCCGGATATCCGACTCTTCACAGAACTGCGCGAAGGAAAACACAGCCATTATTCCATTGAAAAACGCTATGTGCGGAAAGACGGACAGATCCTGTGGGGACGTCTGACGGTTTCCGGGATCCGCGATGCAGCCGGAAATCTCACCCATGCCATCGGAATGGTGGAGGATATTACAGAACGCAGACAGACTGAGGAACTGCTCAGGGAAAAAGAGCGTCTGCTGTCAGACATTATCAACTTTCTGCCGGATGCCACGTTTGTGATTGACACACAGGGAAAGGTGCTTGCATGGAACAGGGCAATGGAAGTCATGTCCGGAAAAAACGCGGAGGAAATGCTGGGCCGAGGCAATTATGAATATGCACTGCCCTTTTACGGGGAACGCAGAGCGGCTTTGATTGATCTGGCGCTTGCCTCCTCACCGGACATTGAAAAAACATATGCGCAGATAAAAAGAAGCGGGGAAACAATCATCGCGGAAAGCTGCTGTCCGAACCTTCCTGCCGGAATCAGATGGCTGTTCGGACATGCCTGTGTTCTCAGAAATCTGAAGGGAGAACTTGTGGGCGCCATTGAGTCTCTCCGTGATATTACAGACAGCAAAACCGCGGAAACGGAATTGAAAAAAGCCAAAGAGGCAGCAGAATCCGCGACCCGTGCCAAATCCGAGTTTCTGGCCAACATGAGTCATGAAATCCGCACGCCCATGAATGCGGTGGTCAACATGACCCGGCTGCTGCTGGACACGGATTTGAATCAGGAACAGCGGGAGTATGCGGAAACCGCGATGGCATCTTCCGAAATTCTGCTGTCCCTGCTCAATGACATTCTGGATTTTTCCAAGATCGAGGCCGGAAAACTGGAACTGGAAAACAGGGATTTCCGTCTGAGAGATATTGTTGAACCGCTTGCAAAGATGATGAAACAGAAAACAGAGGAAAAAGGGCTTTGCCTGACATACGGCATTGATCCGGATGTGCCCATCTGGGTGAAAGGGGATCCTGTCCGGGTGCGTCAGATTATGCTCAATTTCCTCAACAATGCCGTCAAATTCACACACAGGGGCGGAATCACTGTCAGCATCTCTTTGGAAAATCAGACAGACACCCATATCACGGTGAAATTCTGGGTGGAAGACACCGGGATCGGAATTCCTGAAAACCGCAGAGATCTGCTGTTTCAGTCCTTTTCACAGACCGATGCCTCTGTTTCCCGAAAATACGGGGGCACAGGACTGGGACTGGCCATTTCAAAACAACTGGCTGAACTTATGGGCGGAGAGGTCGGTGCGGAAAGTGAGGAAGGCAGGGGATCAGCCTTCTGGTTTACCGCAGTTTTTGAAATAAGTGGATCCAAAAACGGGGTACTGCCGCCCATGCAGTCCGGATTGGAAGAAAAAATCTGCGGTATGGACAAAAGCGAAGCTCTGCCCGCGCTTGAGACAAAACCCATCCGCATTCTTGTGGCAGAAGACAACATTCCCAATCAGAAAGTGATACTGGCAGTTCTGAAAAAATTCGGTCTTGCGGCTGATATTGCCGGCAATGGCAGGGAAGCTGTGGATGCTCTTCGGAATAAACCTTATGATCTTGTTTTCATGGATATACAGATGCCGGAAATGGACGGAATCGAAGCTGCCCGGCTGATCCGTGATCCGGGTTCCGGGGTTCTGAATCCGGATATTCCCATTGTGGCCATGACTGCAACTGCCACAAAAGCGGATCGGCAGAAATGTTTTGACGCGGGAATGAACGACTATATTTCAAAACCGATTGATATGGACAAACTTCTGTCCGTTGTCAATTATCAGTTATCAGTAAACAGGGGTCACTTACCGGCAAACAATGATTCACTGACAACTGATAACTGTTCACTGATGACTGAAATCTTCAACCGTCAGAATTTTCTGAAACGCATGGGCGGAGATGAGCTTCTGCTGAAGGAAATGATAGCAGATATTCCCGCACATTTTTCCGAGGTGATCGCAGATCTGAAAAATGCTGCGGACAGAGGAGATACAGAGGAAATACGGCATCTGGCCCATTTTCTCAGGGGAATCAGCGCCAATGTTTCCGCAGAACGGATAAGGGACATTGCCTGTCAGATGGAAATTGCAGGAAAAAAAGGGGAAACCGGCCTGGTGCGCTCCCTGACAGACAGGCTGGAACAGGAAGCGGATTTGTTCCGGTCGGAAATCTCGGCCCTGTTTCCGGGAATCTTTCAGACCGGTGAGAAACCGAAAGAAGATGAGGAATCGGAAAGAATACCGGAGGAAACAAAGTCCCGTATGCCGGAAGTGATCCGGATGCTGGAAGAGAACTTTCTTCCGAAATGGGAGAAATACACAGCCGCATTTTTCATTGAGGAAACAGAGAACCTTGCAGGTGAGCTGAAGCGCATCGGAACCGAATGCCAACTGGGTTTTCTGATCAGCTACAGTGAAAAAATGATCAGGGCGGTGCAGCAGTACAATTTCAGTGAATGGGAAAAACTTGTGGCGCAGTTTCCGGAAATCATGGACAGAATCAGGAAAACAGCGGAATGAGGAAAGGGTATCGGGCCAAACCGGATGATGACAGATAAAACTCTCCCCAGCGGGAGAGGAGGCTTTCAGAGCCGGTTTGACCCAATGCTGTCTGATTATTTCAGTATCAGCCCGTTCTGCCACAGAATCAGAAACAGCAGAACCAGTATCAGAAACAGAACATACACTCTCCAGGGACTGGCTTTTTCCGCAAAAGGATCCTTGAACTGAGTGGAGGCTCCGGCCGGGAGTTTTGCTGCTTTGGTCAAAGAACTGCCAAAGGGAATATTGATTCTGGCGCGGGTATTGACAGCCCATCCGCAGGCATCCAGAATCGGGGAAAGATTGCGCTGACGCAGTTTGAGCGCAGCAATAATCATGGAGGGGCCGGAAACAATCAGCAGCAGCCCCGCGATGGCAAAAGGCATCTGCCACAGTTTCAGTCCCATGAATCCGGTGACAACCGAGGCAAGAGCGGTTCCCAGAGCGCCCAGGGCAAGACCGATGGCCGCAAAGATTCCCGCGAATTTCCCCACATCAAAAGCCGGAGGCGGAGCAGGTTTGCCCGTCTCCGGCTTTTTGCCCACCTCTGTCACGGCAGTGGCAGCGCCTGCATCCACGGACTTGTCCCGTTCTGCGGCAAATTTTTCAATCTGTTCCCGAATCATGCGGGCAATGCGTTTGTAGGGCGACCAGAAGGCCTGACGGATGCTGATGGGATGCTCCACAATCTTGACAATTGTTGCGTCCCAGTCCAGATTTTTCCGGTCATAGAAAATCCCGTTTCTGCCCGCCATCAGGTTGTCCGCATCGCCTTCTGTAAATGCGGCCGCAATATACATTTTTTCCGGGCTGTCTTTGCGTGTGCATTCACAGTATGCCAGATAGGTCCCGCCCATCTGGGCCAGGGTGCTGTGCGCGGCAGGATCCCTGACCCGGATGCACAGATCGCAGCTCCTTCCGTCCAGATACAGGGTTCCGGCCTGAAACACGGCCTTTTTTTCAGGTGTGTAGAAGTCGTGAAAGGACACAAAATTATTCAGCAGGGTGTGAAGGTCCCGGTAATAATGGATGAGTCTGTCCAAAGCCGCAAGCGAGTTGACAGAGGATTCAAGTGCCTTGTCTTTTTCAATAAGCTGTGCGATGATTTCCTCACTTTGGCTGCTGAGAATCTCCCTGATCCGCTCCAGCCCCAGTTTTTCCACAGGACTTTCCTTTTTCGCACTTTTCCATGCCTCATACACGGCAAATTTTTCTTTGATTTGCTTCCATTCCTCTGCCGAAAGACTGTCTTTGTCCGCTCCGAACAGAGGACGCACCACCCTGTCCCGGAAATCTGTCAACGCTGCGGCCCATGCCGGATTCACAGGGCCGCTGAGAGCCAGATCCGCTCCGGGTTCAATTTTTGCCAAAGGAAATGCGGCCATCTCCTCTGCTGCTGCGGACAGGGGCCTGCGGGAAATTTCTTCATATTGAACCTGCGCGGGATTCAGGGACACAGCGGCATTGGCATCAAATGCAGCCAGACTGCAGCGGGTGAAATAGTCATCGGCCTTTGCCGCAATGGCTTCAAAATGCGGAGCAGCAGCAGGCGTTTCCGCTCCCAGGGGAAGAATTGCCGCGTTTTCCCCTTCACTTTCACGCCACCAGTCAGAACAGGCCCGTGCCCCGGTGAAAAACTGATCGGCCTTTTCCTTTGTGATTCCGGGAAGACCGCTTCTGTCCTGCTCAGAACCCATGCAGTCCATGATCTCTTCGATCACTTTTCCGACTGCTTCATCATCCGCGGCTGCAGCGGGAACAATCCCGTCTCCGTTGAATTTTGTGTTGGCAAAGATGCCTGCCTTGTCTGCTGTGTCAGCAGGGGAAATGCTCTCTGCATCCGCTTTTCCCGCATTTGCCAGAATTTCCTTTGCAAAGGCCAGAATGTTTTTGCCCTCGTCCGTGTTTTCGCTGATTGCGGCCAACGGCAGGGAACCGTTGCTCCGGGTGAGATCATCGGGATTTCTGATCAGGGAAACGGTCCAGTTCAGGGCTTCAATCATTTCGGGCGCGCGTATGCGGCCGTCTCCGTCTTTGTCCATGTAAGAAAGGGTGACAGGATCAAATTCAATGCCCTGCGCGGGACAGGCCAGCGCAGCCCAGAGTTTCTGGTCAAGCTGCCCAACGGATTTCACATCCTCTCCGGTTTCAATGAGAACATGATCAAAACCGCCGATACGCACAAAACGCCATCTGTGCAAATCTGAATCCCCTTTTTTGACAATATTTCCGGCTGCTGTCATTTTTTTGCTGTCTCCTTTTCTGGTTGTTTTAAGGATCAAGTTGGAAAATATGACTTTTGGGCATATATATCAAATCCTGAAAATAATAAAGCAAAAAGTCTGACCATCCCTGTCTGCACTTTCTGCTTTCCGTTCAAAAACGGGAAACAGGAATCCGGCGGACTTTTCCGATTGCTGGCAGCATTTCTGCTCCTTGCCATATTCCCCGGAAAGAAGTATAAAGAGTTGTGAAGAAGACCCGCAGGGGTATCCAGTGGTTTGCAAAGTCTGATTTTGTGATTTCGTCTTTGGAGAACAACCTGATTTTTTGGAAAAATCAGGTTTTTTGCAGGTCACAGATTCAAAACTGGCAAAGCGCAGGGCATCTGTCAGAAGATGGTATGAGATTTTTTGTCCGGAAATCCGATTGCCCTGCTCATCAGGTTATCAATCCGACATCCGTCCGGAATTCAACATTATTATAAAGAAAGGATATGGAGCCATGTTCAAAACCATCAGAAGAAAAATCGCGTTGGGTTTTTTCATTATGCTTGTGCTGATCGGCAGTGTCAGTGCCATTGCCTATTTTGCACTGATGAAAAGTTCACAGGGCTTTGAGGCATACCGGCGAATGGCCCGCAATTCCAATCTGGCCGGGCATCTGCAGGTTCATCTGCTCAAAGTGGATGCGGATATCAAGGATTATATCCTTTTCGGCCAGAAGGATCAGTTTGCAGCCTATGAAACCGATTTCAGAAAAATGGAGGAATTTCTGGCCCAGGCTCATAAAGATATACAAAACGCCGAACGCTCCGCACAAATTGACAAAATTGAAGCCGCACACCGGAAATATGATGAGGCATTCAGAACCATTGTGAATTTTATGGAAAAACGCAATGAGTATGTAAAAAACATTCTGGATGCGAACGGCCCCCTTATGGAAAAAAACCTGACCCTTATCATGGAATCCACAGAAAAGGGAAACAGGGAGTTTGTCGTCTTTCATGCCGGCATGGCTCTGAGAAACCTGCTTCTGGGACGCCTGTATGCAGCCAAATTTCTTGATACCAATGAAAAAATTCATTCGAATCGTGCAAAGACAGAGTTTGACAGTATGCGGGAAAGACTGACTCTGCTGGAGAACATGCTGGAAAATCCGGAACAGCGGAAAACCCTGACACTGGTGAGAGAATCGGGGGAAATTTATGGAGAAACATTTGGCAAACTGGCGGATATCATATCTGAACGGAACCGCTTCATCCGTGAAAATCTGGAGCGGGCTGGGCAGGAGATCCGGCAGGCCATAGAAGAGGTGAAAAATTCCTATGTGAAAGATCAGGACACTGTCGGGCCGCAACTGGTGAAGAACAATTCCCAAAGCCTCATCCTGATTGGAGGAATTGCCGCGGCAGCGCTGCTGTTCGGCATTCTGCTTTCTTTTTTTATCAGCGGCAAAATCACCGGCCCCATTAACCGGGTAGTGGAACGGCTCAAAGACATCTCAGAAGGCCAGGGAGATCTGACCGCGCGGCTCCAAATTGAAACAGCGGATGAAATCGGGGAACTGGCCCAACGGTTCAACCGCTTTGTGGAAAAACTGCAGCGCATCATCCGGCAGGTATCGGAAAATACGGAAAAACTGGGGAATGCCTCCGGAAAATTGGCCGACGTTTCCCAAAAACTGACCCAAAGTGCAGAAGAAATGACCACCCGTGCTGCGGATGTGTCAGCCAGCACCGAAGAAATGTCTGTCAATATCAGCAATATGGCTTCTGCGACCGAGGAAATGAGCGCGAACGCGCAGAATGTGTCAGCCACATCCGAGCAGATGTCTCACAATATGGATTCCGTGGCCTCAGCCATTGAAGAGGTGTCGGTTTCCATCCGGGACATTGCCGCAAATGCGGGAAAGGGCGCCAAAATATCTGAAAAGGCCAAGGAAATGGCCGCATCGGCCAGTTCTGCCATGAGCACACTGGGAGAGGCCGCAGGAGAGATCGGGGAGATAACCGAAGTAATCCGAAGGATTGCAGAGCAGACCAATCTGCTTGCACTCAACGCCACGATTGAGGCCGCATCAGCCGGGGATGCAGGCCGCGGATTTGCGGTGGTGGCCAATGAAATCAAGGAACTGGCCGGTCAGAGCGCAAAGGCTGCGGAAAATATCGCCAGACAGATCGGGGGTGTGCAGAAAAATACAGAGGGAGCCGTGGCAATGATGGAGAATATTTCCGCTGTCATTGCCAACGTCAATGATGCTGTTCTGACCATCACGGCTTCGGTGGAACAGTTGGCACGGGCTTCAGAGGATATTTCCGCGAATGTGTCCCAGGCCAGCGCGGGGGTGAACAATATAGCGGAATCCATTTCAGAAGTGGCAAAAGGATCCAATGACATGGCCATGAATGCCGGAGAAGCGGCAAAAGGCGCAAACAGCGTGGCCCTGAGCATCCGCAGTGTCAGCAATGCAGCAACTGACACAGATACCCTTGCACGGCAGGTCAGTGTATCCGCAGATGAAATGGCCCGTATGTCAGATGAACTCCGAAAACTGATGGATCAGTTCCGGGTGAGTGATGAGCAGTGAATGGGCAGAACCCCTTTCTGCAATGGGGGATTCAGGAGGAATTATACCGGTTCCCCATTGAAAAGATACTTGATAAGCAGGCAAAAAGAAGTTTTCGTGTGTTCAGAACACCGGATTTTTTTGAAAAATCCGGTTTTTCTGAAAAACCTGTGTTTCAGAAAGCTCCCCATCCTCCTTTGGAAAAGGGGAAATGAAAAAATGCTCCGCCCCTCAGAGAATTTGACAAACCAGAACTGTACAGGTTATTTTTTTACAGACCCTTAGATCAGCAAAAACAGCTTTCGCCATATTCCGGAAAGATCCGGGAGGAGGAGAATTCCATGAATCAGAAGAAGCAGAACGGCAGAAGTTTCCTGACCATCCCCCTGTCTGAACGGGGAATGCCGGTTTTCGGTGTTTATTTTCTGGCCCTGATTGGCCTGATTTACCTGCTCAATCCGGGCGGAGGCATTATTGAACTGATCCCCGACAATATTCCCTTTATCGGAAATCTGGATGAAGGCGGCGCAACCCTGGCCCTGTGGTACGGTCTGCTGGAGTTTTTTGAAGCCCGGAAAAAAAAGGGTTGATGGTATTGGGATAAGGAAAAGGCAAAACTGTTCACTCACCTTATGAACTTCCGTCATACCCGCGAAACCCGGTGTCCGGAAGAGGCTGAAAACACTGGATTCCGGCTTTTGCCGAAATGACGGTGAAAGCGGGTAACTTCCTGATTTTTGGAATGGTTGAGTAACATGAGATGTTCATGCATTTCCTGAACCAGATTTCCGAAGTTGGGGCAGCGGGCCAAAAGGGACTGATCGGACTGAACGGATTGTCCGCGGGAAAAGCCCCTATTCCAGAGAACCGCTGATCCGGTCAATGGGAATCCAGTCTCCCGCGTCCTCGAATCTGCCATTTGTGGCACGGACAATTCGGGCATAGTTGATAAAATAGGGCTCATCCGCATGCCGCACTTCTATGTCCGGAATCAGTCCCAGAGGTTCCGCGGATCTGAAACTGTGCAGTTCATACCGGATGGGCCCTCCGGATTTGACAGTTGTTTCATACCCATGTTTTTCCAGGGTTCTTCGGATGGCCGTCTCCAGCACAAACGCTCCCATGAACCCGTTGATGTAATTCATCGTGATTTTTTCACAGTCCCTGCCTGCCCATTTTGCCGCTGCTTTCACCATCTCCATTCCCAGAGCATCTGCATCCGGGGATACAGCATGAACTTCTCCGTACAGGCCTTCGACTTCCCGGGGACCAGAACTGAACAGGCTTTCATCCCATGCGCTCAGACTGCATACCACTGTGATTTTTTCCGGATCAATTCCCAGACGTCTCAGGTTGTTTGCCAGAACTGCTGTCTGTGAGGATGCGCCGATAAGGATAAGGCAGTCTGCCTTTTGATGAAACACGAGTTTTGCAATGGGCGCAGACAGATCCGCAGCATCAAGCGGAATGAACTCAATTCCGACAGGTTCTCCTCCCTGTTTCCGGATATAGCCGTCCATGAGACCGGGTTTGCCAAGCACTCTCCAGGATGGCAGATCCGCTGCCAGTATGCCGATCTTCACTTTCCTCTGTCCCTCCCATTTTTGGGTGAGAAACCATTTGATCATGGGCGTTGCGGATTCCGCAATGGAGGGCAGAAAGGACCAGTAATACTGGGGTCTGGGCCAGTAGGCAATGGGACTGGCATAGGAATACCATGACAGATAGGGAAATCTGTCCTGTGAAGCAAGGGCAGCGCAGACCTCTCCGGGGGTGCTGCCGAACCCGATGATGACATTCGCTCCGCAGTCTTTGAGTTTCATATATGCTCTGACAGCGCTGGCTGTGTCATAACGGTTGTCCTCAATACATACCCTGATCGGGGCTTTTTCGTTTTTTCCGCCTGCCGGGTCTGTGTATGCAATGCCGCCCTGATCGGCCAGATACCCCAAATAATCTGTCATTCCGTCTCCCACCTGTTTCCCCACAGCGGCAAAACCGCCGGAATAGGTTCCGGAAACCCCTATGGTCAGTATTTTTTCATCCGCCGCTGCAAATCCGGACAGCATTATGAATACAGACAGGCATGACAAACAGAATCTGGCCTGCATAATTTCCATCTCCCTTTTCACAGTCAGAATTGACGCACTGTTCGCAGTTTTTGTATATTATCAGGCGGTACGCACTGTCGTCATACCGGCGAAAGCCGGTATCCGGAATTCTTTGAAAACACTGGATTCCGGCTTACGCCGGAATGACGGCCAAAGCTGGTAACGCCATAATTTTTTTGAGGTATGCGTAACATCAGTTATCAGGCGTTACGCAGTTGGTTTCAATGCCGTTTCCTTAAGGAAGCGAACTCCCGGACTGAAAGTTTGGCACTCCTTTGTTTTCTTAAGAAAACAGCATTGCAACCGATTTTTCAGGTGTCTGATTTTTGAAGAACCGGTTTTGTGCATCTCAAACATTTTTATAAAAATCAGCATATTAAAGTTCAACTGCGTAACTCCTGTTATACTGTTTTATAGGAATATTTTTTGTTCTGCAAGATGGAATGTCGCATATGTGATTTCTGCTGCCCTGTTTTAAACAATGCTGCAGTTCAGACAGCATTCTGTACAGAACAGCATGAACTGTCAATTTTTTTGTTTTATTATTTTTTGAGGTTTGGTATAATACAAAAATATGGGAAATTTTTCAATATAAAAACTGTTCCGGACATTCCTTCAACCATAAAGGCACAGAGGCCCATCCAGGTAAAGAGATTCCGGACTGAGGCTGAGCGGTCTGTCAAAAAAAATTTTGGATCTTCAATATGTTTTGCGGAAACACTCAATTCCGGATTTCGCCGGAATGACGTCATGTCTGCGAAAGCAGGCAGCCGGAAAAATGTTCCGCAAAAGTCCTTGAAGAACCAATTTTTTTTGCATTTTGAGGACTCAAAACTGAAAGTCCGGAGCCTGTCAAACTTTCAGGCTTCGACGTGAGTTCAGTCGAACGCTCAGCCGAACGTTTGGCACTCCTCCGCAGTTTTTCTGAACGGGAAAAAATTTATCTGACAGTCCAGTGAGTGGTCTGTCAGATAAATTCTTTGCATCTGTGTTCAGGTGTCAGGGAACAGACACTGAAACCTGAAACCGGCCTGTCAGAAATTTTCAAATCCTTAAATATGAAAGAACTTTTTTGACAGCCCACTGGGGACCAAAAGATGATAGTGGGTCAAATCGGTTGATGATGCAGAAAAAACACTCCCCTCCCGCGGGGGGAGGGGATTTCAGATCAACGGATTTGACCCACCACCCAAAAGATATTCACATGGAGACTGGATAAATGAAAGACATGAAACTGGGAAGCAAAATCATTGGAATGACAGTTGTTATTGTGGCTTTGATGCTCATCTTTTCGGCCTTTGGAATTCTCAAGTTTTTTCAGTTCAGAAAACATTTTGAAATGATAGCTCAAATTTATATTCCGCTCTCAGAGATGATTACAGAGATCAAAGATGCACAGTTGGAGCAGACCTACTGGCTGGAACGGATGCTGCGTTACGGCGAAATTTATCATGGCCGGGATAAAAGCAGGGAAGGGGATTATCAGCAGTCCAAAAATCAGTTCATGGAATATGCGGTGCTTATCAATGAAAAACTGAAAAAGGGAAAAGATATTGCCGCCAGAGGAGTGCAAACTGCACCAACGGAAGAGGAACGCAGAGAATTCGGCAGGATTGGTGAACATATGGATACCATCGGACACCATCATGGGGAGTATATGAAATTTGTGTTTTTTATCTTTGATCTGCTGGAAACCGGAAAACTTGCTGAAGCGGAAACATATGCCCTGAATGTTGAAAAAAAGGAAGAGGAACACCGGAAAGAACTGAAAAATTTTCTGGATCGCATCGAACAGCTTTCCCTGGAATCGGCAGACACAGTGGCAAAGAAAGGAGAATCCACATTTGTTCTCATGTCTGTCCTTTCCCTTGTTTCCGCTGTTTTTGCTGTCATTTTCAGCATCCTGATTACCCGGTGGATTACCGGCTCCCTTGATCGGATCATTGAGGGACTGGCAGAAGGTTCTGATCAGATTGTATCTGCCGCTGAACAGACATCTGCTGCAAGCCAGTCGCTTGCCCAGGGTGCATCCCGCCAGGCCGCTTATG
>CAZDIU010000037.1:0-27319 GCA_964505535.1 uncultured Desulfobacterales bacterium | reverse complement strand
GAGTTACGCAGTTGACTGAAAAACCCTAAGGGTTTTCAAAACCCTTAGGGTTTATGAAGGGGGATTTTTTAACCAACTGCGTAACTCCTGACAGTATTTTCGGAAAAGGTAAATTATTTTCTTTGTAATCCCTTACAGTGATGTATACAACTGGTTTCACAATTTGACAGGAAAACATTATGGATTATAGATTTTGATTTTTTTAAATAAACACAATCAATTGAATGTATTTATACTGGTTCACAGATCTGCTCTCAAAAGAGATCAGATCTGTCAAGCCAATTACCGGAGTAAGGAATATTTATCCTGTTTCCGCTTTTAATTTTAATAAGGAGCATTATAGCCATGAAAATTATTGAAACACACTCTCATCTGAACGGCTTGGAATTTCTTCTCATTCGTAAGCCTCATTTAAGGGAAGAAATAAAGGATGTCATTGGAAAGATTAATGCTGAGGTATGCGGGACAGAAATGTCAAAACAAAAAGGTAAATTTCTTTACAGTCCCATAAAATGAATAACATATTGAAAAAAATGCTCGAAGAAAGAAACTGGAAGGAAGCCACATACAGTTTTCACATGGAGAAGGAAGAACACAAACTGGAAATTGAGAAAAGTGGAGAACCTCCTGTTTTCAGATATAATCAGACCGATTTTATAAAAGACAGCGTTGCAATTGAGATTCAGTTTGGAAAGGATACTTTTGGAGCTTATGATCTTTTTGCAAAACATCCTGCATTTTACGTTGGAGACAAAATAGATGTAGGCATAGAAATACTGCCGATGAAATCACTTCAGTCACAGATGAGTTCAGGAGTTGCCTATTATGAAGGGGAACTGTACAATGTCATCCGTCAGGGAAGAGGGGTTCCGGGTGTACCGCTGGTTATTGCCGGTATCGGGGAATAAAAAAGCGTTTTTTTCTGTCCTGCTGACCGTTCTGGTGCTGGCCGGATGCGCCACCATTGACCAGCAGCTTATTGACAAACCAAAAGTGGAATATCTGGGGATGAGTCTCAAAGACCTTTCCCTTTTTGAGGCCACACCGGTTTTCCGATTCAGATTCACCAACACCAACCCCATGGGGCTGGATATATCAGGCGTCAGTTACAATCTGAAAGTCAACAGCCGGAAATTTGTCAAAGGGGTTTCCGGCCAGAATGTGCGGATTAAGGCCATCAGTTCCGGAGAAATGGAACTGCCTGTATCTTTTAATTTTATTGATTTTTTCCAGTCTCCTGACGCAGCAGAGGCAAGGGTTTATTATGAACTGTCCGGAATGATCCGCATAGGCCCCTATTCTCTGCCTTATGAAACCGCGGGCTGGTTCACAGTCCCCAGGATTCCCCGTATTTTTTTGCAGCAAGTCCGCATCTCGGATCTGTCTGAAAGCAGTGCCTCTCTTCTGCTGACACTGGATCTGGACAATCCCAATGATTTCCCTCTGGATGTGGACACGCTGGCCTATATTCTTCGCCTGAACGGTACAGAGATAGGTGGCGGAGCAGTATCTTTGTCAAAAGCGGTTGAGGGAAAAACAAGGGTAAGGCTGTCTGTTCCTTTGCATTCAGCATTTTCAGGTCAGAATGATCCGGAATATCAAAGTCTTAAATCCTCATCTGCCTCATATGAACTGTCCGGTGCAATGAATCTCCGAACCTTCAAAACCGGACTGCGCCGGATTTCTTTTCAGGATACGGGAAAAACTGATCTGCGGGAATAGCACAGCGTGGGTTCTGCATAACGCACCTTCGGCTGCCCTTTCAAAAATTAGGAAGTTGTCTGCTTTCACCGTCATTCCGGCGAAAGCCGGAATCCGGCAATTCTGTGGGTTCTGAATTTCAATGTCCGAATGTTATACCAAATCGCTGTTGAAGTTATGGAATATCTTCTGCCAGTTCCTCAGAAAAACCGGATTTTTCTGAAAAATCCGGTTTTTTTTGAATGCCCGAAAACTTTCGGCTGTGCAGAAAGCATTGCATCAAATCAATGGAGAATCGGTATCAGACAGACTTTTTCTGCAAATTTTGCACAGTGGGTGAAATCCATTTATGATTTTCTGCAGGCGATGATTTGAAATCCACTCCTGCCATGTTTTTCAACCGGGTTGATTTGCGTGTTTGAGTGAAAAAGCAGTGCATTTTTTTGACTGACACCGTCAGAAGATGTGAAAAAGTTGATCCTTGACTTTGATGCGGTTTGGTGATACGGAAAATCTTATATAAAAAATTTTATTGCTTTATTAGTCATTTATTTTTAAATCAATTCACCATATCAGGGGAGGCAGAATCATGAACCGAATGAAGACAGGATGTGGCTTTTGGGCTGTGGCTTTTATCGGAATACTGCTGACATTCCCGGTGTACGCGGGTGTGCCGCAGATTATCAACTACGAGGGAACGCTGACAGACACATCCGGCAATCCGGTTCCGGACGGCACGTATGAAATTCAGTTCGGCATTTACAATGCCCAGAGCGGCGGCACGCCCGTCTGGACAGAGCGGTGGGATTCCACCACAACCCCGGTGGCTGTGTATAAAGGAAAATTCAATGTGCTGCTGGGGACGCACAAACCCATTGCCGCCAATTTTTTTGACAGTCTGCCTGTGGCTTATATCGGCGTGAAAGTGGGAACCGATGCGGAAATGGCCCCCCGGCAGAGGCTTGCCAGCGTGGCTTATGCCTTTACTTCCGGTTATGCCTCAACTGCTGCACAGGCTGCCTCTGCCACATATGCCAACAGTGCCGGAAGTGCCGCCACTGCGGTGGGAGTGGTTCCCGCAGGCGGCATTATCATGTGGTGCGGTTCCGCAGCCAATATTCCCGCAGGCTGGGTTTTGTGTGACGGACAGAACGGGACACCGAATCTGAGAGACAGATTTATCGTAGGCGCTGGAGGAAGCTACCCGGTTGGAGACCAGCGTGGTTCCAAAACTGTCAATATACCGGGACATACCCATTGGACAGGCGATCATGTACTGAGCGTTGCTGAAATGCCGTACCATAATCATACCAACGGGGGATATGCTTATCTGCTTCAGGTTACCGGTTTAAATACAAATTCTGATACAGACAAAACCGCAGGTGAACCGGACATAAAGACTACTGCAATGATGCAGCCTGCGGGCGGCAATGCGCCGCATAATCACGGCAATACCAGCGAAGCAGGATGGGCTTCTGTGGAAACGCTGCCTCCTTACTATGCTCTTTGTTTTATTATGAAAAAACCATAACACAAGAGGTTTTCCTCTTTTTCAGAGGAAAATGCCTGAGTCAACGGCATTGACACTGAGCATAAGAACGAAAAAACAATGAGATAAGGAGCATATTGAATGTTGAGAAAAGATAACATTCAGTTGGATACAGTCATTGACGCCATAGCAAAGGTAAAACCCCGGATTCAGGAACGATTCCGGGTTAAGGAAATGGCAATCTTCGGCTCTTTTGCACGGGGCGAGGAAAATGCGGACAGCGATATTGATCTGCTGACAGATTTTGACAGCGATGCAGATTTGTTTGATTTGACAGGACTTGCGGATTTTCTGGAAAATCTTCTCTCCCGCAGAGTGGATGTTGTGTCCGGGAAAGGTTTGCGGAAAGAACTTCGCAAAACGGTTTTGGAAGAAGCGATACAGATATGAGAGATTTCAAACTGTATATTGAAGATATTCTGTCCGCAATGGAGAGTATATCATTTTTTATCAGAGATATGGATTTTGAGGAATTTTTTTCTGATGACAAAACTTCAAGTGCAGTCATACGGAAACTGGAAATCATCGGTGAAGCAGCAAAAGGAATACCGGACAACATCAGAGAGCAATATCCCCAAATTCCGTGGAAAGAAATGGCCGGAATGCGTGACAGACTGATTCATTTCTATTTTGGAACAGATTTTGATCTGGTATGGAAAACTGTTACAAACAGAATTCCTGTTGTAAAACCTCTTATTGAGAATATGCTTCGGGAAATAACGCCGGATAAATAATTCTCAAAAAATCGAAAGAAAAAAAGGAGCCTGTGCCATGATGAAAAAATTTTTCTGCCTGACAGTGCTGTTTGTGTTTCTGTTCCCTTTTACGGTTTTTGCTGTGGGGACTTTTGTATATGACGCGAACGGAAATCTGATCAAAGACGATGCCAAAATCTATGAGTACAATCAGGCAAACAAACTGGTGCGCGTCCGGCAGGGAACGAGCGGCACAGGCCCGGTGCTTGCGGAATATTTCTATGATTTCAACGGGCAGAGAATCAAGAAGATTGAAAACGAGGTGACAACTTATTATATCGGCAAGCATTATGAAGAGGAATACACCGCAGGGGTGCAGACCGGCAACGCCGGTTATTATTTTGCCAATGGTCAGCGGATTGCCAAAAAAGACGGGGCAGGCAAGCTCTCTTTTTTCCATGCCGACCATCTGGGGGGAACCAATGCCGTAAGTGATGCGAACGGGAATCTGACGGAGCGCACAAAGTATTATCCTTTCGGGGACATCCGGGAAGGGGGGCAGAAGGACAGATATTCTTTTACAGGCAAGGAAAAAGACAAGGCAACGGATTTTTATTATTTTGAGGCAAGATATTACAATCCGGGGTATCGGCATTTTACACAGGCGGATGTGATTGTTCCGAATGCGTATGATCCGCAGAGTTTGAATCGGTATGCGTATGTGAAGAATAATCCTATGAAATATATTGATCCGAGTGGAAACGGTGAAGAAAAACCTGGTTTAACTAAAACCGTTTACTGTACAATTCATCAATTTCGGCCAAAAAATGTAAGCCCCGAAGGAAAACTGAAATTGATCGAAAAGAATAAATATATCGATGAGAAAAACCGAATTTGGTATTTAGAACCTGATGAAAGGAGTGTTAGTCATCAAGATGTATCTGGTATATCAAAGGAAGAAGCAGAAGAAATGGTTAAGAAAGGTGAATCATTACCAAATAAAAAATTTATTAGTATGCACGAAAACGGAATTAGTTCATATGAAGCTGTTTTAAAAGATATGATTATTGAAAAGACAGGATCAGAAACATTCATACATGGTGAATGGGTTGATGAACGAATTCATAGCGGACCATCATTTAATTACTTTCAACCATCTGGTAAATTTGGAAGCAATACATCAATACCAGAAGGAATTGCAATAATTTTATTGGATTATAATATAAAAGATTTTGCAAAAGATTCAGGTCATTGGATATTTGATATGCATCCGTATGATTCTTGTAAATAATTTTTAGCATTTAAATTACATCCCAACGAGCATGACGGATTATGGTGTTTCAACTTGCTCTACAATATAACATATTCAGATTATTATTAAAAATATCAGATTACGTTTGTATTGAGACGTACAGTTTTTGATAAACGTAAAATGGCATTTTCCTTGTTCTGCTTATCAATTAGAAAAGGATAACGCAACTATGCAGCAAACGATCTTAACGCCTGACCAATACTGGAAATTGTCTGAACCATGATTCACAGGATGAAAGGATTGACAGGATTAATTCATAGTCGGTGGAATTGTTACCAGATTTCGACGTCATTCCGGAGTAAGCCGGAAGCCAGTTTTTTTCGGGAACTTGTTTCAGGCTCTTTACCTGCGATATAGTTAATTATAACTATTTTAGATTACGGAGAAAATTATGCTGACAGTCAGTATTCAGATTCCGGATATTGTTTTGGAAACTCATCATCAGAATATTGAAACAATCAAAGAAGATTTGCACACAGGTCTTATTATTTGGCAATATCTGAATGGTCGGCTTTCAATAGAAGATTGCGGAAAAAGCCTGAACATCGGTTACAGAGGATTTTTAGAACTTCTCTGGAACAAAGGCATTCCCATTGACTGCCTGAATGAAGGTGAATTGGAATCCCAAGTGTCTCAACTCAGAAAGATGCTTGATACACAATGAAGGTTGTTTCTGATACTTGTCAAAAGCAAAGGATAACGCAACTATGCAGCAAACGCTCTTAACGCCTGACCAGTACCGGAAATTGTCTGAACCATGATTCACATGATTAAAGGATTGACAGGATTAACTCTCATAGTCCGCAAAATGCCAATGCAGGGAGGCAGAATTGAAACAGGATTTTTTGAGAAAGGCAAAAGAAAATCTGAAAATTGCACAGATAAGTTTTGAATACGAATGTTACAATGTCAGTGCCACCCGTGCTTATTTTTCAGCTTTTCAGTCGGCTATTGCAGCATTGCTCAGCAAAGGCGCAAAACAGGGAAAATTTGATCACAAATGGGTTCAGGCTGAATTCAGCGAAAAAATGATCAAAAGACAGAAAATATATCCGGCTGAATTGAAATCCTATCTGATGAAAATGCAACTGCTCAGAAACAAAGCGGATTATGAATATCGCCATGTAAACAGAAATGAAGCCCGTGAACAGCTTCAAAAAGCGGAAAAGATGGTCGGACTGATAGAAAAGGATATTGAAAAATGATAAATTTCAAACAGGAAGAACTCATAAAAGAAGTGGTTGATTATGTCAGGGAAAAATTCCCCGAAGTCAGATTTCTCGGTGTTACGGAAAGTCCCGAAGACCCTGAAAGTCTTTGGATCAGAGTCACTGCACCCGAAGATGAAAAAAGAGAGTCGGAACTCACGGATTATGCCTGCGACAAGACAATGGATATTCTGCTGGATTACGGGTATCATATGCTGGTGATGCCTACATAAAACTGAGCGGAAAACAGAGCCGACATATCCCAAAATAATGCCGGAATGTTGGGGTATGCCCGGTTACTGAACAGACCAAAATACGCTAATCCGACCTGTAATTTTGGGATAAATTTAAAATGACATTTCTCTGTTTTGCTTATCACAGAAAAGGATAACGCAACTATGCAGCAAACGCTCTTAACTCCTGACCAATACCGGAATCTGACAAAAAAGATCATTCTCTCCATTGAGAAGCGGCATCGGATTGTTCCTTTAAATTCTTTGAAGAACAGCAAATATTTTTTAAAAAATCCGGTATATATCACTTTGGAATATGAAAAAGACAAAGTGATAGCCGGTTTTGAAGACATTGAAGCCTTTACCTATGCAGACACCGAATCCGAAGCCATCAATTACCTGTGTGAAGAAATTGTACAACTGTATGAAGATTTGACACAGGACAGGGAAAACCTCGGCCCTCTGCCTGTAAGCTGGCTTCAGTGCCTAGAAGAGATTATCGTATGCAGATAAAAAAATCTGACATGGAAAAAATTTTCAGGAAACTGAAACTGGAAATCCGTTCAACTGCACACCGGTACGGATGGTTCTGCTTTGAAGGCAAAAAAATACTGAGAGTCCATTTTTCTCATGGAAAAGGTGATATTCCGGGAAGAGTATCGGATAAAATCCGGAGCCAGTTGAAACTTTCCCAAAAAGACTTTAAAAATCTGGCGGACTGTCCCTTATCGCTGGATGACTATGTTGCCATTCTGAAAGACAAAGGTTTGATATGAAAGAAGATAAAATATTCCCTGAAATGGCTGGTGTTGAGGAAATCGCAGAATTTTGGGATAATCAAAAATTTGGAAAATATTATCCCCGTTGTCTGAACCGTGATTCACAGGATGAAAGGATTAACAGGATTCATTCACAGTTTTCCAAATCGCAACGTAAGATGAAGAAATTGATTCAGATATATGCCAGCAAAAAAATGAAAATATCCTTTTCAGATTAAGGCAGAGGAGATTCAAATGATTACAAAGCAAGTGATAAAAAGAGAGATTGATTATCTTCCTGATCAATATGCCGAAGTGCTTTATAAAATCATTAAAGCCCTTCAAATATCGAATCAGCCGGATATTCCAAAAGAAAAATCTGAAGATAACTGGCATCAGTTTGTCAGAGACACTTACGGATGTCTGTCAGATGATCCTATTGCAAGAGGAGAACAGGCAATGGCAACATGGTATAATGACTCAGTTAATCACGGTTCCGCTGAATTATGAAAAAGGAGGAAACTATGCTGTCAGTAAGAGGAATATATGAAAACGGACAGATAAAACTGCTGGAGACAATTCCATATAAAAAAAGAAGAATTAATGTGATTGTCACCATTTTGGAAGAACCGGCAGAACCTGAAACAGAAACCCGAAGCATAAATATCAACGCCTTTGATGACCTTGTGGGAATTATCAGTGAACGGGAAGACGGTTCTGAGGCGCATGACCGGTATCTGTCTGAAACAATATGAAAGAATCTGTTTTTATTGATAGTGGTTTTTGGATTTCATTGTTTGATTTTCGGGATAAAAACCATATAGCCGCAAAAAAAGACTTAAAACCGCTTTTACGGGATTATCAGGTTTATACATCTGATTTTATTAATTTTGAAACGATTACATACCTGAAATGTTCTTTAAAACGGCATGATTTGGCAATTCAGTTTCTTGCAAATCTTCAAAATTCAAGAATAACTGTATTAAGAGTGGATGAAAGAGCAAAATCCAATGCTTTGGATTTATTTAAAAAATATAGTGATAAATTTTACAGTTTTACAGATTGCAGCAGTTTTATCCTGATGTTTGAGAAAAATATTCAAAAATATGCAGGATTTGATGAACATTTTCGGCAAATGGGCTTCCTTCCGGTATTGATTTGAATTTTATCAGTATCTGAAGCCATCCCCAAATTTATAAAATCCAAAAACAGCAATATCAAAAAATCCGTTATACAGTATTTCATCATTTTAAAACATACAAACGGGAGAGACGTCAATGAATCATCACAGGATCAGTTTTGGCACGGCACTATGCCTTGTTCTTTGCTTACTGTTTAGCCCTTCCTTTGCACGCGATCTTGATCCCAATTACAAATTCGGCGGTATCAAAGCACCGGAAAGCCCGTACAAAAACACATGGAGCGCGTTCCAGACCGATCTTTTTTCCGGCAGTTTCAGCTATAATTTCAATATCGAAGTCCCGCCCGGAACCAACGGATTTGCGCCCAAAATCACGCTTTCCTACAACAGCCATTCAGCCAAAGGCAGGCCCGGATGGCTGGGTTCCGGCTGGGAGATTCCCCAAAGCTATATTCAGCGGGATATTGAATACACACGGAAAAACACTGCTGATGACACCTTTGACCTTTACCTCAACGGCGCAAAGCATGATCTGGTGTATGTCCCCTCTGAAGGCCGTTTTCATACCAAAATCGAAACCTTTCTGAAAATTGAAAAACTGTCCGGCGCGCCCAACCAGACAGGCGAATACTGGCTGGTGACAGCCAAAGACGGTACACAGTTCCGTTTCGGCTATACTCCGGATGCGGAAAACATGGCTGCCACAACCGATCCGGAAATGACGCCCTGTGTGTGGCGGTGGAGTCTGGATCAGGCAGGTGACAGCAACGGAAATCCCATTTATTACCGTTATACAGAAATTCCGGGCAACGGGGAAGTGTATCTCAGCCGGGTGGAATACAACAGCGAACGCAAAAGAGTTGTGGAATTTGTTCTCACGGAACGCACAGATCAGGTGGGAACTTATCTGTATGTGGAGCAGGGATCGGAAATCATTGAAACCAAAAAACTCAGTGAAATACGGGTATCGGTAAACGGTGCGCTGTCCCGGAAATATGTGATGAACTATCAGCCCAATGAAAGCCGCACCAGCCTGCTGCTTACATCCGTCACACCGTTCGGTTCGGACGGAACCACTTCCCTGCCCCCGGTGAAATTTGAATACAATTCCCTGCATAAAGGCTTTTCACAAACCCAATGGAAAACACCGGGTTCCGGCAAATACATCCGCAAATTTGAAAAAGACGGGGATATGTATTATGACACAATGGATATGAACGGAGACGGACTGCCGGATTATGTGAAATATGATGAGGGGGACAGATACTGGGCCGTATGGCTCAATGAAAAAACAGGGTTTTCCCCTGTCACACGCAGATGGGACACTTTTGATGAAATCAGATATATTCAGGATGTGCGGGAAGAATCGGGAAAAGCCACCAACACCCGGAGTTCCATGATGGATTTCAACCGGGACGGTCATACGGATCTGGTATGGGCGGACGGAACAGAAGATTACCGTGAATGCAAATATGTTCTCAACGGGCCGGACAATTTCGGTGAGATAAGAAGAATCACTATGCCGTTTGCTGCCTGGATTCGGAATTCTGTGAAAGTGAATTATGACAGAAAGGGAAAACCCGATAAGGCTCCAAATGTGGAGCAGTCTTTTTTTGACATCAACGGGACGGGCTGCCGGATATTGTCAAACGGGACAAACGCAACAGCAAAGACTGGAACGCTTGGACAATTTACCGGAATACCGGGAAAACTGCGGGAGATGTTTTTGAATACTTCGGCACATGGCAGGTGTATCATTCTCCGGGAAATGCCTGGATAGAGGAGGTGGAAAAGGATGATCAGGATGTGGAAGTCACCACACGGGATATGAACGGAGATGGTCTTGTGGATATTATCTGGGGTGTGTCAGAAAGTGACTGGAGAGTGTATTTTAACACAGGCAGCCATTTCCGGCAATACGGAAACTGGACACCTCCGGGTCTGAATGATGATGACATTGTGGAGATTGAGGATCACAATGACGATGAGGAAGCCAATGATACCCGGCGGGATTTGATGGATATTAACGGTGACGGACTGCCCGATATTGTTCATGCGCAGGATTCTCTCAACAATATGTGGTATGTGTATCTGAACCGGGGAGATCGCTTTCTGCAAAGAATGGCATGGCCTTTTGCCATGAACACAAAATATGTCCGGGATGTCACCTATGACGGCGACAGAAAAAGCAGCATCAAAAGGGATATGCTGGATATGAACGGAGACGGACTGCCGGATATTGTGAAAAGGGAATCCGGGTCTTACTGGAGTGTGTATCTCAATCAGTCCAAAGCCGCTGATCTCATGACCCGCGTGACCGATACGCTTGGAGCAAAAATTACCGTCACTTATACATCTTCCATGAACTATGCCCATACCCGGCTTCCCTTCAATTACTGGGTGGTGGAAAGCCTTGTCACGGATAACGGCATGGCAGAGGGAAATCCGCACAAAAATGTTGCTGCCACTGCATTCAGTTATGCCAACGGACTGTATGATTTTCCTTCAAGGGAATTCCGGGGATTCGGACAGGTCACAGAAAATCGGGCTGATGGTTCAAAAATGCTTCATTATTTTCATCAGGATGAAGCCAGAAAAGGAAAAGAATTTCGCACAGAACTGAAAAATGCCGGGGATGCGCCTTTTTCAAAATCTGAAAGCACCTGGACCAGCACCTCTCCGGCCAGCGGTGTTCTGTTTCCGAAACTGGATGCAAGCAGTGATTACACCTTTGACGGCATTTGGGAAAATCCCCGTCAGGTGAGAACCGAATTTCAGAACTATGACGCATACGGCAATGTGCAGACGGAAGTTCGGCGGGGGGATGTATCCACTTCTGCGGATGATTTTACAGAAAACCGGGAATTTGATTACAACCTGTCCAGATGGATATTGGATCGGGTAAAACAAAGTTATGTGACAGATGCCAGCGGAACCAAACTTCGGGAAAAATGGATGACATATGACGGAGACGGCAATCTGAAAACAGAAGAGGCATGGCTGAATCCCGGAACCAATGCAATTACCTATTATGATTATGATACCTTTGGAAACCGGACGAAAATCACTGATCCCGGCACGCACGTTTCCACTGTTCTCTATGACACGGTTCTGAATACTTTTCCGATAAAAACATGGAATCCCAAAAATCAGCTTACGGCACGATCTTTTTATCTTTCCAACGGACAGGTATTGACTGAAACAGATCCCAACGGATACACAACAGAATTCCGCTATGATGTTTTTGGAAGGAAAATTAAGGAATTCAGGCAGTATGACTCCGAAGCAAGCCCGACCGTGAAAATTGATTATGCTATTGACGGCACTGCACCGGAACATGTCAAAACTGCCAGAAAGGAAAACAGCAGCGGAACAACACTGGATACCTTTCAAATCATAGACGGATTTGCCAATCTGATCCAGACCCGTACAGAATCCGAAAATGCCGGTCAGCAGATTGTAAGCGATGTGTATTATGACAAAATGGGCCGGGTTGTGCGGCAGTCAAATCCGTATTTTGCTTCACTGACAGCCGGTTACGGGACTCCCAATACCGGAATTCCCGCAACTGTCTATGAATATGATACTGGGGGAAGACCTGTTACGGTTGTCAAACCGGATGAAACCCGCATCCGGCGTTTTTTTGATCACTGGAAAGTGACAGAGGAAGATGAAAACGGACACAGAACTGCGTATTGGTTTGACGCATATCAAAGTCTGGTGCAGGTTCAGGAAAACAACCGGGGAGAATCCTATTATACAAAATACCAGTACTCTCCCATTGGTGAACTGGTACGGATTACGGATCACCTGCAAAATACCACAACCATTGCCTATGACAGTCTGGGAAGAAAAATCAGCATGTCTGACCCGGATATGGGAAACTGGTCTTACGGCTATGATAAAGTCGGCAATCTGGTCAGTCAGAAAGATGCAAAAGGAACAGAAACCGTCATCCGTTATGATGAACTGAACCGGAAAATCCTTGTGGATTATCCGGGCGATACGGATATTACATTCACCTATGACACAAACACCATCGGCACACTGTCAAAAGTGGATGACAGTGCCGGTTCTGTCACGTATTCCTATGACCGGCGGTTACGCAAGATTTCAGAATCACGGAAAATTGACGATCATACATGGACAACCTCCTGGTCTTACGATTCCCTGGACAGAGTGATTTCCATGACTTATCCCAACGGGGAAAGCCTTTCTTTCGAGTTCAACACACAGGGAACCCTGAACAGTATTCCCGGCATTCTTGGCAACATGGATTACAATGCCGCAGGCCAGACTGTGCAGAAGATGTTTCTCAACGGACTTACGACCACTTACACCTATGATGCAAAGAACAGCCGCCTGACCGGAATGCAGACACCCGGCATTCAGGATTTCCGGTACAGTTATGACAGTGTGGGAAATGTGCTTTCCCTTCAGGACAATATGACAGGCAGAACCGAAAATTTCACCTATGACGATCTGGACCGCCTGCTTTCTGCCGGAGATTCCGCTTACAGTGCATCCTATGTTTACAATGCCATCGGCAATATGCAGGCCGAGATAACGAATACTGAGGCGATGGTACAAATGTCTTTTGAGTATTCCTATGGCAAGAACGCGGGGCCTCATGCTGTCACTGCAATGGAAGTGTCCAAACCCATCATCCTGTCCTTTTATATTCAGGACAATGCGGAATATGTTGTTTCCCGGAATACAACCCTCAATATTTCTGCCTTTGGTTTTCCCACCCATTACATGGCAAGTGAAAGTTCCACATTTCAGGGCGCAGTCTGGCAGACTTTCAGCAATTCGCCCCCGTTTACACTCAGCACCGGTTTTGGAGAAAAAAAGGTGTATGTGAAACTCAAAAATGACAGAGGGGAATCGGATGTACGGAGCGATACCATTGATTATCTGCTGGATACGGACGGGGACGGAATGCCGGACAAATATGATGAGGATGATGACAATGACGGCATGACAGATGTATGGGAAAATACATACGGACTCAATCCCCTGAATGCCTCTGATGCAGGTGCTGACAAAGACGGAGACACGGTGACAAATCTGCAGGAATTCCGGTACGGCGGAAGTCCCCTGAAAGCAGACACCGATGGAGACGGATGGAGCGATTATGAAGAGATGTTTGTGCGCAGAACCGATCCCGGCAAAGCAGATACAGACGGAGATGGGATTAATGATCCGCTGGATACAGATCCGCAGGGTCAGGCACAGGCTCCGCAGAGTGAAAACTACATGCTTCTGTCCGGTACGTTTGACATGGGCGGAGATCAGCGCAAAGACTCTGCAAAACTGCTTCAGGACAGAATCGGCGGTATAATATCCAAAACCCTGACCGCTTCTGATTCCGTCATTACCGGCACTGCGGGAACCATCGGCCCCAAAGGCGGTGAACTTGTCTTTTATCAGGGACAGTTGGTTATTCATTTTCCGGCCGGAGCGGTTTCTGAAGAAATTACTGTCACGGCAATAAAAATCAATACCCTGTATCCGCCCAATGAAGGATTCCAGATGATGGGTACACCCTTCCGCATTCTGGCTGCGGATAAGCAGGGAAACAGTATTACTTCCTTCAGCAAGCCTGTCCTCATTACAATGGAATACGATCTGGAATGGCTTGGGGAAATGGATGAGGATGATCTCCGGATCAATTATTATGACATGGATACCGGAAAATGGATTTCCCTGACTTCCACAGTGGATACGGAAAACAAAACCGTCACCACTTCCAGCACCCATTTCAGTGAATACGGAATCTTCGGTCAGATTCCCCAGGAAGATTCGGACAAAGACGGGCTGCCGGATTATTGGGAAATCAATTATTTCGGAGATCTGAGTCATGACGGAAATCAGGACGGGGACCGAGACGGTCTTACGGATAGGCAGGAATATCTGAACAATACAAACCCTGCTCTTTATGACACGGATGAGGACGGCCTTTCAGACGGCTTGGAACTTGAATATCAATACAATCCCCTGTGGCAGGACGCTTTCGGCGATGTGGATGCCAATCATGAACTGGATTTGAAAGATGCGATCATTGTACTGAAGATATGCGCGGGTATCACAGATGAGGAATATCAACTGACCGGTGATATTGACGGAGATAAAAAAGTCGGGATAGCCGAAGCCATTTATATTTTGCAGGCGGTGTCCGAACTTGTCAAATAATTAACGTTTTCGCAGAGGCCACATCAATTTTTTCTCTGTGGCCTCTGTGAGAATATTTTCTTTCCGCTTCCACCCCGCTGTTTTTCACCCGCACAATCTTGGTTTTCGTGCCGCTGTCACTTCATCCAGCCGCCGGACTTTGGTTTTCACCGGTGCGTTTTTCAGCAAATCCGGATGTTTTTCTGCTTCTTCCGCAATGGCACGCATGGCTGCTATGAACTGATCAATGTTTTCTTTGGGTTCCGTGTCTGTGGGTTCAATCATGATTGCGCCATGCACCACCAGCGGAAAATAAATGGTGGGCGGATGAAACCCGTAATCCATCAGGCGTTTGGCAATGTCGAGGGTGGTGATTTTATGCGGTTCCTGCAGTTTGTCCGTGAACACGCATTCGTGCATACAGGGTCTGTCATAGGGCAGATGATACACATCTTTGAGTTTCTCTTTGATGTAATTGGCATTGAGAACAGCGTGCTGACTCGCTGTTTTCAGTTTTTTCCCCATGGTCAGAATATACGTGTAAGCACGGATAAGAATGCTGAAATTGCCGTAAAACGCATGGATTTTGCCAATGCTTTCCGGCTGGTTCCAGTTGAATTCATATCTTCCCCATTTTCTGATCACACGCGGGACAGGCAGAAACGGCTCCAGATACTTTTTTACGCATACAGGCCCTGCCCCGGGTCCGCCCCCGCCGTGGGGAGTGGAAAAGGTTTTGTGCAGATTCAGATGCACTGCGTCAATGCCGATGTCCCCCATTTTCACAATGCCCATCACAGCATTGAGATTGGCTCCGTCACAGTAAATCAGTCCGCCTTTGGTGTGAACAATATCCGCTATTTTGCGGATGTTTTCCTCAAACAGTCCCAGCGTATTGGGATTGGTCACCATGATGCCAACCGTGTCCTCATCCATGAGATTTGCCACTGTTTCAGGGGAAAGAACGCCTTTTTCATTGGAAGCAACAGGAATGGAAGTGTAACCGCAGAGAGATGCACTGGCCGGATTGGTTCCGTGCGCGGTGTCCGGAATCAGGATTTTGCTGCGTTTTTCCCCTTTTTTGCTGTGATACGCATGAAACAGCAGCATGGCTGTCAGTTCGCCGTGTGCGCCCGCGGCCGGCTGCAAAGTTGCAGCATCCATGCCTGTGATTTCGGCAAGATACTGCTCCAAATCATACATCACCTGCAATGTTCCCTGTGCCAGATCCGATGGCAGCAGCGGATGGGATCCCGCGAATCCGGGCAGAGCAGCGATTTTTTCATTGATCTTGGGATTGTATTTCATGGTGCAGGAGCCTAAGGGATACATGCCGGTATCCACGCCGAAATTCCACTGGGACAGCCGGGTGTAATGGCGCACCGCATCCACTTCGCTCAGATCCGGAAAATCAGGACCTTCCCCTGTCAGACTGGCATCCACTGTTGCATTTGGCACATCATTTGGCGAAAAAGACACGCCGCATCTGCCTTTTCTGCCTTTTTCCCAAAGCAGGGGTTCATTCATTATCAGGCCGGTTGTTCCTGCATATTCTGTCATGGTGTCACCCCCTTTATCAGATCATCCATATCTGCTTTGGAAAAAACCTCGGTCGCGCAGAGCAGCCAGTGGTTTTTCAGTTCCGGGTAATACGATGCCAATGCAATTCCCGCGATGATTTTCCGGTGTGCAAGTCTGCTGTGAACAGTTTCAAATCCAGCGGGAAATTCTGCCACAAATTCATTGAACGTCGCGCGGGAAAAGGGAATCTTCACACCTGCTTTGCGCAGTCCGGCTTTGAGATATTCCGCCTTGTCATAATTGATTCGCGCCAGTTGCCGGATGCCGGTTCCGCCCAGAGATGCCATATACATCGCTGACATGGTCGCGCACAGTCCCTGATTGGAGCAGATATTGGACGTTGCCTTTTCCCTGCGGATATGCTGCTCACGGGTTGCCAAAGTCAGCACAAATCCCCGTTTTCCCTCCAAATCAGTGGTCTGTCCAATCAGCCTGCCCGGCATGTTGCGCACATGCTGATTCAGCGATGCAAACATGCCCAGTCCCGGTCCTCCGAAACTTTGGGGAATGCCCATGCTCTGGCCTTCGCCGCAGACAATGTCTGCACCGCAGGTGCCCGGATTTTTGTACAGACCAAACGCGAGCGGTTCCGTAAAAGCGGTAATGAAAAGAGCGTCTTTGTGATGTGCTTTTTCCCCTGCTGTTTTCAAATCTTCGATGCATCCGAAGAAATTCGGGGATTGCACTGCCACTGCTGCCAGATCACCAATTGCATCCAATTGCGAAAGATCTGTTGTTCCATCAGGCAGATACGGCAGTTCTGCAATCTGATATTCGGTGGGACGGAAATAGGTCTGCACCACCTGACGGTACAGGGGATGAATCACGCGGGAAACTGCAACGGTTTTCTTTTTGCCTTTGCCAATGCGGATAGCCATAAGCAAAGCCTCTGCCAGCGCAGATGCGCCATCATACATGGACGCATTCGCGACTTCCATGCCCAGCAGCCGAGCTGTGAGGGTCTGGTATTCAAAAATGGCCTGCAAAGTTCCCTGACTGATTTCCGGCTGATAGGGCGTGTAAGCCGTTACAAATTCCGAACGGGAAGCCAGATACTGCACAGATGCAGGAATATGATGGCAATAACTGCCTGCACCTGCAAAAACTTTGTATTCGGGACCTGCGCCCATATGCCGGGACAGTTTTTCCATATGGGTACTGACTTCCCATTCGCTCATCTCCGGCAGGTTCAGTTCGCCTGTAAAACGGCAGTCAGTGGGAATCGCGGAAAAAAGATCATCAAGACGTTTCGCTCCCACTGCCGCCAGCATGTCTGCCACATCTTCATCGGTATGGGGTAAATATCTCATTCTTTCAATCCTTTCAGCATATCCAGATACGCGTCTTTGTCCATCAGGGAGTCAAGTTCAGCCAGATTGTCTGCCGCGATCTCCATCATCCAGCCTTTGCCATAGGGGTCTTTGTTCACCAGTTCGGGGAAATTGCCCAGTTCCGTATTCACAGACAGAACTTTGCCGCCAATGGGCATATAGAGTTCGGAAACCGCTTTTGTTGATTCCACTGTTCCGAACACCTCGCCTTTGGCAAATGCGGCTCCGATCTCCGGCAGTTCCACAAACACAATGTCCCCCAACTGATCCTGGGCATAATCGGAAATGCCGACTTTCACGGAATTTTCCTCTTTCTTTGCCCATTCATGATCCTTTGCATAACGGCAATCCTCTTTCACGGTCAGTTCACTGAGTTCTTTCATGGCTGCGGTCTCCTTTCTTATAATGGTGAATGATAAATGTTGCATTCTGAATATGATCTGTTTTTTTTCAGTGTGCCCTTCAGAATGGAAAGAATAAACCTGTTCTTTTCATGCATGGGAAGATTCGTCTGTTTCTTCCTTTATCCACTCTGCATCCTCTGTCCATGCCATAGCATATGCCTCCATGTATTGCAGAGCATCCTTTGTGAAACCGGATTTGGAAAACACAAAGAGCACCGCCTTTTCCACTTTCTCCAGTTCTGTGAGAATCAGAGCCTTTTCCCGGAATGCCTCTGCCTCTTTTTGGGAGAATTTTTCTTTCTCCCGGTTTTTCACCTCGCCGATCATTGCGTATTCTCGGGACTTTGCACGGGCAAACACGTCAATCTGAATGTCCCGTTTGTGAACAGGAGAGGATTTGTATGACCACACACTCTCAAATTCGCTGAAGCGGAAATCTGCGGGGAGATTGTGCATCAGGGACTGATAATGTGAATTGTTTTTATACGCATGATACGTCAGATGCCGGATAATCATGAATTCCGCATACATGCCTCTGTAATAACTCTGCTCCCCGGAAAGCCTGCGGTAATCCGCAAGCAGTTTTTCAGACAGGGCTTTGTACTCATTTGTGATTTCTTTGGGATCAAATTCCGTGATTTCATCCGCATACCGCCCCCGGAACACCTTGTCAAAGATATTGTCCCGGATTCCCCTGAAATAATAATTGCTTCTGCCTTCCTCGATAATGTCGGATTTCACCAGAGCATCCAGTTTCTTTTCCAGTTCGTTTTCCGGCATGGTCAGGTTCAGTTTTTCCCTGAGTTCCTTCCGGCTTACCTCCCTGTCCCGGTTTCTGCACAGATACAGCACAATGTTTTTGGCATTTTTTTCATTCACGGTTGAAAACGCGTACAGAATGTATTCCATCCATGTTCCCTTGATGCTGCCCCTTCTGTCCAGGGTTTCAAACTCCAGGGTTTTCAGAACCCCGTCACGCGCGGTCAGATCCTTTTCCGGAAAAACAGAGCGCATCAGGGAACTGATGTAAAAGGGGCTGCCCTCGGAGATGTCCGCAATCAGCGCTGCTGTCTCCTGCGTGACCGGAATCTCCTCGGCAAGGGAGTATTTGTAAACCATTTCAAAGGCTTCCTCTTTGGGCATATTTTCCAGAAACGTGAGCTGAAACCGGCCCGGCATTTTCAGCACATCGTGCATGAGCAGCCCCACCCAGCTTCCGGAAATCAGCAGCGGCGCGTTCTTGTATTCGGCTGTGCTCATGTAAGGCTGGGCCATGGCGTGCAGCCGTTTTTTTTCTCTGTCATCATAAATCTTCCTGTTCAGATACTGAAACTCGTCTATGATCTGAATCACCCGTTCATCCCTGATCTCTGCAATCAGACGCGGTGCATCCCGGACTGCATCCCAGAGCAGAAAAACCGATTCCTCTCTGACAAGGGATTCAATGTTTCTGATCCAGCCGGTCAGATGATTCTGGGACTCTTTTTCCGCGATCCGAATCAGTTCCCCGTAAGGAATTTTTTTCATGCCGATGTACGCGGGATTGCGTGATTTGAATGCCAGATACTGCAGAATGAAACTGACAAAAAAATCCTGACAGAAATCAACTGCCCACTGGTTCTCCTCCTTTACTTCATAATAAAAGGGAATCACACCGTCATCCGCCTCAAAAACTCTGTTGTACAGCCGCTGCAGCAATGCGGTTTTGCCGGTTTTCCGCCTTGACAGCAGCGCACGGCTGGGGCTGAGTTTGCGCCTGATTTTTCTGACCCATGCCAGCAGTTCCTCCAGCTCCCTTTTCCGACCGGTGAACAGATCCGGGTTGCCTATCTTTTCCTCAAGAAAAATTTTCATGAGATTCTCCTTTTTTGAGCGGACTGCAGGATGTTTATGACCGCATCTCTTTTGTTTCTTCCTTTATCCATGCCTCCTCCTCTGTCCATGCCATTGCCTGCTCTTCCATGTACTGCAGTGCATCCTTTGTGAAACCGCATTTGGAAAACACAAACAGCACCGCTTTTTCAACTTTTTCCAGTTCTGTGAGAATCAGGGCCTTTTCCCTGAATTCCTCAGCCTCTCTGAGTGAAAATTTCTCTTTCTCACGGTTTTTCACTTCGCCGATCATTGCGTATTCGCCGGGTTTTGCACGGGCAAACACGTCAATCTGAATGTCCCTTTTGTGAATGGGAGAGGATTTGTATGACCACACACTCTCAAATTCGCTGAAGCGGAAATCTGCGGGAAGATTGTGCATTAAAGACTGATAATATTGATTATTTTTGTACGCATGATAGACCAGATGCCGGATAATCATAAATTCGGCAAACATGCCTTTGTAATAACTCTGTTCCCCGGAAACCCTGCGGTAATCCGCAAGCAGTTTTTCAGCCAGTGCCTTGTACTCATTTGTGATTTCTTTGGGATCAAACCCTTCAATCTCCTTCTGGTAAACCCCTCTGAACACCTTGTCAAAAATATTGTCCCCCACTCCCCGGTAATCAAAGTTGGTCTGCCCCTGTTCAATAATATCCGCACTGACCAGAGCCCTGAGTTTCCTTTCCAGTTCCGAATCTGTCATATTCAGATTCAGGGCTTTCATAATCTCGGCACGGGTCACTTCTCTGTCCCTGTTTCTGCACAGATACAGAACAATGTTTTTGGCATGTTTTTCATTGACAGTGGAAAATGCGTGCAGAATGTATTCCATCCATGTGCCTTTGATGCTGCCTCTTCTGTCCAGAGTTTCAAATTCCATGGTTCTGAGAACACCCTCCGGAGTGGTCAGATCTTTGTCCGGACAGTAGGATCGCATCAGTTCGCTGATGTAAAACGGACTGCCCCCGCACACCTGGGCAATCAGATGCGCGGTTTCCCCGGTTACGGGAATCTCTTCGGACAGGGAATATCTGTAAACCATTTCAGCAGCCTCATCCTCCGGCATGTTTTCCAGAAATCCGATCCGGAACCGCCCCGGCATTTTCAGCACATCGTGCATGAGCAGACCCACCCGGCTTCCGGAAATCAGCAGAGGAGCATTTTTGTATTCGGCTGTGACCATGTAAGGCTGGGCAAAATCAGACTCTCTCCGGGTTTTCTCTTTGTCAGCGAAGATTTTCCGGTTCATGTACTGGAACTCGTCAATGATTTGAACCACCCGTTCATCCTTTGCTTCCGCTATCAGTCGGGGCGCATTCCTGACTCTTTCCCATAAGGGAAAAACAGATTCCTCCGTCACTTTCTCCTGCACATCCTTAATCCAGCCCGTGAGATGCTCCTGTGATTCCCTTCGCGCTGTTTCCAGGGCAGCATCAAAGGACATCCGCTCCCATGCAATGTATTCCGGTTTCCGGGTTTTGAACGCGATGTACTGAAAAATGAATTTGAGAAAAAAATCCCTGCAGAAATCAGCACCCCACTGCTCCTTTTCCGGGATTTCATAATAAAAGGGAATCACACCGTCATCCGCCTCAAAAATTCTGTTGTACAGACGCTGCAGCAGCGCGGTCTTGCCGGTTTTCCGTCTTGACAGCAGCGCACGGCTGGGGCTGAGTTTGCGTTTGATTTTTCTGACCCATGCCAGCAGTTCCTCCAGTTCCCTTTTCCTGCCGGTGAACAGATCCGGGTTGCCTATCTTTTCCTCAAGAAAAATTTTCATGGATTCTCCTTTTCCGTTTGTCTCCGCTTGCTTATTGAGTCTGCTGAAATGCGCTTCTGAAAAAAATGCGGGGGCTTCTTTTTAAGAAAGGCTTTGAAAAATCTGGCAGTGAGTCAAAGCCGTTGCTCTTTTTTAAACCTGAATTTCCCACAGAAAACAAAAACAGGGGCAGTGAGGCGGGATTTGGCTCTGTACCAAAAATATGGGCACTCCCTGTTTGCACAGAATCCATGCGCTTGTCACCTTACAGCATCTCTTTCACAGGTTTCCGGGCTGTGCGATCCGGCCGGATGTCCTGCACAATGCGCACTTTTATCTTCCGCCGTCCGTCGCGCAGTTCCACCGTGTCTCCGGGTTTGAGTTCCTTTTTCACTTTTACAAATCCGCAGCTTAAGCCTTTGGCACTGAAACCATCGGGTTTGTCCGGACTGGCTGTGCTGAAAATTCTGCCGTTATGCTGTCCGATTCCCATATCGGTCGCACAGGTCAGCACCGTGCCGATTTCCTTTCCCACTGCATCTGCCACAGTGGCCGGAAGCGTGACTTTTCTCGGATCCTCTCCGGCAAAGGGACAGGTGTATTCCGCATCTTCAGCCTTCAGCAGCGCATCTGATCCGATAAATTTTTTTGTGAACGATTTTCCATCTGCTGCATAGGGCAGGGCAAAGGGCCAGGGATGGCGGATAAACGGCCAGTGACCCATATCCTGATGGGAAAGGGGCAGAACAGCACCTGTGCGCAGGGAATCCCGCGCGGCCAGTCCGCAGGCCGCAATTCCGTATTCTTCCCCGGTTTTCATAAGCAGTTCCCATACCCGGACAAGGTGGGGAGGAGCCAGAAAGATTTCAAAACCGAATTCACCGGTATAACCGGTTCTGGAAAGCAGTATGGGGGTCCCATCCCCCAGACGCACCTGGGAAGAGAGGAGAGAGTTTTTTTCAAAATGGCCTTTGAAGGAAAAATAGGGCATATTGTCAAACACCTTTTCCGGATCAGCCAGTATTTTTCGCAGTATTTTTGCGGAAAGCGGTCCCTGAATGTCCATTTTCCCGAGCTGATCTGTAAGGTCGGAAATCCGCACGTTCCGCTTTCCCCTGTGCGCGGAAAGATGAGCGGCAATGGTTGGCCCCATTCCCGCGTTGACCACCACCAAATATTCCTCTTTTTCCATCATAAACACTATTGCATCGTCAATGACATGGCCTTTTTCATCCAAAAATGCGCCATATGCGCATCTGCCGGGAAAAAGGGCTTTTTTTTCTTTGCCTGTGCACACTCTCAAATCATTGGTGAAACAGTGCTGGAGCAACGCAAAAGCCTCCGGGCCTCTGACCATGACCGAGGCCATGTGGCTGGTGTCAAAAAGTCCTGCATGGCCAAGCACGGCCAGATGCTCGTTCAGGGCCGAGGCATACCAGAGGGGCATGTCATAACCGCCGAACACGCTCATTTTTGCACCGCGGGAAATATGCCATTTGTGGAGAAGAGTCTGTCTGGGCTGGATTTCCATAAAATGCCCTCCTTTCTGTTCAGAAATGAGTGATAAGGGAAATGCCGGTACAGTCTTTATACCAGTATTTTTGATCAGGTGGGACAAAAATTGAAGATAAAAATACATTACTGATTTCTTATTATCCTGTCAATATGCTATGGGCGATCTGGCATACTGTCTTTGCAATAAGCAGGTTTGCATCGGGGATGGGCATTGGGGGGGAAATTGAAGGCGGTTATGAAAAGTCATTGGTGAACCGGATCGGATGGAAACCGGAATTGAAAAAGGAAACTGTCCGTATCTGAAAGCAAAGAACTTGCGGAAAATGAAGGGGAAAGCGCATTTGAATTATGAAAAGCGGTTCAGCGTACCGCATTCAGGCGGCACTCCGATTTCATAGTCAGCAAAAAGAAATCAGAAGCGGTTTACCCGCAGGAACTTTTTCTTCATTGCTGTTTACAGCGTTTTTTGATTGAACAGCAGACTCTGTCATTCCGGCGTAAGCCGGAATCCAGCCGGGATGCCGACTTTCGTCGGCATGACGGAAATGATTCTGTATTCTGTCCGACTGAAAAACGCTGTAAGGAAAATCAGGCCACCCTGAAAGACTTTCTCCTGCCGAATTCCAACTGTTTTCCGGTATTCCACTGGGTCACAGGCCGCAGATAGCCCACCACGCGCGAATACACCTCGGTTTCAGCACGGCATACGGGGCAGGATGGCTGCTGGCCGTTGAGATAGCCATGTGAAGGGCATACGCTGAATGTAGGGGTGAGGGTGAAATAGGGGAGCCGGTAGTTTTCCGCTATCTTGCGCACCACTTTTTTCACCGTTGTGATATTGGTGATCTGTTCCCCCAGATAAATATGCAGAACAGTTCCGCCTGTGTATCTGCTTTGCAGCTCATCCTGCAGGCGCAGGGTCTCAAAGATGTCATCCGTGTAATTCACAGGAAGCTGTGTGGAGTTTGTATAATACACATCCTCGGAATTTCCGTTTTCATTCGCACAGATGATATCCGGAAAACGCCGTTTGTCCAGCATGGCCAGCCGGTAACTTGTGCCTTCGGCAGGGGTTGCCTCCAGGTTGAACATGTCTCCGCTCTCCTCCTGCAGTTCTGAAATGAGATTGCGGATGTAATCCATGACCCTGAGGGCAAATTCCTGCCCGGTTTTGCTGCCGATGTCCTCTCCCAGGAAGTTGAGACAGGCCTCGTTCATGCCGATGATGCCAATGGTGGAGAAATGGTTCTTCCAGTAAGTGCCGGTTCCGTTTTTCACTTCCCGCAGGTAAAAGCGGGAATAGGGGTAAAGATTTTTGTCTGTGAATTTTTCCAGAACCTTGCGTTTGATCACCAGACTCTCCTTTGCCAGAAGGATCCGGTCTTTGAGACGTTCAAAAAAATCAGCCTCGTTTTTGGCAAGATAGCCGATGCGGGGCAGGTTGATGGTGACAACCCCAATGGAGCCGGTCAGGGGATTGGCCCCAAAAAGCCCGCCGCCCCGCTTCATCAGTTCCCGGTTGTCCAGACGCAGACGGCAGCACATGGAACGGGCATCCTCAGGCGACATATCCGAATTCACGAAATTGGAGAAATAGGGAATCCCGTATTTGCCGGTCATCTTCCAGACCATCTCCAGATTGGGATTGTCCCAGTCAAAATCCGGTGTGATATTGTAAGTCGGAATGGGGAAAGTGAACACCCGGCCTCTGGCATCCCCTTCCATCATGATCTCGGCAAATGCCTTGTTGAGCATATCCATTTCCGGCTGAAATTCCGCGTAGGTCAGATCCAGATCCTTCCCTCCGATGATGACCGGATGATCCCGGAGAATGGAGGGCACACACAGATCCATCGTGATATTGGTGAAAGGCGTCTGGAATCCCACCCGTGTGGGGATATTGATATTAAAGACAAATTCCTGAATGGCCTGCCTCACCTCCAGGTAATCCAGACCGTCAAACCGCACAAAGGGGGCCAGAAGGGTGTCGAAATTGGAAATGGCCTGCGCGCCCGCGGCCTCGCCCTGCAGGGTATAGAAGAAGTTCACAATCTGCCCCAGAGCGGAGCGCAGATGGCGGGGCGGAGCGCTTTCCACCTTTCCGGCCACACCCCGGAAGCCCTGACGGAGCAGGTCTTTCAGATCCCATCCCACACAGTAGACTGAAAGCAGGCTGAGATCGTGAATGTGCATATCCCCGTTTTTATGCGCATCCCGGATTTCCGGCGGATAAATCCGGTTGAGCCAGTATTCGGAAGTGACATCCGAGGAAATATAATTGTTCAGGCCCTGGAGGGAATAGCACATATTGCTGTTTTCCTTGATTTTCCAGTCCAGTTTCCGGATATAGTGATCCACCAGATCCAGATTGGCGTTCGTGGCCATTTTCCGGAGCTGACTGTGCTGTTCCCTGTATAAAATATAGGATTTGGCGGTGAGGGAGAAAGGCGAATCCAGCAGCACCCTTTCCACCACATCCTGAATTTCCTCCACTTCCGGAATCTGCCCGAAGCGCATCTCATGCGCCAGGGTCAGCACCCGGAGTGTCAGTTTTCTGGCTTCCCTTTCCCCGAATTCACCCGTGGCCTTCCCGGCCTTGGCAATAGCCGCGGTGATTTTTGATGAATCGAAATCCACAATTCTTCCGTCACGCTTTTTGATACTTTCGAACACTGGTTTCACCTCTGCATCTGAATTGTCAACTGATAGAGAAGGGATTTTTCAGTCCCATACGGATTCGGCAAAAAAACCGCAACCGGAGATTTGTTTTCTGTCTGTTCTCAATATCGCAATATATTGTTATGTGTCAACTGAAAAAATCAATATGTTGAGTCGGGAAAGGGGCAGGCGTGCTGTAAAGCAAAAAAAAACAGGGGGTAAAAAAAGGATATGATTATGACAATAGCGATTTTTTTCGATCAGGAAAAAATATGGCACTGAATTTGCATTCGTTTCCCGCTGTGCGTTTCTTTTCCGCAGGAGATTCGTGTCAGACGCGGTTAATTTTCTTGCACCCAGACCTTTTTTGACGTAAAAAGGAGGTCATTATGCTTCTGAATGATACACCGGTATTTAGAAAAATCATCGTCCCCTGGTATGACTCTGACACTGCCTGCCTGCTGACCCTCCTGTTTATGGATGCGGTTTTCCTTTTCGGGATGGCAGGCATTGCCGTGGTCCGTGAAATACCGGAGTATTATCGGCATATCTGGGTTCCTCTTGTCCTTACAGTCCTGAGCCTCGCCGTTATTCTCTCCGTTGCCATCCGCCTGATCCGCCGGTATCTTTACCGTCTGAAACATGAGGTGTAGTACTTGTCAGATTTGTTTTGCCGGTTTAACCGCAACGAGCACAGGGAGAATATCCGCACCTGACACTGAACACCTGAACCCTGACACATCTTACATTTTTTCCATGAACTGCATGAAATTCATTTTTTTATAGCTGTCCGTATAAATGTATTTCAGCAGGGGAAGAAGGGTTTCAGGCGGAAGGTAGCCTGGCTGACTGCCGATGTTTTCCCCGTTTTCCGCCACAAACCAGCTTACAGGAAGGCCTGTCACATTATAATCCGCAGCGATTTTCCGGTTCTGATCGGAATTGACCCGCACGGCAACAAAATTTTCATTAAGATAGCTCACAACCGAACTGTTTCTGAAGGTCTGTGTGTCCATAATTTTGCAGTACTGGCACCAGTCTGCATAAAAATTGAGAAATATCTTTTTTTTCTCATTCTTCCCCCGCCTCAGCCCTTCTTCATAGGAAAGCCACTCAATCCCTTTTGCATTCTCCCTTGCAGGAGAAACCCTTTCTTCGGCCTGCCCCAGGCCGGTTCCTGCAAGACACCACAGAACTGTTATCAAAACAATTGATTTGAATTTCATCTTGTACCTTCCTTTCATACATTTGTCAGTAAACAGTTATCAGTGCCAATCAAGGGTCAGAGACTCCGAAATCAGCAACAACAGGATATTATAAAGTGATGTTACGCAGCTCTTTCAGGAGTGAGGCAACTGTTTGTTTTAACCGTCATTCCGGCGCAAGCCGGAATCCAGTGTTTTCAAAGAGTTCCGGATACCGGCT
>CAZDIU010000036.1:0-27425 GCA_964505535.1 uncultured Desulfobacterales bacterium | reverse complement strand
TTGACATTTAACACAGTCGCTTCTGCATACGCCCCCTTCCCTTCAGGGAAGGGGGCCGGGGGTTAGGTTTTTAATTACGCCAATCACAAAAATCACGGGAATCGCGGTTGAGGACAATTTTCCTATTTCGGAATCAGGGCAATTTCCAGCCTTCTTCCGGAGATGACGCGGATTTCAATTCCAAAGGAGTCGAATTTCATTTTTTTTACGGCATCGGCAAACGCCTGTGTGTCTTTGCCAAAACTGATGCGGATTTCCGCTGCATCTGATTCTATGGACTGCACCTGAATGTTTTTCACATCCGGCATCTCATTCAGAGATTTGCGGAACCGGACAAAATTCCCCAGATTCCGGGTTCCTTTTACAATGAGTTCAAGCCTGTCACCCTGTTCTTTGGCACTGTCCCATATCCTGCTGATTTGGGGAATCAGTTTTTTGGCTGCTTCTGTGCCTGCTGCCATCAGGGACTGCTCACCGCTCTGATTCTCACTGCTCTGTCTCTGCACAGCAGTCTCCAAAAGAGAAAAGATTTCCCTTCCGTTTTCGGCAAGAATGGCCCGCACTGTGAGTGTGGCATTGAAAGAGGGGATTTCCCCTTCCTCTGTATCTGTATCATCCTGAACCTTGTAGACAATGGCCTTTCCTGCAATCACCACCTGGGCTTTCATCTGTATCCCCACAGCCGCGGCCTCTGCATTTTCAATATCCGGCTCAAAAAGGATATGAGACAGCTTTTCTGTTTTCGGCAGGCCGGAACCGTGTTCAATAATGTGAAAACCGGCCGCTTTCATGGTGTCCCGCATGGCATTTTCTGTATAACATTCTTTGTTCCCGATTTTTTCTCCCCACCAGAACGAAGGTTCCATATCCTGCAGGTCCTGTTCGGCAATCAGAAAAAGAATTTTCGGGCCGGTTTCCTTTTTTTCTTCCGGAGATATTTCCGGAACTGTCTCCGCAGGTGTTTCCGCCTCTTCCGGAGATATTTCCGGAATTGACTCCGCGGGTTTTTCCGCCTCTTCCGGAGATATTTCCGGAATTGACTCCGCGGGTTTTTCCGCCTCTTCCGGAAACTTTTCCGGAATTGCATCAAAAGGTTTTTCTTCTGTGATTTCTGCACGCGGTTCTGTGATTGCAAAGTCCGGAAATTTTTGCCTCAGCATCTCCACTGACACTGTCACCCGCAGCATGACCCGGTAATGCTTTCCGGACGCGCCTTCGGCCAGCACCTGATAATTTTCCACAAAATCAGACGCGTGTCCCAGCACAGTTTCATTGAATTTTTTAAAACTTTCGGACAGTGTATCGGCTGAAAACATTCTTGCCGCAACCTGATCCACTCCCGCAATCATTGCTGCTGCCAGGGCCTCCTCTTTGGCGTTTGCCAGATTCCGGTTGCGAATGACAGCAGTTCCCACAGCTTCCACAACATTGGGCGCAGAAGACTGCGCGCAGACGGCCTGAACGGAAAAAACCGCGAGCACCAGGATAAGCACCACAGCGGCTGTTTTGACTCCAACCCTGTAATATTCATGATTTTTCATGGTTCACTGCCTTCTCTGCAAGGAATAATCGGCAATATCACTCAAAATGTCATGAGTTTCTGAATCCGGAAAAATTTCAAGTCGTTTTTGTGCCTCTGCCACATGTCTTTCTGCTTTGTCACGGGTGTATGCAATTCCGCCGTATGTGCTGAGCATACGGATCAGTTCCTCAAAATCCTGAGAGGAAAAATCTTTTTCCCCAATGATTGTTTCCATGCGGCTGCGATCTGCTTCGGATGCGTTCTGGAGAGCATGAATGACCGGAAGGGTGAGTTTGCCTTCCCGCAGATCCGCGCCCACAGACTTGCCCAAAGTGGCGGTGTCCGCAGTGTAATCCAAAAGATCATCAGCCATCTGAAAAGCCATTCCCAGATGAAATCCGTAGGCTGTCAAAGCCTTTTCTTTTTGGGGTTCCGCATGGGAAATCATGGCCCCGGCCCGGCAGGCTCCTTCCATGAGAACCGCTGTTTTTCTTCGGATAATATCTGTGTATTCAGCTTCGGACAAATCCAGACATCCCTTGCGGTGCAACTGCAGGATTTCTCCCTGGGACATGTTTTCCGTAATGCCTGCTATCACGCGGATCACTTTGGGCAGATCCGTTTCAGCAGCAATGGAAAGCGCACGCGCCAGCAGAAAATCGCCGGTCAGAACTGCGGTTTCATTGCCGAAAACCGTGTGCGCCGCGGCTTTGCCCCGGCGCAGTTTGCCGCAGTCCACCAGATCATCATGAAGTAACGTGGCAGCATGGAGATATTCAAACAAAGTGGAATAAAAATATTCCCGTGCCCCCCTGTATCCGCAGATTCTGGCGCAAAGCACCATCAGCAGGGGCCGCAGCCGCTTGCCTCCGCTGAAGAGAATATGCCCGGCCACATCCGTCACCAAATCCAGATGCGGTGTCAGGTTTTCTTTCAGCGCAGATTCAATGGCAACAAAATCCTTCTGAACATGGTTCAGAATCCTGTGTTTTAAATCCGTCTGTCCGCGTGTCACACAGCCTCCCCCACCAAATCATATTCCAGTGTGTCTGTGATGCGCACCTGCACAAACTCCCCGATTTGCAGATTTCCTTTGTGATGCACATAGACCATGCCATCCACCTCCGGAGCCTGAAAAACTGTCCGACCTTCGGCCACCTGTGCCTCCGGCAGTTCTTCTATCAGTGTTTTCAGAGTGCTGTCCAGATATTTCTGATTTTTCTGTGCTGAAATTTCCATCTGACAGGCCATAAGCCGATCATGGCGCTCCTGTGCAACCCGTTGAGACACATGACCGGGCAGGCTGTGGGAAGGCAGATCGTCCGCGTCCGAATAGGTGAACACCCCCAGATGATCAAACCGGATTTCTTCTGCAAAGTCAAGAAGTTCATTGAAATCCTTTGCTGTTTCTCCGGGAAATCCCGCAATCACAGTCGTGCGCAGGCTCGCGTCCGGATCAGCTTTGCGGATCGTGTCAAAAAGGCTCAGCAAATCCGCACGGCTGTGCTGACGTCCCATTTTTTTGAGTATCCGATCACTCGCGTGCTGGATGGGCAGATCAAAATAGGAGCATATATTGGGATGTTCTGTCATGGTGCGGATAATTTTTTCGTCAATGCTTTCCGGATGTCCGTACATGACCCGTATCCATATATCCGGCGAAATCGCAGCAAGGGATTCCAGCAGCATTGCCAGATCGGTTTCTGCTCCCAAATCCCGGCCATAGGCAGTGGAATCCTGCGCGACCAGAACAATCTCTTTCACGCCTTTTTTCACCAGTCGGCGCGCTTCGCCCAGAATATGCTCCGGATGACGGCTTTTCTGCTTTCCCCGCAGTCTGGGGATAATGCAGTAGGTGCAGTGGCGGCTGCATCCCTCTGCAATCTTGAGATAGGCCATGTGGGAAAAACTTGGCACCCGGTGCACATCCGGGCCGGGGACGGAAATGGCATCCGGATCAGGCAAAAGGCACTTTGGGCTTTTCAGAGTTCCGCTGACAGCCTGCACAATGCGATCAAACGCGCCGGTTCCCAGAAACCAGTCCGCTTCCGGAATCTGCTCCGCAATGTTTTCCCGGTACCGTTCCGGCAGACAGCCAGTGACAATCAGGTTTCTGCATTTGCCATTGTGTTTCAACTCCGCCAGTTCCAGAATCACATCCACGGATTCCTGCGCTGCAGATTCAATGAAACTGCATGTGTTGACAATGATTGCAGCGGCTTCTTCGGGATTGTCCGTAATCTGCCAGCCTGCTGCCCGGAGTCGGCCAAGCATTTCCTCACTGTCCACCAGATTTCTTGCACATCCCAGACTTGCCAGATGGATTTTCATTGAAGTTTTTCCTTCAGAATTTTTTTGTATTCCTGAGAAAGATTTCCTTTTCCGCTTCCGTATTTTCCGAAAAAGTCTTTTCCAAGCTGATACGGCGTCAGAGCAGAATTTTTCTTTTTCGGCATTTTGAGGGCTTTGATGATTTTATAAAAAATTTCCATATATTGACTGCAGGGATTATTTTAAGAAAGGATTTTTCAATCTTCAGCAATCCTTATATTAACTGCATGAATTATTTTAAGAAAGGATTTTTCAATCTTCAGAAATCCTTTTTTGAAATAATCCCTGTACTTATGACAGGTTAAAATCCTGTCAATCCGTTAATCCTGAGAATCCCTGTTCAGACAATGCCAAAAATCCTTTCTTAAAATAATCCCTGTAGTTCAGCAGGGTGGGTGCAGCGGAGCGAAACCCACCCTGCTGATTAAACCGGATAAAGATTAACTCTTTTAAATAGTTATGCTCTTATCTTTCTCACCGCCTCTGTAATGGCCGGAACCGCTTCAAACAGATCGCCCACAATGCCGTAATCAGCTTTGGCAAAGATGGGAGCATCCGCATCTTTGTTCACAGCCACAATGACTTTGGAAGAGGACATGCCTGCGAGATGCTGAATCGCGCCGGAAATGCCGCACGCGATATAGAGATTGGGGGAAACCGTTTTTCCGGTCTGCCCCACCTGATCCGAATGGGGACGCCAGCCCTCATCCACTGCGGAACGGGATGCGCCCACTGCTGCGCCCAGATCGTTGGCCAGTTCCTCAATCACGGAATAATCTGATCCGCCCATGCCCCGTCCGCCGGATACGATAATGTCCGCCTCGGTCAGTTCAATTTTGCCGGTTTCCAACTGTTTTTCAACAAACTTGGCACAGACTTCGCCAGGATTCACTTCAATCTTTTCCACTTTCCCGGCTCCGGCTGATGCGGCAATGGACATGGCGTTCGGACGAATCGCGGCGATTTTGGGAGTGCCGCTCAAAACCGCATCCGCCAGGATTTTCCCGCCGTACATGGGACGGGTTACGGTCAGATTTCCGGCTTCGGCACGCACGGCCACGCAGTCGGTCGCCAAAGCGGCATTGCGCATGGCTCCCAGCCGTGCGGCAATGTCTTTTCCCTGCACGGAAGCGCCGATAAGAATAATGTCGGGATTTTCCTTTTCCACCACAGCGGACAGCACATTGCCGTATGCTTCAGCAGTGTATTCCCTGAGCGCATCCGCATCCGCCACAAGGATTTTGTCCGCGCCGTATTTTTCGGCTTCCCCGGCCAGAGATTCAACACCTTTTCCCATTATTATGGCTGTCAGACCGGTTCCCAGAGCCTGGGCCATGCGTTTTCCTTCGCTCAGAACCTCAAGACTGACCTTGCGGAAAAGGCCGTCTCTGTGTTCTGTGATTACCAATATGTTTTGGGACATGATATGTATTTCTCCTTGATTTCGGTGTCAGGTTTTCGGTGTTCAGTGTCAGGTTTCCGGTGCTTATTTTCCTGAACACCTGACACCTGAATCCTGACACTTTTATATAACCTTTGCCTCTTCCCGCAGCAGTTTCACCAGTTCCGCAGCTTTTGCCTGTGCGGAATCTCCCTGTATGATTTTGCCTGCCTGTCTTGCAGGAGGGGTTTTCAGGGCCGCAATCACTGCTTTGGGCGCAACTGCGGCATTATCCAGACCAATATCGGCCAGTTTCTTTGTGTCAATCTTCTTTTTCTTGGCCTTCATGATGCCCGGCAGAGATGCATAACGGGGTTCATTGAGTCCCCGCTGTGTGGTGAACAGAACCGGCAGAGTGGCTTCTGTTACAACCGTGCCGCCTTCCACAGTGCTGCGGCATCGAATCACGCGATCCGTGATTTCCTCTTTGACAACCATTGCCATATGCGGAATCTGCAGCAGACCGGCCACAGCCGCGCCCACAATGCCGCAGTCATCATCCACAGCCCGCATTCCCGCGATAATCAGATCATACGGCATGGTTTTGATCGCTGCTGCCAGTATTTTGGCAATGCCCAGACTGTCGCAGTTCTCCACAGCGGGATCACTGATCAGCACGGCATTGTCTGCGCCCATTGCCAGAGCCGTGCGCAGGGCTTCCACAGTTCTGTCAGTTCCGACAGAAAGAACTGTCACACTTCCGCCCTGCTTCTGCTTAATCTGCAATGCCTCTTCCACAGCAAATTCATCATAGGGATTCATGACCCATTTGAGATTGCCGGTCTGAATGCTCTTTCCGTCAGGGGCAACAGTTATCATGGATTCTGTTGCCGGAACCTGCTTTAACAAAACAATAATATCCACCTTGCACTCCCTTTTGCAAAAATGTTTTCATCTCTTTTCCGGTTTTGTCCTGAATGTCAGTGGATGGAGAAACAAAATTCGGCATTCTGTTTTCTCATAACCAAAACCGATATAAGATACTAAAAACAGTTATATTTGAAAATAAACCTGAAGAGTGAAAGTAAAGGAATTGACCGGACTTGTCAACAGATTCTTGACAATTGTTAAGCAAACTGTCTGAAATAAATAAATGTTCCTGTTTTCAGGGTTCCTGTTTCCGAAAAAGGGACAGGGGAAATATTTCCGCATACATCAGTTTCAGAATCCGGGCAGCATTTTGCTGATTTCGTGCCGTTGCTGTGAATTCAGAACTGCATGTTCACAAAGTCTCAAAAAATTTTTTTGCCAATTTTTTTCAGATTTCATATTATCCTTTCGATGACAGGCTTTTCTCTCACACCGGTGAAATCCTGAATCAATAATTACTTTAAAATATAAACAGATGAGGTGATATGACCCAAATGGAGACAGTGGATGTGCTTATCGCAGGTTCCGGTCCGGCCGGGATGTCTGCGGCACTGCATCTTGTAAAGGCGGATCCGGGATGGGCAGACCGGATCGTGATTGTGGAAAAATCCGTGCATCCCCGCGAAAAACTTTGCGGCGGAGGTGTGACAAATCTGGGAGAAAAAATGCTGTCGGGTTTGGGACTGTCATTTGCTCCGGCCCCATCTGACCATACAGGAAGTTCATATGCTGTGTCAGCACCGCAGATTTGCGCTCCGGGATGGGCATGATCCCGCGTTCCGCATTGTCCGCCGGGAGGAATTTGATCATTGGCTGGTTCAATGCGGACACCAGCGGGGAATTGCCATACGGCAGGGAGAGTCTGTCACCGATGTCATTCCGCACGAAACATTTGTGGAAGTGCACACCGGACGCAGCATATTCCGTGCGAAGATGCTGGTGGCAGCGGACGGTTCCAACAGCTTTGTGCGCCGCAAGCTGAAACTGCCCTGCAAACCCGGCAGGGCGCGGACACTGGAAATCCTGACCCCGGAAACCGGGCAGACTGCGGCATTCCGCGAGGGAATCGCGGAGTATGATTTCAGTTTCATCTTAAAGGGATTACAGGGGTATACCTGGAATTTTCCCTGTCTCGTGCAGGGAAAACCCCATATGAGCCGGGGGATTTTCGACAGCCGGTTCTCCCCAGGAGGCCAGCGCCTCCATCTCCGGAATGTCTTTGAGGAGGCCCTGGCCAGACAGGGACTGAACTCAGAAAACTCCCGGTTGCGGGGTTTTCCCATTCAGCGGTTTGACAGCAAAGGAATTTTTGCCATACCGCGTGTCCTGTTTGCCGGTGATGCAGCAGGCGCAGACCCTTTGTTCGGGGAAGGCATTTCCTTTGCCCTGGCCTATGGGGATGCAGCAGCACAGGAGATCATACAGGCTTTTATCTCCGGAAATTTCACCTGTTCCGCATATAAAAAGCGCATCCTGGAACATCCTGTTTTGCAGCAACTGCCGCGGCGGGCAAGGATGGCCCGTCTGTTCTATCACATATTCCCCCGAATTCCTCGTTTTGCCGGATATATATGGGATATGGCCCCGTTTCTGTTCAACATGCTGATGCGGTGCAAACCCCGCTGCAGCTTTATGCGCCAGGCCCGTATGAAGCGAATCAGATGATTTCATAATATTCCCAAGATTCAGATGCGGGTGAAAGGGCATTGCTGTCAGATTCAGCACAGGAAAGTTCGGAAAACTGAAATTATTCATAAAAACAGTGCCAAACTTTCTGTTTTGCACTCTGCCGTCAGTTTTTTGAATGTGAAAGAATGTTTTTGACAATCCAATAAGTGCCGAACATAAATCAAGGCTCAAAACTCTCTTTCTCCGATTACTGAAGTTCCGGAAACTTCCGAAGTCTTTCAGGTGTCTGCTTAGATCTTCCGTTCCCGTGTTCAGCGCTGGAACGGAACATATGCTTTTTTCAGCAAATCAGAGAGGCTGTGAAAGAACGGGAAGATCGGAGTCCGTGGGGTGTCCGACCTTTCCTTTTCTTTTCAGGTGATTCAGGGAATGCGGCAGAGCAGGAGACAATTCGTTTAATGGCTTGTAATTTTTTGTTTTTTCAACTACAATTTTGCTTTTTCCATTCTGCCCGCCCACCATATGGGTCAGATTGTCCACCAGTTCTTTCAGTTGTATGGCCCTTTCATTCAGATGGCGGGAAAATGCGGCTGAGTCCTCTGCTGCTCCGGCATTGCGTTGGGTCACCTCATCCATTTTCGCAATGGCATTGTTCACCTGCCGGATTCCCTCGGCCTGATTGTCCGATGCTGAAGTCATTTCCGCAATGAGATTGCGTATATCTTCTGATCCCTGCGCCACAGATTTGAAGACCTGAATGGTTCCGGAGGCAATTTTCTCTCCCTGAGCGATTTTTTTCACATTCCCTTCTATCATTGCAGATGTGGTGCGTGCGGCATCTGCGGAACGCAGCGCCAGATTCCGCACTTCGCCTGCCACGACCGCAAATCCTGCGCCTGTGTTTCCTGCCCGTGCAGCCTCCACTGCAGCATTCAGGGACAGCAGATTGGTCTGAAACGCGATTTCATCAATGGTTTTGACGATTTTCGAAGTTTCTTTGCTCGCGGCAGTGATTTCCTTCATGGAAGTCATCAGTTCTGTCATGAACCGGTCGGTATCATGGATTAATTTCAGAGCATTTTCCGCTATGTCCCTGGTCTTTGACGCATTGTCCGCATTGAGTTTGGTCATGGAGGACATTTCCTCCAGAGATGCGGAAACCTCCTCAAGAGAAGCGGCCTGCTGCAATGATCTTTCCGCAAGCGCGCTGCTGGCATCTCTGCCCTGCACTGCGGTGAACAGCATGTCGGCAGAGCAGTCAGAAAGGCTGTGGATGACCTCCTTCAGAGGCCGGGTGATGGAACGGGAAATGAAAAATCCTGCGGATAAACCTGTAAAAGCCACAATGACAAGAAACAGCATCAGGTTCAGCCAGCGGTACTCCCGCGTGGCATTGCTGACATCTGCAAGTTCATTCTTGAGATTGGCTGAGAAATGCTCTGCAAAATCAGAAAGTTTTTCAGACAGGGCATTGCTTTGCTGACCAATGCGGAAGATTTCATCTTCCATATTCGCTTCCGAACCCGGTTCCTTTCCCTCTGCCTCCTCAAACACAAAATCTGTTTCCGCTCCCATTTTCCGGTATATGCCCAGGGCTTCCGCACTGAAGATTTCCATCTCCCTGCGCAGCGTTTCTGCCTGCTGCAAATCATCGGCCCCAATCCCGTGCAAACCTCCAATCCGTGCCAGTGCAGCCTGAACCTCTTTGGCTTTTTCCTGCGCGGACTGCTCCACATTTCCCATATTGCCGATCATGACCAAATCCTGATAATACCGGATCTGATCATCAAACGCGGAAACAGCAGCCCGGCTTTCCACAGACGCGGCAAACAAATCCTCGGACACAAGGGAGAGCCGTTTTTCCGTATTTCCGCCAAGCAGAAAACCCAGCCCCACGGATATAAAATATCCTGCGGCCAGAATGGCCAGACTCAGCCAGATCTTCTGTGCAATGCTCATGGATTTTTTCATTGCTGCACTCCCTTAAAAACTGAAGGTCACTTTTGCCGCAAACAGCCACCAGTATGGTTCCAGTTCTTCATTGTCCGCAAGATTCACACCCCCGAATCCGTCATTGTAACTGCCTTCCAGTTTGAAAATCCAGTTTTCATTAATGTCAAAACGGGTGGAAAGGGTCGCGGTCTTCAGCCAGGAGGTGAAAGCCATTTCCGGGGGTTTTCTTTCCCCGTCTTTGTCATCCTTGTCCGGGTAATATTCTGAATAGCTCAGTGCGGATTCAAACCAGTCTGCAAAGCGGTAAGCCGCAGAAACGTACCAGCCCTGGCTGGTTATATCCATCCCGCGTTTTGGGGCCATCTGCATCTGACCGGTGAATTCTGTGTCAAACTCAAAACTGTCTTCGGAATATTCTGCGGAAATCACCAGATTTTTCCATGTGTATTCACCGGATATGATATAACCGTATTTATCGCTGAAATCATATGCGGCCTGCATACTGACCGGAGTTCCTTCAGGTGTCATTCCGGTCATATTTCCTTCGGCTGTCAGTCCCTCAATCTGGTAATAGGAGCCTTTCATTTTCAGGCCCGGAAGCGGTGTGTCCCATTGCAGACTGGCAAACCAGGCATAATCGGATTCCATGTCTGTCAGGGTCAGGGTATCTTCCAGCCGGGGACTCAGGGAACGGGTAAAACCCTTGTTCGCATCAAATTCCATTGCACCGATCTCCAGATTGTATGAGAATTTTCCCATAAAGCCTGCGGGGGCAAATCCGTAAAGCCCTGCGCCGTTGAGGTTGGAAACACTGTCGCGCCACACTTCCGGATACACGCTTTGCGGCAGCATGACACCGGTGCGCAGCATGTCCATTTCACGGGTTTCATTGTACAGACCGTAGTCAATTTTGATCTTTCCGGCCCGGATTCCCAGCCAGTTCTGCCAGCGATAATCGCCGTAGGCATAGCCCATAACCACATCATTGTTGCCCGAATCCCCCAAATCACGGGAAAAGACCTGCAGGGAAACGCGCAGTTGATCGGTCAGTTCTGTGCCAAAGCTGAGGCCGGTTTCATTGAACTGAAATGTGCCGTCTTCCGTATCTGCCATATAATTGTTGTGATCACTGATGAGGTATCCCTGTGAAATGAATCCGTGGATTTCAATGTCTCCCAGTTCAAACGCATTCACCTGCCCTGCACTCAGGGCCAGCACTGTCCATATTATCTGTGCAACCCATATCTTTCTCATACGCATTTCCTCCTTGCCTGTCTATCTGACAGAAATAATTTTCACTTTGTCCTTGTCAGCCTTTTCATAATCAGCGGATGGGATATAGGCAACAGTCCCTCCGGCATTGCTGACATACTCGATGACTTTTTCCGGACTGCTGAAGGATTTGGGGGATTTTGCCTTTCCGGTGAAAATCATCTTTTTCCAGTAATTCTGATACTGCGCGGGTGTGCTTCCCAGATACTGCTTCAGAAAAGCCTCATGCACATCAGTCATAAGCAGAACAAAGATGATTTTTTCGCCATTGTCCCATTTCACCTTTTCCCCAAGGAATATGTTTCTGATCTCATCCCTGCTCACTGCATCGGACGGAAGGTCTTTGCTGCCGATGACCAGGATTTCGTCCGCGCCGCACAGGGGGACAAAAAGCAAAATCAGCAGTAAGAAAAAAATTCCGGCAGGCAAAGGGTACTGCCAGCCGGATTTCATGTTTTTCTTCATTATGCCATCTCCTTTCTGTAATTTTGTAATATGGTATTTCGGAAAATGCTCCAAAATATGAATTGATGGACAGTATATCAGATAACCCTGACTTTGGAAACAGCATATATCAGACAAATATGTTGAAATTTTGGAGGAGTTGTGGAGATATTATGAAGATTGGGTGCCAGGCCGTATATTTTGAGATACGGCAGGATGGACAAAAGCACAATATACCGATCCCCAAATATCAAAACCGCCTCTGCCTGTGTGATACCGATTCCCCATTGAAAAGATACCTGCAGGCAGGCAAAAACAAGTTTTCGCGTGTTCAAAAAACCTGTGTTTCAGATCAATGGCGAATCGGGATGAGATACTCTTTCTGTGCAGGAACGGGACACTCTGAAAATATACATTGACTTTGCTGTGTTATTCTGAAATAATAAAAAATTTTCATCCAAACAAATGAACATATCATAATCCCAAATATATAACGGAGGATAATTATGAAAGAAAACAGAATATTCAATTTCAATGCCGGGCCTGCTGCGCTGCCTCTGCCCGTGCTGGAGGAAATACAGGCCTCTTTTCTCAATTTTGCCGGTTCCGGCATGTCCATCATGGAAATCAGTCACCGCTCCAAATGGTTTGATGAGGTCATTGAGGATGCAGTTGCCAGAACCAGACGCATCCTGAAACTGGATAACAGTTATCATGTACTTTTTCTCCAGGGCGGTGCAAGTCTGCAGTTCTGCATGGTTCCCATGAACCTGCTGCCCGATGGACAGTCCGCAGATTATGTCAACACCGGAACCTGGGCCACCAAAGCCATCAAGGAAGTCAAGATTCTGGGCAAAAAAGCCAATGTGGTGGCCTCTTCCGAGGATAAGGATTTCTGCTATATTCCGGAAAATATCAAATTCAATGCAGATGCCGCGTATGTGCATATCACATCCAACAACACCATCAAAGGAACCCAATGGGCAAAATTTCCGGATACCGGGAATGTGCCGCTGGTGGCAGATATGTCCTCGGATTTCATGAGCCGTCCCTTTGATGCCCGTCCCTTTGGCCTGATTTATGCCGGTGCGCAGAAAAACATCGGGCCTGCGGGCGTGTGCATGGTCATTGTCCGTGAGGATATGCTGAAACGGGTTCCGGCCAATCTGCCCACCATGCTGAAATACACCACCCATTCGGAAAAGAATTCCATGTTCAACACGCCGCCCTGCATTGCGGTTTACACGGTGCAGCTTGTGCTGAAATGGCTGGAGGAGACAGTGGGCGGTCTGGAGAAAATGGGGCAGATCAATGACAAAAAAGCGGAAATCATTTACGGTTTCATGGACAGCACCGCATTTTACAGAGGCACGGCTGAAAAAGGGAGCCGCTCCAAAATGAATGTGACTTTCCGGCTTCCTTCCGAGGACTTGGAAAAGAAATTCATCAAAGAGGCAACAGACGCGGGGTTTGGCGGACTCAAAGGGCATCGCTCCGTGGGCGGGTGCCGGGCATCCATTTACAATGCCAGCGGCATTGACGCGGTCGAGGCTCTGGTGTCTTTCATGAAGGAATTTGAGAAGAAGAACGGGTAATACTGAATCGCCATTGAATTTATGCTTATCCGACTCCGGAGTGCCAAAATGAAGTGAAACGGAATTTTGGCCTGATTTGCCTGTCATTTCAGTGTCCCAAACTTTCAGTTCGGGACTCATCCGCCTCTGACGCAGGGGCTGTATTGTTGTATAAACTCAATGGAGAACTGGTATCATACCGATTCTCCATTGAGTTGATGTGTTCAAAAAACCGGATTTTTCGAAAAAATCCGGTTTTTTTTGAGGAATCGGCAGAAGATATTGCATAACTTCAACAGCGATTTGGTATCTGATCATGAACCAGTGCGATACTTGCAATCTGGAAATCATAAGGCCCGATGGGAATCCCTGCTTTCTCCAATTCCGAGCGGATACGCCCGAACATATCCGCAGCTTTGTCATCAAAAGGCAATGTTCTGAACATCTGCAAAAAACTGATTAATTTTGCACAGGTTTTATCAGGAAAATTGCTTTTGTATGCCCCCAAAAACAGTTCCGCTTTCACAACGGAGCAGACAACAACATCCTTTGGAGCAATGCTTTTCAGCATTTGGATTATTTTTTCAGATTTCCCGTTTAAATATCCAATACATACATTGGTATCTAAAAGATATTTCACAGAACTTACTCTCTGACCGGAAAATCACCCTGGGGGTAACGCTGTATGGGATCATCTTTCATGCATCCGTATGTTTTTTCGAAAAAATCCGGTGGCCAGACATCATATCCGTTGTTTTCATTCATTTTATTTTCAGCGGGGTTCAAAATTATCATTACTTCCACTTCCGAGTTTTTTAAACTTGTCGGCACCATCAAATGAAGAATTCCATCAACATTTGTTTTTGATTTTGCTGTAATCAGTTGCATAACCGTACCTCCTGAATTGCAGTTTCTGTCAATTGTCCTTCTTGACCTGAAAAACCTTTCAGACAGTCTGAAAAAAAGCATCTCTCTGATAATACTCAATTTTTATCCTGAGAAAAAATTGCTGACAACCATTACAGTATCCTGATCTCTGTAAACAGGTCAAGGACGTTATATCAGGGCAACCGCATTTGGCTTTGGCATGATTCCTGTAAATCTCACCTTTCCCACATTTTCTGCTTCTGCTTTCGGCGCATTTTTTTCTCTTTTTCCCGCTGCATTTCCTTTTTCCGCCGGTTCTGCTGCATCTGTCTTCTTTCTTCCGGATCAGTGAATTCAAGAAAAAAACTGCCCGGGGTTTTGGGCTTGGCTGCTTCTTCCCCAACCTCCTTTTTCTTTGCAGTATCTTCTTTCACTTTGGGCAGGGGCGGGGCAGTGAAAGATCCGGGAGGAAGGAATGCGGACAGAAAAAGTCGTTCTCCAAAAGACTGAAAAGCAACCCCCATTGCCTGGGCCTGCGCGACCTGCACGGTAAGCATGATCGGAGACTGATCAAAACGTCTGCCCAGCCGTTGGGCCATTTCTCTGTCCGGAGCCAGAATGACAAAAGGCACACCGCCCAGAGGAAAAATGCCTTTGTCCGGCACATGGTGATGGGCTTTCTGGCGGATGCAGGTGTAAAGCAGTTTGGGAAGATTGCTGGCCGGTTTGATTTGGGGAAGATGTTCCCTGTTCACCGCTCGAATCCGGTCTTCCAGAATTTCCACAGGCGGATCGGGAAGGGTGATGAGGATTTCATCAATGCTGGCACGGCGCACATGCCGCCATCCTGCCTCCTCGTTCAGGGCTTTTAACAGGTCTTTGATTTTGCAGTATCCCTGAGCATCCATGACCAGACCGAACTCATCCGGCCCCCGGCCCAGCACATATGCCAGAAACTTTGCCAGTTCTTTTGCTGATTTTTGTGTCATTGATGAAAAAAGATATAATTGAGTGGATTCAAAAAATCTCCCCTTCCCGGCTTGGTGTGATTTCAGCCAAAGCAGGAGAAGACGAGTGTCAAACCGGAATTGGGACAACTGCTGTTTTGGCTTACTGCTCTGTTGCGCATCACCGGTAATGAAAATATTCAATCCCGTATTTCTGTGCTTTGTACGCCACCTTTCTCACGGTGCTTTTGAGGAGATTTGCAGACTGGGTGATATTGCCCCGTGTGTTTTTCAGCGCGTCAATGATCATTTCTTTTTCCAGATTTTCCACAGCCTCATCCAGCGACAGTTCCGGCAATGTGCCAGATTCCTTTCCGGTCTGCAGCGAAGGCGGAAGATGATAGCTGTGAATCACTCCCTCTTCGCACAGCAGAACAGCCCGTTCAATGCAGTTTTCCAGTTCCCGCACATTGCCGGGCCAGTGATAGGCCATGAGCATGTCAATGGCAGGAGTGGAAAAGCGGCGGATATCCTTTCCGTTTTCCGCGGAATATTTTTCCAGAAAATGATCCGCGAGCAGCAGAATGTCGGTCTTGCGCTCCCGCAGAGGAGGCATGTAGATGGGAAAGACATTCAGGCGGTAGTACAGATCCCCCCGGAAGATTCCATCCTCCACCAGATTTTCCAGATTTCTGTTGGTGGCAGCGACCACCCGGACATCCACCTTGATGGTTTTCTGCCCCCCCACACGCTCCAGTTCCCGCTCCTGCAGAACCCGCAGCAGACTCACCTGCACATCGGGCGTGATGGATCCGATCTCATCCAGAAAAATTGTGCCGTTGTGAGCGAGTTCAAATTTGCCCATTTTCTGCCGTATGGCCCCGGTAAAAGCGCCTTTCTCATGACCGAACAGCTCGCTTTCAATGAGATTCGAGGGCAGCGCAGCGCAGTTCATTTTCACAAAAGGCCCTTTGGCGCGGCTGCTGTTGTAATGAATGGAATTTGCCACCAGTTCCTTTCCCGTGCCGCTCTCCCCCCGAACCAGCACAGTGGCATTGCTTTTGGAAACCTGACTGATCATCTGGAAAACTTCGCGCATTTTGTTGCTGTTCCCAATGATGCTGTTGATGCGGTATTTGTTTTCCAGTTCATTTCGCAGCCGCCGGTTTTCCTCCCGGAGCTTTTCTTTTTCTATGCGGATGTTTTCCAGATTGATCACATGCTGGGCCACCATGGTGGCAATGACCGTGAGAAGTTCTGTGCCGCTTTTGAGGGAATAGTCCGGATCATAGGGACGATCCACACTTAATGCGCCGATGACCTGATTTCCCTTCTGAATGGGAACACAGAAAAAGGAAAGTTCCCCGCTGATTTTCCGGGCATCATTCCGCCGGGAATCTGTGCGATCCAGAAACAGGGGCTCCTCGCTGATTTTGGGAATGGCAACCGCCTTTCCGCTTTCCACCACCCTGCCGGTGATTCCTTCGCCCAGTTTGTATTTTCCCCTCTCAATCGCGGTCTGGGTCAGGCCGTGTGCCACTTCAATGGCAATTTCGTTGCGCAGGGGATTGAGCAGCGTGATGGTCCCCCGGATCATGTTCATTGATCCGGAAAGAATTTCCAGCACCTTGTACAGGGATTTTTTCAGATCCAGGTGTTCATTCAGGCTGTTGCTGATATCATAGAGAAGGGTTATTTCTTCGATTTTTTTCATGATTTTCCGTATAATATTGGGGAGTTCACTATGGTTTTCTCACCAGAAAATACAGACTGCCTGTATGTTTCAGATGACCTGCCGCGATTTCCGCATATTCTCCGTTTCCCCAGAAAATATCAGTTCGGCCTGCGCCTTTGATGGCTCCGCCTGTGTCCTGATTCAGCACGAAACGGGAAAAAGTCACCCAGTCGGCAATTTTTCCGGAACCGTCTGAAGCCACTCTGGGTTTTTGGGTTTGAAGAAAGGTGAGAGCGGCATGGGGAAACAGGGACAAATCTGTGGCAGCGGAGCGCCCCGGTGTCAGCCGCACATTGATGGCTCCCAAAGGCCCCTCTTTTTCAATGCTGAAAAACACATAACTGGGATTTGCATTCAGAATGCGGTTCTGCTCTTCCGGATGCTCCCGAAGATACTGCCGGATCTTCTGCATGGACATTTCCTCTTTGGAAATCTTTTTTTCATCAATGAAAATCTGACCGATGCTCCGGTAAGGGCGGCCATTTTTGGAATGATAATGCACATTGATGGTTTCTCCGTTGTCCAATGCAATTTTCCCGGAACCCTGAATCTGCAGAAAAAACAGATCCACCGGGTCATTCACCCAGGCCAGTTCCGGGGCTTTTCCCCGCAGTACGCGGTTTTCCTCAATCTCTCTGCGCTCATGATAGGGAAGAAACTGATCTCCCTCAATTCTGCCAATGATTTTTTTCCCCTTCAACTCTGAAGAAAAACTGGACAGATCAACGGTCATCATGTCTGCCGGGGGGCCGTAAACCGGATAGCGGTACAGAGATGTTTCGTGCAGACTGCCCCGCAGCAGGGGTTCATAATAACCCGTGAACAGCACCTCTCCTTTCTGATCTCTGCCTGTGGATTTGTACACCAGATAACGGGAGCGGATAAACTTTTCTGTTTCCCGCTGCGTGGGATTTTTTTCAATGAAAACCAGAAAATCTTCCAGAGACCGGATCATATGTGCAGCATCGTACTCATCCGCACCAAAGGAAAATTTCCGATCTTTGGGAATTTTTCTCAGGTATTTTAGGCTCTGCCCAATGCTTTCAGCCAGTCCCTGCCAATTCATGTCATCGGCAAAGGCCGGATATTCCGAGGGAGACAGCCGAATCAGCGGCGCAGTCGCGGTTTTCTGGGAAGCACATCCTCCCAGAATTGTCATGCAGATGATAAACATCAGCCATTTTCTCATGATGAGCGATTCTCTCCTCTTACATAGGTTCCGCTTTTTCCGCCGGATTTTTCCAGCAGACAGATATCGGAAACAGTCATTTCCCTGTCATAGGATTTGCACATATCATAAATGGTCAGGGCTGCAACAGAAACTGCTGTAAGGGCTTCCATTTCCACACCTGTCCGGCCTGTGAGCTTCACCAGGGCCTTGATGCGGATGGAATGCATTTCCGTATTTGGAAAAAAATCAATCTGCACATGGCTCAGGTTCAGGGGGTGGCACATGGGAATCAGTTCCGAGGTCCGCTTTGCTGCCATAATCCCTGCAATACGGGCGGTTTCCAGCACATTGCCCTTGCGCATGGTATTGGCAAGAATCCGTTCCAGTGTGTCGGCCTGCATGGAAATGATCGACTGCGCCTTTGCCATTCGCTGGGTGGGCTGTTTGTGGGAAACATCCACCATGCGCACGCTGCCTTCTGCGTCAATATGCGTAAATTCAGACATATCCGTCTCCAACAAATTCTGTTTTCTGTGTAACGTAGTACTCTGTCAGTCCTGAATCTGTGATTTCGAACAACCGGATTTTTCCGAAAAATCCGGTTGTTCTGTATTGCCGAACGCACAAAATCAAAGTTGACAGAGCAGTAGCAGACTTGACAATTTCCCAAAAGTTGTCAAATCTGTTCATCCTGCAAAAAATTCTGTTTTCTGTGTCACGGTTGATTTGATTTCATTGAGGGTGTCTGTGAGAACCGCAATCACATTTTCCCGAATGTCTCCGGCCACTGCCAGGAACATGACATCATCGCCCACGACCAAATCTTTGTCTGCATTGATTTCAGCGAGGATTTCCACAATTCCGGGACGTTTTTTCTGTCTTTCCAGAATTTGCCGCAGTTTTTCCCAGTCTGCCGCCACACGCAGGCCCCGCACCTTCCGTCCGTCACGGGAAGTTTCCCTCACCACGCCGTTGTGATACAGCACCATCCCGGCTTTGGCATAGTCCGGATGTTTTTTCATTTTCTCTTTCATTTCAGAAAGATTCATATCAGTTCCTTTCAGAGGAAAAAGCGTTCAGCACATTGAAACAATTTAAGGTGAAGCCCAGACTGTTTTATCTGTCTGCCCGATGAACCGGTTTATTTTCATTTCTTTCTTCTTGTTGCTCTTTTATAAATATTTTCTCTTGTCCCAATAACCGTTACTGTGATGATATGATCCTCGATATAGAAAATTATCCGGTATTCAGGTTTTCTGCCAAAATGGTATGAACGTTCCCCTTTCAGTGTTCCGGTTAACGGATCGCTGTTTGCAAAGGGAGCCTCCGCTATTTTCGGCAAATGGATGAATGCAATCTCTTTCTGCACAGAACGGGGCAGCCGTCTGATGTCCCGACCTGCTGCCGGTGACAGTTCAAGTCTGTATTCCTCAAGCATGGCTCCGCTGCAATTCTTCCAGTGAAATAAAATGCTTTCCGATCTTTTTGTCCTGAACTGCCTGCCGTGTCCGTTCATTTATGTATTCAATAAAAGACGAATCCTCATGTGCCTGCAAATACTCCACAAATTTGAGCAGTTCCGTCTTTTTTCTTTTTGGCAGTTTTTTTATCTTTGCACGGATTTCAGTTGACAATTCCACAGGTTCTCTCCTTTATTGTCAGGTCATGACGGTTCATTGCATATCTGATACTGCAACAAGTTACGCCTACATAACCGGTGAAAAAAGCAAAGCGACCTCAGGAGCCAAGCTTTTTTCACCGGTTGATTTGATTGTTGGGTCTTTTATTCATCATCATCCTCAATTTCACCACCACAAATAACAAAGTGTGGTTCATCTATGCGAGGACGGAAAATTCGCCAATCTTCTTCTCTGGAACCATCAGGAAATAATACTATTTTGTAACCACCTGAAAGTATTATTGTAGCACCACCAAACATATCTGCTTGCACACTTTCAACAATCAGATCATTTCTACTATTTATATATGATTTAGTTGCAGCATCCCAACCTGCCAATAAATTACCAATTTTCCAATCTTGCAAATTTTCATCATTCTCATAATTCCATGATTCCCAGTCGAAATCAGCACTAACTTTGGAGGGTTCCCATAAATCGGATCTGCCGGTAATAATTCGGTCGGAGCTTTCGATACGCCAAGGGCATTGTACATGTAAGGCATACTCGCCGACTGTACCATTTTCAACCGACCTAATTTTTCCAAATTGAAAATTTCTTAAACTGGCAGCCCTTCTAACTATAGTGAGCTTAAGCCCGATGAGCGGTTTTAGCTGGTCTAAAATTTGTTCAGTTTTGGTCTTCATTAATTTTTAATCCTTCTTTTCGAGGCCCAACAACAAGTTCACCGGCAGGGCAGCTTGTTCACCCTGTCCGGTGAAAAGTTTCGTTACGCTTTTTACTCTGTTCTTATATCTGCCAGTGTCTGGATAACAGTATGCTGCATATCTTGAAAGCGAATTGGTGTCAGATACATCCGGATTTTCCATTTGGCATTCCTTACTGTTCGCCAGCGCCCGCAAGCCTGACTGCCTTTTCCAAATCTTCGGGTGTGTTGACATTGAAAAAAGACAGCAGATCCGGGTCTTTTTCCCGCAGAACCTTTTCTTCCACTGTCCGCACCCGCAGTTTGCGGAACAGGAGCCGGATTTTGTACTCTCCCCGTGACAGATGCCGGGAAACCGCATCCAGGCAGTTTCTGGAATACACCGCGCAAAGAGGCTCAAACCCTGCTGCGGTTTCCGGGACAGTCACATCAAAGCGATCATCCCTGTGATCCAGCACGGTCTGCACCAGTTCCTTTTTCAGAAAAGGCGCATCACAGGCCGTAAAAAAAACATGATCCCGTGTTGCGGAGAAAAGTCCGGTATGAATGCCGGTCAGGGAACTGCGCACGGAAAAAAGATCCGTGACAATGAGCATGTCCTGATGTGCGCAGGAAAGGGGAGCATTGCTGACAAGAATGATTTCCTCAAACAGATCGGAGAACACCTCACAGAGACGATCCAGAATGCGCTGCCCCCCAATCTCCAGCAATGCCTTGTTTCTGCCGGAAAAACGGGAATTCAGGCCTCCGGACAGTATCACGCCTGTACAGGGATATTTCACAGATGCCCCTATTTTGCCTACAGTCCCTTGATTTCCTTGAACAGGGTTTTGAATGTCCGGTAAAAGGAATCATGTTCATTGATGGAATGTTCCAAAATTGTGCCAAAGCGGTCCATGTCTTTGAGATTGACAATGAGATTCACACTTTTGTTATATGCCTGCAGGTTGTCATTGGTCCGGAACCGCTCGGAAAGAACAGCAACAAAGATGTTGCGCCGCACAGTCATCATCAGCTGGCTCAGATATTTGAGAATATGGTTCATATCCGGATCGCGCGTGCCGAAAAGCTCGTTGATGACAATCAGATCAAAGGTGTGATAGCGCATCTCCTTCAGTGCATCTCTGGGAGTCGGAGCTTCAAGGATATGATAGCCCAGTTTCTCCACCGTTTCCCTGATCCGGGCTCGAACCTGCGCATTCATTTCGCAGATCATGGCGGTCTTTGCCCCTTCTTCCAGAAATTCAAAGGGATTGCCTGATGGGGCGCTGTCATACCCTGCTGCCGCCTGACCGGAATCATCTGTTTTGGAAGCAGGTTCCCCTTTTTCCGCCGGTTTTTCCGGATGAGCCGCTTTTGCTGCGACCGGAGGAATTTCATCTTGCGGCGTCACAGTGATTTTCGTTTTGCACTCCGGACAGGTAAGGGCAAACACCTTTCCTTTGGGAACCTTTTCATCCGGTATGCTCAGTTTTTTCCGGCAGTGTTCGCATACAATATCCATAAGTCTTTTCCCTTTATATATCAGTCGGCTGCCAGTTCCAGATTGTCGATGTCTGTGGTGGTTTCCCCCCGTCTGCTCTTGACCGTGTCAATCCCGCGTCCGACTACGGCCTTGTGACTGGAGTATGCCATCGCGGTTTCTTCCGTAATCAGTCCCTTTTCATAGAGTTGGATATTGTAACTGTCAAAAGTGGTCATGCCAAATGCCTTGCTGGCCTCCTGGATGTCGTAAAAGGTTTTTCCTTCGCTTTCTCCGCTCAGAATGGCCTCACGGGCCCGGAGATTGTTGCCCAGGATATCGAATGAGGGAACTCTGCCTCCGCCGACCCTGGGCAGCAGCCGCTGGCAGACAATCCAGCGGATGGTTCCTGCCAGACGGATGCGGATCTGCTTTTCCTCCTCAATGGTGAACATGCCCACCACACGGTCCACACTCTGACCTGCATTCACGGTGTGCAGGGTGCTGAGCACCAGATGGCCGGTTTCTGCCGCACTCATGCCGATTTCCACCGTTTCCCGATCCCGCATCTCACCGATGAGAATAATCTTTGGCCCCTGACGGAGTGCTGCCCGCAGTCCGTTGAGAAAGGTGTCAAAGTCATTGCCCATTTCCCGCTGATTGAAGGTGGCCTTTTTGTGGGGATGGGAATATTCCACCGGATCTTCCAGTGTGACCACATGAACTGCCTGTGTTTCGTTGATTTCATTGAGCACTGCTGCCAGGGAGGTGGATTTGCCGCTGCCTGTGGAACCGGTGACAAAGATGATGCCGTTTTTCTCCTTGGTCATTTTTCTGAAAGCATCCGGCAGCCCCAGATCCAGCAGTGTGGGAATTTTGGTTTCCAGTTTCCGGAGAACCACCGAGTATTTGGCGCGCTGAGCAAAAATGTTGACCCGGAAACGGGATTTGCCCGGCAGTTCATAGGAACAGTCACAGGAACCCTCCTGAATCAGGGTTTCTGTCAGACGCCTGTCCCGGTTGATCAGGTTGAGTGCAAATATCTCTGTCTGAAACGGCGTCAGTTCCTCAAAAGGCGGATCAATATCCACAGGAACCAACTGACCTGCGCTTTCCACCTGAAAGGGTTTGCCGACAGTAATGTTCAGATCGGAAACACTGCCGTAGGCATCCAGCATCCGGGTGAGAATATGGTCCATTTCCGGTTTTCTCATGATTTCCTCCTGTTTCAGTTGCCAGTCTGCCGAGTACCGGGTACCGGAGGAATGGACAATTGGAAAGCCTCCGGCAACCAGCCTCCGCTTTACGCATCCGTAAAATCCGTGGGCGGATTTCTGAGGAAGGGACGGAATCTTGATTTCTCATTGCTTTTCATATAGGCCTCATCTGCTGAAATTTTCCGTTTTTCCAGCAGTTCCATAATTGCGTCATCCAAAAGCACCATACCGTATTTTTTTCCGGTCTGAATGGCGGAGTTGATCTGGTAGGTCTTGTTCTCCCGCACCAGGTTGCGCACAGCAGGTGTCGCGATCAGGATTTCCTGGGCAGCACAGCGGCCCTTGACATCAATTCTTTTGAAAAGCACCTGCGCAATAATGGCACGGATACCGTCAGCCAGGGTGGAACGGATCTGGGCCTGTTCACTGGAAGGGAAAACCTCGATGATTCGATCCACGGTTTTGGCTGCACTGCTGGTGTGCAGAGTTCCGAAAACCAGATGGCCGGTGGACGCTGCCTCCACAGCAAGGGCAATGGTTTCCAAGTCCCGCATTTCACCCACCAGAATGATGTCCGGGTCCTCCCGGAGAGCGCCTTTCAGTGCAGCAGCAAAGGATTTGGTGTGCAACCCCACTTCCCGGTGATTCACAATGCAGTTCTGACTCACATGCACAAACTCCACAGGGTCCTCCACCGTAAGGATATGATCCTTGCGGGTCTTGTTGGCCGTATCCACAATGGCGGCCAGGGTTGTGGATTTGCCGCTGCCTGTGGGGCCGGTGACGACAGCCAGCCCCCTGGGAAGTCCGGCCAGTTTGGGAATGACGGGCGGCAGCCCCAGCTGCTCTGCGGTCAGAATGGTGCTGGGAATTTCCCGGAACACAGCCGCGCACCCGTATTTCTGCATGAAAAAATTGGCCCGGTACCGCGCAAGGCCCGGAATTTCATACCCGAAGTCCACATCTCCGGTCTCCTCAAATCTTTTGATCTTATCCTCCGGAGCGATCTCATACAGCATGGCCTTCAGGTCATCATTTTCCAGAATCTTGTATTTGACCCGCTCAATATCACCCCGCAGACGCAGTGCCGGGGGCTGACCCGAAACCAGGTGAAGGTCGGAAGCCCCCTGATCGTTCATCAGCTTGAAAAAAGCATCAATTCTTGCCATTGTTATTCATCCTTCATGAAAGGTTAGCGCAGATAATTGCCCAGTCCCAAAAGACTGTTGACCAGAAATATGCGCAAAAAGACAATTCCCAGAAAAACGATAATGGGAGAAAAATCTATTCCTCCGTAAGTTGCAGGGATTCTCAAACGTATTTGATAAAGAAGCGGTTCTGTGATACTGTGGATAATCCGGACAATCTGATTGTAGGGATCAGGATTGACCCAGGACAGAACTGCCCTGGCTGCAACAACGCACATATAAAGAATCAGGACATAATCGGCTACCGTAGCCACGGCGATCAGGAAGTTTCCGATGATAAACATTTGAAAAAATTTCCTTATTTAAGTTAATACCGCAAAAAGGGATCCAAGCACATTTTTTTCAAAAAGGAAAATTAAAAAGATTCGGGAAATAAGTCAAGTTATTTCCATATTTATATGAAAAAGTGTCCGGGGCCCGGCACCGGATGTCCTTGATAATGACTTTGAATCTTTTGATAAGCAAAGAAAGGGGAAATTATGACAGAAGAATACAGAACCATCGGTTTTATCGGCGGAGGCAATATGGGGGAGGCCATTGTCGGCGCGCTGGTCCGCGCGCAGATATTCGGTCCCGATCAGATTTTTGTCGCGGATGTCAGTCCCCAGCGTCTGGACATGCTGAGGGAGACTTACGGGATTTCAGTCATGAGCGGCAATGCCCCGCTTTTTTCGGAATGCGATATCATCGTGCTGGCCGTCAAGCCCCAGCAGATGCCCCAGGTTCTGGAGCAGATCGCAGGCGCGTCCGAATATGCTGTTTCCAGAAGAAAACTGATCATTTCCATTGCAGCGGGGATCCGCATGGAAAAAATCGAAAAAATTCTGTATGGGCCTCTGGATGAAAGATCGGAAAAAAGACTGCCTCTCATCCGGGTCATGCCCAATACGCCCGCTCTGGTGCTGTCCGGCATTTCCGGCATGGTCAGAAACCGCCATACCACAGCAGCGGACGCGGCTGCGGCAAAGTCGGTTCTGGAATCCATGGGCAGGGTTATCGAGTTTGACCGGGAGGAACTCCTGGACGCCGTGACCGCAGTTTCCGGTTCGGGCCCGGCTTATGTGTTTTATCTCATTGAAGCCATGACACAGGGAGGAATCGAAGCCGGGCTGTCACCGGAGGATGCGGTCACACTGACGCTGGCTACAGTCGAGGGAGCGGCCCGTCTGATGAGCGTAAAAAAGGAATCTGCTGAAAGCCTGCGCAGAAAAGTCACCTCACCGGGCGGAACCACGGAAGCGGCCATAAAAGTGATGGATCAGAACAATGTCCGGCGGCATATTGCTGATGCCGTGCTGGCTGCTGCTGCCCGGTCAAAAGAACTCAGCCGCTGAAACAGAGCGCATTCCGGAAAATACAGTCTGAAAAATGGAACAGTGCCAAACGTTCCGTTTGGCACTTCGGAGACTGCCAAATCAATTTTTTCACATTTTCAGATGCCTATGCTCAGGAGTCCAAACGGAACTTTTGGATTCTGCGAATTTTGCCAAACTTTCCCTCGCAGTTTTTTTTGAATGTGAAAGAATTTTCTTGACTGTCCGTTTCTAAGAGATTTCGCAAAGATTTGGAAAGGGGGACTTTACACAGAGAAAAAGGAACTTATTTTTTGCAACTGAATCAAAAAAATTTATGATAAGAGAAAGATATAATGAGACATAAAGGAATAATCATCTCTGCCGCGTGTCTGTTTTTTTTTCTGCTCTTTTCCTTCAGCAGCCTGAATCCGGTTTGGGCGCAGACCGGATTCATTCCAGCGGACATCAGTGAGAAACCCCAGGAACCCTTCAAAATCACTGTATCTGCGATTCCGGATGCCATTGCAGCAGGCAGCACCGGAACAGTTCAGGTGGTTTTTGATATTGCATCCGGATACAAGATTTATGCGGATACGGCATCTGTCAGTCTGGGAGCTCTGGAAGGATTCACTTTCGGGAAGATGAGAACACCCCAGGCTTTGGAAAAAAGGGAGCCTGATGGAAACACTGCCCTGTTTTACCAGGGACACACGGTATTTGAACTCCCTGTGCGGCCCGATCCGTCCCTGAAACCTTCGGGAAAAACCATCCCACTGGAAATCTCTTACCGGGGATGTTCTGAAACTGTCTGTTTTCTCCCGGAAAAAAAGCAGATGGAAATCATGCTGACGGTTCTGCCCCCGGTCACAGCGCATATGGGCACAGAGATAAGCAGTGCCGGAACTGCCGAGAGGGATGCGGCAGAGAAAAATGAAACAGGTCCGCAGCCCCGAAACGCTTTCCGGAATGCTGCCTCGAAATTCGGACTTGCCGGTGTGCTGCTTGCAGCTTTCCTCTGGGGACTTCTGGCAAGTCTGACCCCCTGCGTGTATCCCATGATTCCGGTAACGGTCAGTGTGATTGGCGCTGGCCGCGCGGAAAATCTCTTTCAGAGTTTTCTGCTTTCCCTTTTTTATGTGCTGGGCATGTCCCTGACCTATGCGGTTTTCGGGGTGGCAGCCGCCTGGTCAGGAAGTCTTTTCGGTGCTTATACCAATCATCCGGTCGTGCGCATTCTGGTGTCCGGCGTTTTTGTCATTCTGGCTCTGGGCATGTTTGATGTGGTGCACATCCGGATGCCTTCCCGAATTTCCTCCGGACTTGGGGCATGGTCCGGAAGCGGTGTTTTCGGGGTGTTTCTCACAGGCGCAGCCACAGGTGCAGTGGTGGGCCCCTGCGTAGGCCCCATGCTGGTGGGGCTGCTGGTTTACATAGCGTCCATAGGAAGCAAATTCCATGGATTTCTCATCATGTGGAGTTTTGCCCTGGGCATGGGCATACTGTTTCTGGTGATCGGAACATTTTCCGGCATGGCCTCCGCGCTGCCCCGGGCCGGTTCCTGGATGGAAAACATCCGCCGTTTTTTCGGGCTGATGATGCTCGCAGTGGCCCTGTATTATATCCGTCCTTTGCTGCCCGCAAATGTGTTTGCCCTGCTTTTGGGAATCCTGCTCACAGGAACCGGAATTTATATGGGCGCGCTGGATGGGATGCAGACAGAATCCGCGGGCTGTGACCGGTTTCGGAAAACGCTTGCCGTGGTATGTCTTGCTCTTGGCATTGCCTACACAGTCAGTTTTGTGTTTTCAGGCAGGTTCATGCACATGGCAGAGAACCCTGCGGAGCAGCAGCAGGGGATTCGATGGTATGAGGATGAAAGGACCGGACTGCGCGCAGCAGCGCAGCAGGGAAAACCGGTGATGATTGATTTCAGAGCAGACTGGTGTGCAGCCTGTCTGCAACTGGAACGGGATACCTTTGCCCATACCGAAGTCAGGAAAGCAGCGGAAGCCTTTGTAGCCATCCGTATTGACAATACAGATCCCGAAGCCCCGGGGCCGAAAGAACTGCGGAAAAAATACGGTGTGATAGGGCTTCCGACCATTGTTTTTCTGGACAGATATGGGAAAGTGCTGCCGAATCTG
>CAZDIU010000035.1:0-27516 GCA_964505535.1 uncultured Desulfobacterales bacterium | reverse complement strand
GGTTTTTGTGAATCCTGAGCAGTCAACCCCGGATTTGTTTTCTCCGCCCCATTTGTAGGGAACTCCCTGCCAGTCTTTCACCCCTTTCCAGAGATACTGCTCCAGTTCCGCAGCAGACTCATCCTCTTCTTTCGGCAGAGAAAAATCCGGCACTTTTGTATATTTCAGTGCGGAGCCGCAGCCTGTGACCCAGACAATGAGGAAGAAAGGCAGTGTTATTCTGAAAAACCGGAAGTTCGCCATGATATGCTCCGTTCAGCAACTGTCTGAATATCTGTCAAAAAACACTGTACATCGGCAAATGTTGCCGGAAATGGCAGGGTTTTTGCTCTGCGGTTTTTATGGGAACAGACCGGAGGCAGGATCTGCCATCCCAAAAAGACTTTCCTTATTTAGAAAAAATCATGGCTGTTGTCAACCCGGCAGGTGATCATCGGTGCACAGTTTCATCTGAAAGACCTGCCTTTCGGGAACAAAAAAACTGCTGACGGTTTGCACATGATGACAAAACGTATTATTTTATGGAATTCTGTGATAAGCGGAACAAATCTGCATAAGGAGAAAAGAGCATGTGCGATATCAATGTCTATTTGTACACAAAGGGTTCTGAGAGGCTGGTTCTGGAAAACGTGGATGAAGTTATGAGCAGAGGAGATGAAACACGGGTGTCCAATATTTTCGGGGAAGAAAAAATTTTGAATGCCAGGCTGTCATATTACAGCAACAGCAAGAAAAAGATGGTTTTTGTTCCTGCTGCAGAACTGATTTCATAAATTGGAATCCGAGGCGCTGTCACATCTGTTTTTGTGAGCTTCACCCCAGCCTGCCAAAAATTCACAGATGACAGACCGGCCGAAAGGGATGCAGGAATTTTTCCCGTAACAGCCATCATCGGACCACAGCAGGAAAACAGGAAAAAATGCAGTCATTTCTGAAACTGAACACCTGACATTTTTTCCCAATAAATTTTCTTGAAAATTTACATGGCTCTGTGTTACATCATTACATTCATAATTCCGATATTCGGAAGCTGTGAGGCATGAATGCTGAATCTGTACTGATTCGGCTGATCAGATTCGGATATTGCTGATGGAAGATAATAAGGGAAGAGGAAGTTCTTAAAATACCGGATGGTTCAGATGCCGGGTGTCAGGTTTCAGGTGTCAGGAAACAGACACTGAAACCTGAACACTGAAACCCCAAAACCGGTATATCAGCAATTTCCAAATCCCTAAGCACATGCTCCGTGGGGAGAATTGCTGCTTTTTGCTGATTGGTCACGATTTCTCAAAAGGAGGAAAAAGAATGCAGAAATGGAAGCGCTGGCTTATTCTCTCAGGCGCTGCTGTTCTTGGTCTGGGCCTTGTCTATATGATTTTCAATTTTGTTTTTCTGGATTTCTTTGTGGACCTGTGGTGGTTCAGATCTCTGAACTATGACGGATATTATCTGATGCGGCTGTCTTACCGTTATGTGATATTTGCTGCCGTGGTGCTGCTCTTTTTTCTGATCTTTTTTTCCAATTTCTGGTTTGCCTCCCGTTATCTGGGAACTTCATCCCAGGCCGGGGTCTGCAATCTGGAAGATGCTGAGGCCAGAAAGGAGTGTCAGAGCCTTCTCCAGATGTTCCAGACCGGTTCCCTGAAGATATACACCCCTTTTTCCTTTCTGCTGGCCGTTCCCATTGCCATTCCCTTTTATGAAAGATGGGAAGAGGGACTGCTTTGGTTTTTCGGGCAGAAATCCGGCATTCAGGATCCGGCCTTTGGCAAAGATATCAGTTATTATCTTTTTTCCTATCCGGTTTACACCTTTATACAGCAGGAAATCCTGATTACCTTTTCCCTGCTCTTTCTGGCGCTGCTGCTCCTGTATGCCGTGGAATGGCGTATGCTCAGCAGGGATCAGCGGTACCTTCCCAAACCTGCAAAAATACATCTTACAGTCATTGCCGTAATTGTTGTCCTGACCGAGGCATGGGGAATTGTGCTTGAGAGGATTGAACTGGTTTATGCCGCGGATCATATGCCGCGTTTTTTCGGCCCCGGTTTTGTGGATATGACGCTGAGGGTTTCCCTGATATGGATTACAGCCCTTGTTTTTCTGATCTGGGCATTTTCCCTGATCTTTTTTGTTCACAGAAGAAAGGGACTGATGCCCATGCTGATTTCTCTGGCTGTCATGCTGCTTGTAATCGGCATACGGGCAACGGATTTTTTTTCAGACACGATTCAGGAATATATTGTCAAACCCAATGAAATGGTTCGGGAAAGAAAGTATATTGAAAACAGCATACGCGCGTCACTGGCGGCCTTTAATCTGGAACATATTGAAACCCGTGACTATGACATTGCCCCGGTCATGGAAGTGCTCCGGGATCCTGAACTGCAGAAAACCCTGCGCAACATACCGGTATGGGACAGGGAACTGCTGGATGAGGTATATACCCAGTTTCAGAGTTTTCACCAGTATTACACCTTTCCGGATGTGGATGTGGATCGCTATACTGTGCGGGGAGTGTATCAGCAGGTCTATCTGGCAGCAAGGGAACTGAGCACAGACGGTCTGCCGGAAGCAGCCCGGAACTGGATCAACAGACATCTGCAGTATACCCACGGATACGGAATTGTCATGACACCGGCAGTTCAGGGCGGTGACGAACCCATGACCTGGTTTGTTCAGGATATCCCGACCGTGTCTGATTTCGGACTGAAGGTCAGTGTGCCCGGCATTTACTACGGAGAGGAAAATTATGATTTTGTCATTGCTCCCAATGAGATGGAGGAAATTGACATTCAGGACAGGACCGGAGAAAAGACAGACAAGGTCAATTATGCCGGCAAAGGCGGGGTTGCCCTTTCCTCCCTGTGGCGGAAAATCCTTTTTTCCGTTTATTTTCAGGACAAAGACATCTTTTTCACCCCCAAGACCAACGCAGACAGCCGGATTCTTTTCCGCCGGAATATCATGGAGGCCATCCGGACCGTGACCCCCTTCTTTCTTCTGGATGATGATCCCTATATTGTCAACACATCCCAGGGACTATTCTGGATACTTGACGCCTATACCGTATCTGAGCGGTACCCCAATGCCCAGCGTTATGCCAGAAGCATGGGGAGCACGGAATTCGGAAATGCGGAATTCAATTATATCCGCAACTCGGTTAAGATAGTGGTGGACGCGTATAACGGAAATATCTCGTATTATATTGCCGATCCCCGGGATCCGATCATTCTTGCCTACAGCAGTATTTATCCCGGACTGCTCAGGGATCTGGCTCAAATGCCTGCGGAACTCAGAGACCATATCCGCTATCCCAAGCAGATGTTTACTGCCCAGATGAGGATCTATGCCAAATATCATCAGACCGATCCGGATATTTTTTACCGGGAGGAAGACACCTGGGAATTTGCCAAAATGGAGTCAAGAGCAGTCAAACCCTATTATATGACACTTGCCATGCTGAATAAACAAAATTCTGAATTTATTTTGTTTTCTCCAATGAGTCCCATAGGGCGGGACAATCTCCGATCCCTGGTTGTTGCGGGCTGTGACGGTGCGAACTATGGAAAAATGGTGGTATTCAATTTTCCCAAGGGCAGGCAGGTGCTCGGTCCATCGCAAATCAGTGCTATGATCAACCAGGACACTGAAATCGCTCAGGATATTTCCCTTTGGATACAGGCCGGAGCAGAAGTCATCTTCGGCAGAATGATTATACTTCCTCTCAGAAACGGAATACTGTACATCCAGCCGCTGTATACCCGGTCCTCATCGGGATCAAGGATTCCGGAACTCAAACGTATCATTGTCAGCCAGGGGGATATGGCTGTGATGGACAGATCCATAGAAGGATCATTGCAGAAACTGGATGCAAGAATCAAAGAGCGTTCGGAGCGGATTCGGCAGCGGCATACTGTTCCGGGCGCTGAGACACAGGCTCCGAGGCAGAATCTCCCGTCCGTGCAGCATCCCGCGGCAGAAACGGAAACCGGAGCCGCGCAGGCCCCCGCACCGGAAGCCCAGCCTGTGCCGGGTCATCCGGGGGAAGGCCATTCCGGGTAAATCCGGATCGGGGATATTGACAAGCTGTTTAAAATCCTTATTCTTTTCTGTTTACGGTCTGTCATGCGGGCCGGAGACAGGAAGCAGATACCGGCAGTGGGTCAAAACGGCTGAAAATTTCCCCTCTCAGCGGGACGGGTAAGGGCATGGAGTGACAACATTCTGTAATAAAACAATGTTCTCTCCATCCCACTGTTCCTCTCCCAAGGGAGGGGAGACAGTCATTAACGGATTTGGCCCACTGCCCAAATATTGTTCAATAATCGTTCTGAAAGGGGAAACAGTTCATGAAAGTACTGGTCAGTGACAATCTTGGGGATATTGGGGTTCGGATGTTTCAGGATGCTGAAGGCATTGATGTGGATGTGAAAACCGGATTGTCACCGGAAGAGTTGAAATCAGTCATTGGAGACTATGATGCACTGGTCATCCGCAGTGCAACCAAAGTCACGGAAGACATTCTGTCTGCTGCCCATCGTCTCAAAGTGGTGGGACGGGCCGGTATCGGTCTGGATAATGTTGACATTCCCGCAGCATCCAAGCGGGGAATCATTGTGATGAACACGCCCACCGGCAATGTCATCACCACTGCCGAACATGCCATTTCCATGATGCTTGCCCTGACACGCAATATCCCCCGCGGCACCGCCACCCTCAAAGCGGGGAAATGGGAAAAGAAAAAACTGCAGGGACGGGAAATCTTCAACAAGGTGCTGGGCGTCATCGGATTCGGGAAAATTGGCTCCATTGTGGCAGATCGGGCCAGAGGACTGAAAATGCAGGTCATTGTCCATGATCCCTTTGTCACGCCGGAACAGATCGCAAAAGCCGGATTTGAAAGTGTTTCCCTTGCCGAACTGTATCAGAGATCCGATTACATCACGGTGCATGTGCCCAAACTCAAAGACACAGTCGGGTTTATCAACAAAGCAGCTTTTGCCCAGATGAAGGACGGGGTTATGCTGATCAACTGCGCACGCGGCGGCATTGTCAATGAGGCGGATCTGTATGAAGCCATGAAATCCGGCAAGGTCGCGGGTGCTGCATTGGACGTTTTTGAGACCGAGCCTCCGGGGGGATCCCCTCTGCTGGAACTGGACAATTTCATCTGCACACCCCATCTGGGTGCTTCCACCAAAGAGGCACAGACCAATGTGGCTGTGGCTGTCGCAGAGCAGATCATTGATTATCTGAAAACCGGAACCATTGTGAATGCGGTGAATGTGCCGTCCGTAACCGGCGAACTGCTGGAGAAACTCCGTCCCTGGCTGCACCTCGGGGATCGGATGGGATGCCTGATTTCCCAGCTTATCTGCGGGCCGGTAAAGGAAATTTCCATTGAATACATGGGCGATTTCAAGGGGCTGGATCTTTCCCCGGTGACAACCTCGGTCATACAGGGGCTGCTGACACCCATGATAAAAGAAGGAATCAATTCCGTCAATGCGCCCCTGATTGCCAAAGAGCGCGGCATACGGGTGACGGAAACCGGCAGCTCTGATGCAGAAGAATATCTGAGTCTGATCCGGGTGAAGGCATTCACAACGGAAATGGACATGACGGTGTCAGGCACGGTTTTCGGCAAAAACGATCCCCGCATCGTCCGGATCAACAATTTCCGTCTGGAAATGATTCCCCAGGGACATGCCGCGCTGATTCACAACCAGGACAAGCCCGGAGCCATTGGCAGCATCGGCACGGTGCTGGGAAAAAACAATGTCAATATTGGCCGGATGCAGGTGGGACAGGAAGGAGATGGAGAGCGAAACATCATTTTCCTGCGCACAGACACACCGATTCCTGAACATGTGGTGGAGGAACTGCGGAAACTGCCGCTGGTCAATACCGTGATTCCTCTGGAACTGTAATCTGCCGGAAACCCGGTGGCAGGGATTTGAAACCGGATTCCGGATACCGGGTGAAAAGACAGGGGCAGGGTTCATGCCTGTTTTCTCCAATAATGAGAAGCCGAACCCTGTCTCCCCAGAAAATATACGGAGGAGCTATCCCATATGCCTGAAAAAAACAAATCAGCCGAGGAAGTTGCCAGGGATTATGCGGCAGCCGGTGCTTCCGGGCAGCATCTGCCAAAGATTGATTTCTCCATGTTCATCTTTTCCCTGAATTCCTCAGTGCTGGTAAACCTGGGCGTGCTGGAGGATCCGGCCGGAGGCGGAAGAACCAAAAATCTGCCTGTGGCAAAGCAGACCATTGACATTCTGGCCATGCTGCAGGAAAAGACCCGTGGAAATCTTGCAAAGCAGGAAGAGGATATGCTGAAGCATATCCTTTATGATCTGAGAATACTGTATGTCAAACAAGCAGGATAAATCCCTTCCGAGGTTTTGGAGAAAGGTTTTCCTGTGTCAGGAGAAAGGAGAGTCGCCATGAAGGAGATATGGACAGCTCTGTGCAGAAAGCATTTCATCCTCTTTTTTCTGATGGGCGTTTTTGCAGCCCTTTCCATCGGATATCCGGCTGGAGATGTCTGGGCCAAAAGCTGGAATGCGCCGGAAAGTTTCAGTGAAATTGCCAAAGATGTCATGCCTTCGGTGGTCAATATCCGCACTGAGAAGACAGTCAAGGGCGGAGGCCGTGTGTTCCGTCAGTTCGGAAAAGGTCCCATGGGGGAAGATCCATTTGATTTTTTTGAAAAATTTTTTGGAGGCGATCCCCAGAGGGATTTCAGGCAGCGCAGCCTGGGATCAGGTTTCATCATTGATCCGGAAGGATATATTGTCACCAACAACCATGTCATTGAAGGCGCAGATGAAATTCGGGTCAGACTCAATGATGAAAAAGAGTATGATGCTGAAATTGTGGGCCGTGATCCCAACACAGACATTGCCCTTATCAGGGTCAGGGCAGATGCAAAGCTGCCTGCCTGCCGCCTTGGCAATTCCGATGAAGTCGAAATCGGTCAGTGGGTGGTGGCCATCGGCAATCCCTTCGGTCTGGAACATACCATGACTGCCGGTATTGTCAGTGCCAAAGGCAGAGTCATCGGATCCGGCCCCTATGATGATTTCATCCAGACAGATGCCTCCATCAATCCGGGAAACAGCGGAGGCCCACTGATCAATATGAAAGGCGAGGTGATTGGCATCAACACTGCCATCATTGCCAGCGGTCAGGGAATCGGCTTTGCGGTTTCCATCAATCTGGCCAAGGGGATTATTGATCAGTTGAAAAAGAGCGGGGAAGTCACACGCGGATGGCTGGGTGTGGCGATTCAGGACATCAGCCCGGAAATTGCCGAATATTACGGCGTTGACAGAAAAGACGGTGTGCTGGTGACCGAGGTGTTCAAAGATGATCCCGCTGACAGGGCCGGCATTCTGGCAAAGGACATTATCGTGGCCGTAAACGGCACTCCAGTCAAAACCACCCGTGATCTCACCCGGATGATTGCAGACATTGCTGTGGGACAAAAGGCTGAAATTGATGTTTTGCGGGCCGGAAAAGAAAGGCATTTCAGCGTCACGGTTGCCAAGCGGAAGGATGAACGGCTGGCAGCGGGGAAAACAGAGGGGGAGAAAAAGGATGATCTTGGGATACAGGTTTCCGAACTGAATCCGGAAATGGCTGCAAGGTACAATATCCCGCAGAATGACGGTGTCATTGTCACGGGTGTGGAACCCGGCAGCAAAGGGGATGCAGCCGGCATCATGAGCGGAGACATTATCCGGGAGATCAATCATCAGCCCATTCAAACCGCAGGGGATTACCAGAAAGTGCTTGACAGTGCCAAACCCGGTGAAGCCATGCACTTTTTCATTCGGAGAATGAACAGGGGCTTCCTGGTGATCAAACTGGTGCGCTGAGATGGGGTTCGGAGATGATCCCTGTATCAGGGAGAAGGGGATGGTGAAAGTGCTTTCCCCTGCCAAGGTCAACCTGTTTCTGCAGGTAACGGGGAAGCGTCCGGACGGGTATCATGAACTGCTGAGCCTGATGTGTCCTGTCTCCCTGTATGATGTGCTTACCCTGGATTTTGACAGACCTGACATGAAAGTTTCCTGTTCCCATCCGGGGGTTCCTCCGGATGGGCGCAATCTGGCATGGCGGGCTGCGGAACTTTTTTTAAACAGGGCAGGAATATCCGGAGGCGTCCACATCAGCATTGAAAAGCATATCCCTGTGGCCGGAGGACTGGGCGGAGGAAGCAGCAATGCTGCATCTGTGCTTATGGCTCTCAACCGGCATTACGGTTTCCCCTTTGACAGAGAGGCCCTGTCGGAAATGGGGCTGTCTCTGGGTGCGGATGTCCCTTTTTTTCTCTTCCAGGGCCCGGCCATTGCCACAGGGATAGGAGAAAAACTGATACCGTGGAAGAATTTTTCTCCTTTCAGGATTCTGCTTATCTCCTTTGATTTCAGTGTTTCGACCGCTATGGTGTATAAAAACCTGAATTTGGGATTGACAAAATGCAAAAAAATAATTAAAGATACACCTTTTGAGGAGTACAGGTTTGATCCGTCATTGCATCTGTGCAATGATCTGGAGACAGTCACCGAATCCGTTTATCCTGTGATTTCGGAAGCAAAAAGGGTTCTTGCGGACTGCGGGGCTGCAGGAAGCCTGATGTCAGGAAGCGGGCCGACGGTGTTCGGGCTTTTTTCAGATGCGAAAAGGGCTGAGGATGCGTGTCTGTCTGTTTCTGCGGAAAACCATGAGGGGTGGAGGCTTTATCTGGCTGACCTCCGGGAAGGATGAACTCCGTACAGGCTGAAGCGCCTGGATGTCTTTTTTTTATTTTACTGGGGCGTCGTCAAGCGGTAAGACACAGGATTTTGGTTCCTGCATCCGGAGGTTCGAATCCTCCCGCCCCAGCCAGTTTGGGGAATGAATTTCTGAAATGAAAGATATTACCATTTTTTCGGGAAACGCGAATTCGGGTCTGGCAAAGAAAATATGTGACTACCTTGATATGCCTCTGGGCGGAGCGAAAGTCAAACGCTTCAGTGACGGGGAAATCCAGATCGAAATTCATCAGAACATCCGTGCCAGAGATGTTTTTGTCATTCAGCCCACCTGCTCTCCGGTAAATGACAATCTTGTGGAACTGCTGCTGATGCTGGATGCATGCAAGCGATCCTCAGCCAGCCGGATAACCGCTGTCATGCCTTATTACGGTTATGCGCGGCAGGACAAAAAAGTGGAACCCAGAGTTCCCATCAGCGCGCGGCTTGTGGCTGATATGCTGACCATGGCCGGTGCGGATCGGGTTATCACCATGGATCTCCATGCCGGCCAGATTCAGGGATTTTTCAACATCCCGGTGGACAATCTTTTCGGAACGCCTGTGCTGCTTGACTATATCAAAGACAGGTTTGATGAGAACATTGTGGTGGTTTCTCCTGATGCAGGCGGAGTGGAACGGGCAAGGGCATTTGCCAAGCGTCTGGCAGCCGGACTTGCCATCATTGACAAACGCCGTGAGGTTCCCAATGAGGCCAAGGCCATGGCCGTTATCGGAAATGTGAAGGACAAAACTGCCATACTTCTGGATGATATGGTCGACACTGCCGGAACATTGACGGAAGCGGCAGCCGCTCTTATGAGAAACGGGGCAAAAGAGGTTCATGCCTGCTGCACCCATCCTGTGCTTTCCGGGCCGGCTGTGGATCGGATCTGTGATTCCGATCTGAAAAGTCTGGTGGTGACAGATACCATCCCCTTAAAGGAAAATGCCCGGAATTGCGGTAAGATCAAAGTGCTGACCATATCCAGGCTTTTCGGCGAGGCGATTATCCGGAGCCATAAAGGAGATTCGGTCACCTCTCTTTTTGTTTGATAAAATAAAAACTTGAAAAAAACTGCGGCATATCGTCCGTTTTCTGAAGCGAAGGAGGAACATTTTTTGGAACTGTTTGAATTAAAAACAAATATGAGAACCACACGAGGGAATGGGCCTGCCCGCGCTCTGCGGAGGGAAGGAAAGATTCCTGCTGTGCTTTACGGGCCCGGATCTGATACGGTCATGCTTTCCGTGGGTATGAAAGACCTTCAAAAAGTGGTGAAAGCCCGCAGTGCAGGACAGCTTCTTTTTAATCTCACTGTTGAGAACGGGGAAGTGTCCACGCGCATTGCCATGCTGAAAGAACTGCAGACCCATCCCGTATCCCGGAATTATATCCATGCGGATTTCTATCAGGTGAACATGGACAGGAAAATCCGGGTGAATGTGCCGGTTACAGTCAAAGGGAAATGTATCGGGGTTGAGATGGGCGGCATGATTCAGATCATCCGCCGTACACTGGAAGTGATATGCTATCCCAAAGACATTCCTCAGACTGTGGAACTGGATGTGACCAATCTGAATGTAGGGGATTCTGTGCATATCAGGGATCTTTCCTTTGAGGGGCTTGAATTCCCGGCTGAAGTCAATTTCACCGTGATTACCATCCTTGGGGCCTCCAAAGGCAGGGCTGAAGGCGAGGAAGGTGCTGAAGCAGGTGAGGCCGGTGAAGCCGGCAAGGGCGAAGAATAATCTTTCATGCAGAGTCAGTACCGTGTGGTGGCCGGTCTGGGCAATCCGGGAAAGGCATATGAGGGAACCCGCCACAATATCGGATTTATGGTGCTGGACAAAGTGGCGGAGCATTACGGCATTTGTCTTGCATCAGAGAAATTCGGAACGGTTTTCGGCAGGGGGAAAATTGAAGGTGCTGATGTTTTCCTGGCAAAACCGATGAAATACATGAACCGGAGCGGCCCTCCGATGTATGAGTTTTCAACCTGGTTCAGGGTATGCAACCGGGAGATAGTGGTGATCCATGATGATATGGACCTTGATTTCGGACGAATCAAAATCAAAGAGAAAGGAGGTAGCGGAGGACACAGGGGAATCAAATCGTTAAGCGATGTCTTCGGCGGAGGTGATTTTGTGCGCATCCGCATGGGCATCGGACGTCCCGATCCCGGCATGGAGGTGACGGATTATGTCCTGGGAAAATTCAGACCGGATGAAACCGAACACTTGGATGCCTTTCTGGAAAAGGGGCGGGATGCAGTGGTGACAGTCCTTTGCAAAGGCGCAAGGGAAGGTATGAATGCATTTAACCGTAACATTTGAAAACAAAACAATTTGGATGGAGGTAAAATGGAATTCGTAGTGAATAATGTGCCGTTGGTAAGTACGCTTGTCGGCATAGTGGGAATTGCTTTCGCTATCGTGGTGGCCGGAATTGTCAAGGCTGCTCCTGCCGGAAACGAAAAAATGCAGAAAATCGCCGGGGCAATCCAGGAAGGCGCAATTGCCTATCTGAACCGTCAGATGAAAAGCATGGGCATTGCCGGTATCATCATCTTCATCGTGATTTATTCGACCATGGGCGCCAAAACCGCCATGGGCTTTCTCATTGGCGCTGTGGCCTCCTTCTGTGCAGGCTATATCGGAATGAGAGTGTCTGTCATTGCCAACGTCAGAACTGCGGAAGCCTCGAAAAACGGGCTGGCAGCCGGCCTGAACATGGCTTTCAAGGGCGGTTCCGTTACCGGTATGATCGTTGCCGGACTGGCCCTGACAGCAGTTGCCGGTTACTATACAGCAACGCATGATGTCATTGCTCTGGTTGCTCTGGGATTCGGCGGAAGCCTTATCTCCATCTTTGCACGGCTCGGCGGCGGTATCTTCACCAAAGGCGCAGACGTGGGTGCTGACCTGGTTGGCAAAGTGGAAGCAGGAATTCCCGAAGATGATCCCAGAAACCCGGCCACCATCGCAGACAACGTGGGCGACAACGTGGGTGACTGTGCCGGTATGGCAGCAGACCTTTTTGAGACCTATGCTGTCACCGCAGTGGCCGCAATGCTGATCGGACATCTGCTTTTCCCTGAAATCAAAATGGCCACCGAGTTCCCCCTGATTCTTGGCTCTATTTCCATTATTGCTTCAATCATTGCCATCTTCTTCGTAAGACTTGGCAGAAGCCAGTACATCATGGGCGCTCTGTACAAAGGCATGTTCGGTTCCGCACTCATTGCAGCCGTCGCCTTCTACTATGCCTGCAATGCGTTCATGGCCAATATTCCCAACATCTCCGCAATGAATATTTACTACTGCACCCTCATCGGTCTTATTCTTACTGTCGTAATCGTTATCATCACTGAGTACTACACAGGCAAATATGCTCCGGTTGTGGGCATTGCCGAAGCATCCACCACAGGACACGGAACCAACATCATCGCTGGTCTGGCTGTTTCCATGCAGGCCACTGCGGCTCCGGTTCTGACCATCTGTCTGGCCATTTTCCTGTCCTACAAATTCGGCGGACTTTACGGAATCGCCATGGCTGCCATGTCCATGCTTTCCATGACCGGCATGGTTATCGCCATTGACGCCTACGGCCCCATCACAGACAACGCGGGCGGCATTGCGGAAATGTCCGGAATGGACGAAAGTGTCCGCGCGGTAACCGATCCGCTGGATGCTGTCGGAAACACCACCAAAGCTGTGACCAAAGGCTATGCCATCGGTTCCGCAGGTCTGGCCGCTCTGGTTCTGTTTGCTGCCTATGTGATGGAATTCCAGCTTCATGGCGGCAAAGAAGGCATCAAGTTTGATCTGGCTGATGTGAATGTTATTATCGGTCTTTTCATCGGCGGTCTCCTGCCCTATCTGTTTGCCTCCATTGCCATGAAAGCTGTCGGAAATGCAGGCGGCGCGGTTGTGGATGAAGTCCGCCGTCAGTTCCGTGAAATTCCGGGCATCATGGAAGGCACGGGAAAACCCGATTACGGTGCATGTGTTGACATCGTGACCAAGTTCGCACTGAAAGAAATGATCATTCCCGCTCTCCTGCCCGTTGTTGCCCCCCTTATCGTGGGCTTCCTGCTGGGCAAAGTGGCTCTGGGCGGTCTGCTCATCGGCTCCATCGTCACCGGTGTTTTCGTGGCCCTGTCCATGACCACCGGCGGTGCCGCATGGGACAATGCCAAGAAATACATTGAAGACGGACATCTGGGCGGCAAAGGTTCTGATGCCCACAAAGCAGCAGTCACCGGTGACACCGTAGGCGACCCCTACAAAGACACAGCCGGTCCCGCTGTAAACCCGATGATCAAAATCCTCAATGTTGTTGCACTGCTGATGGTTCCTTTCCTGATGTAATCTGCAACTGACAGGTTCCCATCCCCGGATCAGAACTGATCCGGGGATCCTCAGGATAAAACTGAAAGGATTGGCGACAAATGTCGCCAATCCTTTTTTTGTTTGATTGTTTTCCGATTGTATGGTATAAACAAAAGAATTGCTGAACACGGAATTCTGCAACTCCGGGAGTTCAGTCAGATTTTTGACTGGCGGCATGACAGGGGAGATCATGCTGGCAAACACAATTCAGGTTGCATTCGCCTTTTCTCATCCCGGTATTTTCCAATTTTTCCGTATGCTGAAGCAAAGACAGTCAGGAGTTACGCAATTGGTTTTCAACTGCCTGATTTTAAATGAATCAATTTGTGCGGAGCAATATTCCAATCCATAAAAATCAATATGTTAAAATTCAACTGCGTAACTCCTGACAGTAATTGGTGAAAACATGAATGACAAAAAAGTAAAAGAACATATCCCAAAGAAAAACACACGGGAGTTCAAAATCGGCGATCTTGCCGTATATCCGGCGCACGGTGTGGGCCGGATCGAAGCCATAGAAAGTAAGGATGTCGGTGGAGAAACTCATGATTTTTATATCATGAAGGTGCTGGAAAACGGTATGGTCATCATGATTCCGACAGGAAATGTGGATTCCGTTGGACTGCGGGACATTATCAGCAAGAACGACATTCCAGAAATCTACCGGGTGATAAAGGAAAAAAAGGAGTCTCCCATGGACAACCAGACATGGAACCGCCGCTACAGGGACTACATGGATAAAATCAAGACAGGTTCCCTGTACGAAGTGGCCGAGGTGTTCCGGGATCTCTCCATCCTGAAAATGAGCAAAGATCTCTCGTTTGGTGAACGAAAACTGTATGACACTGCCCAGATTCTGCTGGTAAAGGAACTGTCCACCGCGAGAAATACGGATGAAAAGATTATTCTCTCAGAAATCGAGTCCCTGTTTGCTGTCGGTTAGTTTTTTCCGCTTTTCCCTTTATGACAAACGCCAATCATGCTTTTTCGATCATTGCTGAGGAACGCAGTGCCGGTCAGCGGCTGGATGTGCTGATTGCTTCCCTTCTTGCAGACTGTTCCCGATCCCATGCTGCCGCTCTGATCCGCAACGGCATGATACAGGTTGGAACGGAACCCCGGAAGCCGGGATACCGTGTACAGTTTGGAGACCGTATCCGGGGGAACATCCCCCCTCCGGATCCCCCTGTTTTCCGTCCGGAACCCATTCCCCTCCATGTCATTTATGAAGATGGGGATATTATCCTGATTGACAAACCTGCCGGTTTTGTAGTTCATCCAGCCCCCGGTCATGCGGACGGGACACTGGTAAACGCTCTTCTCCATCACTGCCCGGATATCGGGGGCATCGGGGGGGAAATGCGGCCCGGTATTGTCCATCGTCTGGACAAAGACACCTCCGGGATACTGGTGGCTGCCAAAAATGCTTCGGCAATGGCCCATCTTGCAGAGCAGTTTCAGGCCCGATCTGTCCGGAAAAAATATCTGGCGCTGGTTCACGGGGAAACGGAAAAGGATACCGGAAGCATAAATCTTCCCATCGGACGCCATCCTGCGGATCGAAAGAAAATGTCTGTTATCAGCACAAAAGGGAGAGCAGCCGAAACCCTGTGGCATGTCCGGAAGCGTCTTCCGGAGAGCACACTGCTGGATATTGATCTGAAAACAGGCAGAACCCATCAGATACGGGTTCACTGCACGGCCATCGGCCATCCCCTTGTGGGCGATCCGGTCTATGGCAGCAGAATCCCGAAAAGACATTCACCTGAAATTCTGTCTTTGCTGAAAACGGTTTCCCGGCAGATGCTTCATGCCTGGCAGATTTGTCTCATTCATCCCGGAACCGGAGAGGAAATTTCTTTTGAGGCCCCGGTCCCGCTGGATATGGCCCAACTTATCTCGTGTTTGGAAGAAAGGAGCAGAGAAAACCGCAATGTCGCGTGTAAAACTGAATTTGCCTGAAACATTCTTTTTTTCGACAGAACTGCCCATCCGCATTTATGATATCAACTATGGCAATCATCTGGGAAATGATGCGGTGCTCCGGCTGATGCACGAGGCACGGGTGCAATGGTTCCGGCAGTGCAATCTGGACGAACTGGATATTGACGGTATCGGTCTGGTGATCTCTGATGCTGTGATTGTCTATCAGTCTCAGGGTTTATACGGAGATCTGCTGACGGTCGAAATCGCTGCATCCGATTTGGGCAGATACGGCTGTGATTTTTTTTACAGACTCAGCAACAAACTTGCAGGCAGGGAAATCGCGCGTGCCAAAACCGGCATCGTTTTTTTTGATTACCGCATCCAAAAGGTGGCAGGCGTTCCGGAAAGATTCAAAACGGCATTTTTTCCTGAAAGCAGGGCGGAGAACAAGGCAGAAACCCAAAAGTAAAACGGCTGATTGACAGTCAATCAGCCGTTAAGGAGGAGAACAGATGAAAAAATTATTAGGTTGACAATTACTGATGCAATTTACCTGCCAAACATGGAAAAATTGATCCATTATTTTTGAAAAAATATTATTTTTCTTCAATTTCAGAATATTAAACAATAAAAATATTTTTCTCTTTTCCTGTTCCATGATCATCCCTCTTTTCCTCAATAAAATCCGAACATCTTTTGTTCAATTTTTTTAACCCCCGGCAGGAATAATATCTTACAATATTTTGTTAATATTATATTTATGATATTTTTTCGTATGGTTCAAAATTTTGAACCATACATTCTGTTTTTTGAATTATAATATAACACATTAATATAACATTAAATTATTTTAAGACACAACAATAGGCAGAGCGGTTGCGGACAGGTTGTGAATCCGACCAGAGTATCAGGGCTTCCTGCTTTTGTCACAGATGAGGATCGACCGGATCTGCGAGATAAGCAGGGGAAAATCTTTCAATGTCTGGGCGGTGGCATCTGTGTCAAAGAGATCAGCCTGGGATCGGAGCGTTCTGCTCCATACGGACAGAGGCTGCCAGGGATATGTTTCTGCCAGCTTTTCGATTTCTGCTGCAAATGTATGCATATCATTGATGGTCATGATTTCGCAAAGTTCTTTCCATTCCCCTGTCATGCTTTCCAGTATGCGGAGCAGCTCCGGCAGTTTTTCCCGCACAGCGGCATTTGGTTCAGGACAGGTTTCTTTCCGGACCGGATGCGGTCCGTTGCCGGATTCAGTCTCTTTAACGGCATGTTTCAGAAAGCGGGACAGCAGGAAAATCAGTTCGGATTTGTTCACCGGCTTGCTCAGATATCCGTTGCACAGATCCGACACTTCTTTTGCAGAGTCCTTCATGGCCCAGGCCGTAACCGCGATGAGAGGAATTTTTTTGAGAGTTTCATCGGATTTGATGATCCGTGCTGCATCGGTGCCATTGAGCACAGGCATTTTTATATCCATGAGAATCAGATCCGGCCGGTGCTGCCTGATCTTTTTCACTGCCTCTTCCCCATTTTCAGCTTCAATGAAACAGAACGGGCAATCCTCCATATATCCTTTCAGCAGAGAGCGGTTATCACGAATGTCATCAGCAATGAGAATGCAGGCCGGTTCAAAAACAGTTTTTCGGGGAAACACAGGAACTGTTGTTTCATTCTTCCGTACCCCGGCCTTTTGCAAATCCGGGATCCTCACCGTAAAGGTGCTTCCCTTTCCGGGGGCACTGCACAGGGAGATTTCACCCTTCATCATTTCCACCAGACGTTTGGTGATAGTCAGTCCCAGTCCTGTGCCGCCGTATCTGGCAGCGTCCTGCCCTTTCTGCTGCTCAAACGCGGCAAAAATATGATCAGCCTGATCTTCGGAAATCCCGATACCGGTGTCCTCGACCGTGAAAATCAGATCATAACGATCTGTTTCTCTGTGATGCATGGTATATACAGAAATATGTATGCCTCCTGCCTCTGTGAACTTGACAGCGTTTCCCATCAGATTGAACAGAACCTGGCGCAGACGGGTTTCATCCATCATAAGAGATTCCGGTATGCCGGGATCAGCCACAAGGGTCATTTTCAGCCCCCTGTCGGCAGTTTTCTGGGAAAATATCCGCGCAGTCTCACTGAAAATCTCATATACATCCACAGGGTTGTGATTCAGTTCCAGCTTTCCGGCCTCAATCTTTGAGAGATCAAGAATATCGTTGATCAGGGTCAGGAGGGACCTGCCGCTGGCCCTGATCAGGGACAGATACTGTCTGAGTTTTTCATCTCTGACTTTTTCTTCCACAATCTCGGCAAATCCCAGGATGGCATTCATGGGGGTACGGATTTCATGGCTCATATTGGCCAGAAATGCACTTTTGGCCCGGTTCGCTTCCTCCGCAGCATCCCTGGCCCTGCGAAGATTTTCCGCATTTTCCTTATGCCGGATGGCATTGACAAAAATGTCTGCCACAGTCCGGAGCAGACGGATATCCTCCTGTGTCCACTCCTTTTCTTTCCGGACAGCGTCAAAACCGATAAATCCTGCGGTCTTCCCCTGAAATCCCAGGGGAACCATGAGCATGGAGCCGATGTCCTGGGCTTCAAATTCAGCTTTTTCCGCTGCTGCTTCGGGCGGCAGATCTCCAATCCTCGGAATATGAACAGCATCCCCCCGCAGCAGCCGGGAAATGGCCCAGGGAAAGTCTTTCAATCGCAAATTCCTGCATTTTTCCATATGGGAGTCTGTCCCCTGAGCGCACCATTCATGGGTGTTGTCCATATAAACGCTGTCCGGGGAAAAAAGAAAGAGATAACTTCGATCCGCTCCGCCATGGCTGCCGAGCAGTTTCAGGGATTCATGGATGACCTCATCAATTTTATCCGGAGAAAAATGGATGAACCGGGAGGATATGCTTCCCACAATCTGCTCAAAACGCAGATGGTAGCGGAGCTTCTCCTCTGTCATTTTCTGTTCGGTAATATCCCAGGCCACATGCACACTGCCTCTCACTCCCCTGTTTTCATCATACAGGGGGGATACGGTCACAATGAAATGCCGGTTCAGGGTAGGTTCAAACACCTCCTGTTTCTGGGGTGTCCCGTTTTCCAGCATCCGGCAGTGGGGACAGTATGGAGGAGGGGTTTCTGTTTTGTGAAAAATTCTGTAGCATTTCTGGCCTATGGCCGATTCGGGACAGAGACCGACCTGATCGGACATGGGTCGGTTCATCCGGAGAACACGGTGTTCCCTGTCCAGTATCATAATCAGATCCGGAACGGCATCAAAGGTGTTTTCCCATTCCTTCTTTGCCTTCCGCAGATAGGTTTCTGCATTTCTTCTGTCCCGGATTTGCTTTTCCAGCAGAATATTCTGTTCATACAGGCAGTTCTGCATATCCTTCATCCGGATGTGCAGACGGATGCGGGCCAGCACCTCACCCGGATCAAAGGGTTTGGTGATATAATCCACAGCCCCGGCTTCCAGTCCCCTGATTTTCTCAGCCGGGTCTGTGTGTTCACTCATGAAGATCAGGGGAATAGCGGACAGGAATTCGTCATTTTTCAGGCTGCGGCAAATCTCAAAACCATCCGGCCGGCCGGGCAGCATGGCATCCAGCAATATGATGTCCGGCAGAATTCGGGCCATGATATCAAATGCGGATTGGCCGGAGGATGCTGAAAATACCCTGAGACCGGATTGTTCCAGACAGTCGCTCAATCCCCGGAGATTGGCCGGGGTGGTATCCACAATCAGAACGGTGTTGGCGAACATGATTCACCTGTGTCTGCTGTGCCGGCCTGCGGACCTGTGTCTTTGGAAACATTCTTCGCATTTCCGGGGATCATGGCGGGAAAGCAGAGATGGAATTTGCTTCCCCGACCCGGTTCGCTGGATACGGTGATGCTTCCTCCGTGATTTTTCACAATGCCGTATACAATGGCCAGTCCCAGCCCCGCACCTTCTCCTATTTCCCTTGTGGTGAAATAGGGATCAAAGATTCTTTCCCGGATCTCCGGATCAATTCCATGCCCGGTATCGCATACGGACAGAAGGACACAGGGAACAGCACACGCGGGTTCACCGATATGCGGCGGAGACACCTCACCGGTGCGGATGTTTTTCAGAGTCACCTCCAGAATGCCGCCCTTTTCCCCCATTGCCTGCACAGCATTGTTGTACAGGTTGAGCATCACCTGATGCAGCTGCGCCGGATCCCCCTTAACCGGATCAGATGCATCCGGCAGGCTGCACCGGACTTCCACGGATCTGGGAACAATCGCTTTGATCAGTTCCAGGGAATCTCTGACTATGGGCACGATATTCATGGGTTTGGGAAGCAGCTCGGTTTTCTGGCAGAGATACATCAACTGCCGGATCACATTTTTGGCACGGAAACAGGCAGTCCGGATTTCCTCGATATTGAAACGGGCCGGGTTCCATTCCGGAATGTCATCTGCGGCAATATCCGCATTTCCGAGGATAATTCCCAGAATATTGTTGAACTCATGGGCAATTCCGCCGGTCATGGTTCCAATGGCCTTCATTTTGTGGGCCATGCGGAGCTGAGTTTCCAGTTTTGTTCTTTCGGCAATTTCCTGCTCCAGCCGGGTGTTCTTCTCTTTGAGTTCCTTTTGCAGTGTCCGCAGAGCCAAATGGGTTTTCACCCTTGCCAGCACAGTTTCCACGCGTATGGGCTTGGTGATATAGTCCACTGCACCCAATTCCAGACCTCTGACCTCATCCACCGCATCTGTCAGGGCTGTCATGAAAATGACCGGAATATCCTTTATTGCCTCATTGGATTTCAGACGGCGGCAGGTTTCAAACCCATCCATGCCGGGCATCATGATGTCCAGCAGAACAATATCCGGGTGTACCTGTTTTACGGTTTCCAGTGCAGCCTCTCCGTTGGTGTTGACCAGCACCCGGAATCCGGATGTCTCCAGCGTATCAAACAAAACGCCCAGATTGGCCGGTGTATCGTCAACAATGAGAATAACCTCCCGTTCCCTGTTCATTTTCCCTCCCTGTTTTCAATTATCAGTGCTCAGATTTCATCACTTTTTTTCCTGACATATGAAACCCGGCATCTGAATCTATCAATTTCAGAGTGTTTTGCCAAGTGCTGAAATTTTTTCCACGGCAAACCGGATTCAGAAAGCATTTGTGAAACTTCACAGCAGCGGCACCCCGTTTTTGAAAAAGTTTTATTCCCATCAGAATACACAGGTTGTTATTGCATATCTCCGGCATTTCCGATAAGATTTGCTGACTGTTTCATCTGTTCTGCCGGAAATTTTGAAAAAATCGGCTGTTAAAAATATACCATCAATGCCGTTTCCTTAAGGCTCCCCTCCCCTGAGGGAGCAGGGGGAGGATGAAAACGTCATTGAATTGCAGACTGTCATTTTCCCCCTCCCCTTACCCCTCCGGCCGGGGGAGGGGAATTTTTTACTTAAGGAAACGGCATTGAATATACCATAGCATAAAAGAAATGAAAAAGCGATTTAAAGAAGGCTTGCGGCTTGTCCGGGAGGCCGGTTACATGGACATGGCCGGACGCATGGAAGCGGAACTGAAGTCTCTGGACAGCGATACATACAGCATCGCGGTTGCGGGTGAATTCAAAACCGGAAAATCCACCCTGATCAACCGGATATTTCTGAAAAAAGATCTGCTGTTCACCGACATCATGGAAGCCACTGCTGTGCCTGTGGAAATTTGCTTCGGTACGGAAAAATGCCTGGAAATATATCCGGCTGCCTCCTTTTCCCCCGCAGATTCGGATTGGACAGGACTCAACAGTCTCTCAAAACCAGACTCCTCCGGCTCAGACTGTTCTGCGCGTTCTGTACTCAGAATACCGGATCCTGATCCGGAAACAATAAAGATCCATACGTCTGCGGAAAATCCCGAAGATCGCGCCCGGCTTGCGGAAAAAACAGCAAAGGTGAAGCTGCACTGGCCTGCTTCCAATCTTGAAGGTCTGCGGATTTTTGACACACCGGGCATCAATTCCCTGAACGCGGCAGTGATTGCCGCTGCCTGCCGCATCCTTCCTCAAGCTGATCTGGTGCTTTTCATGATCGGAGCAAAGCAGTTGTCCCATACAGAAAAGGAATTTCTTTCCTCCCGTCTCTTTCGTGAGGGAATCACCCGGTGCATGATGATTGTCAGTTATGATTCAGCAGGGGAATCATCCGCATCCGAACGGGAGCAGTTGGCCGAAAGCATCCGCAGGCAGCTTGCCCATATGGGAAATGAAAACATTCCGGTGGAATTCTTTGATATACGGGACAAAGGCCCTGAACAGAGCAGCGAAAGTATCCGTCAGCGGATTGACAGGGAAATTCCCCTGTCTGAAAAAAAATCGGGTGCATTGGCTGCAAATGATGCGGATGATGTCATTGCCCAACTGCTGGGGCATAAAAAAAGGCCGGAACCAATAGCAGCATCTGCCATTCCCGCATCCGGCATCTCCGTGCTGGAGCAGAAAATCATTGCCTTTATCCGGGACAATGTGCGGCCCGGTCGCAGGGAAAAAACAGCGCATGTGATGGAAAATCAGATGCGGCTGGCTCTTTTCCGCTGTCAGGCCGAACTCGCAGCGTTTCGCAAAAGCGAGGCCGAACGCCGGCAGATGTCCACTGAAATTCGGGCACAGGAGGCCGAAATCCGGCTGCGGCATGAAATTCTCACCCGTGAGTTCCGGCAGGATTTGGAAGCAGTGCGTTATGCCCTTATCCGGGATGCCCAGGCCGGAATTCGGCAGATTGCGGATAACTGGACAGCCGGGTTTGAGGCATGCGAAGGTTTGCCGGAAATCCGGTCACGCCTGAAAAATGCTGGGGATTTTCTCAAAAAACACACAGAGGAAATGCTGCTGATCTGTTCCCGCAAAGCAGGAGAGGAACTGGCCGGACTGATTCGCAGATACGGTATGAAAACCCAGGTGCTGTTTCATCCCTGGCAGTCGGACATCAGCAGAAAGATGGAAATTGACGGAGGCATTCTGGCAAAAATTCCGCCTTTTGCGGTTCTGGCCTTTGATCTCATGCTGTTTGCGCGTTTCGGCCCGTTCGGGCCCATTGCGGATATTCTGATCCGGGTGCTGGTGCATTATATTCCGCTGATCAACCAGGCCCTGCCTGTATCCATTGCGGGCAGTCTGCTGAAGAAAAAAATCCGGAGTTCATTGCACACCTGTTTTGAACAGATCACTGATGATCTGCCGGAACAGATCGGAAAGAGTTTTGATCCCCTGATCCAAAACCTGCTGGCCCAATGGCAGGAATACGCTGAGATGCAGTTGAAGACCGTTCGGGACAGCGCGGGGCATGTCACGGATCAGCCTTTGGACACAAATCGCCAGATATTTTTGTATGACATGCAGCAGAAACTGGAACTGCTGCTGGCCGGGAAATCAGAAACATGATGCCATTTGATCATCCGGACAATCTGTGGCGGCAGACCGTGTATGCCCGAATGGAAAATGAAATTGATCCTTTTCAGGACAAAGAATATTTCCGTCCCCTGCACCGGGCTTATGACGGCGACAACACCTTCTGGTCCGTTCCATCGCCGGAACCGGATTTGGATGATGAATTCTGGGAGACGCTGAAAAGGCATCTGGACAGTGAAATTGTAAAAAATGCGGCTGCAAAACTCGTGCAGTCTCTTTTCCAATGGGAACCGGACGGAAACAGACTGGTCTTTGCAGCGATTCTCCGCGCCGGTGTTCCCATTGCAGACTGGCTGTGCCGCATGATGCCCGGTTCCGTTGCAGTTTCCCTTTCCCTGTTTGTGGGACTGGGCATAGACCGCATTGCGCTGAAAATGATACAGAAAACCTGGCCGGAGCGGAAAATCGTTTTTGTGGACGGGTGGACAGGCAAGGGGGGAGTGTCCCGTGTGATAAGAGAACTTGGTCAAGGCCCTTTGGCTGTTTTGAATGATCCCTGGGGATGGGCAGATTTTTCCGGCATACAGGAAGATGTTTTCTGCCCCGCAGCCTGCTTCACAGGCGCTTCCACTCTGGGATTTTCCCGGACATTCTTCACGGAGGAGCAAAATCTTTTTTCTGCCTACCGCTTTCCCCGCAGATACTGCCGCACAGATTTGGTGCAGGCATGGCAGCAACTCTGTCCGATACCTGCGAATTTTCTGCTGTCTGACAGCAATTCTCCGGGTTATGCAGAATATGAAAAAATTCAGAAATCCTCTGTGTTCTCTGCGGGAAACCATAACCCCTTTCCGCACAGTCAAAATAAAACAGAGAAGCCTTTTTTCAGGGAAACCAAACTGAGAATCCATGCCAATGAAGTCTGCCGTGCGCTCATCAATGCAGCCCCTGAAACCGTGATGTTTTTCCATGATGCCGCATATGTGAAAGCGCATTACCCTCTGCTGCCGGTTCTTGCCGAACGCAGAAAAGTCAAAATACAGTATAAGTGCAGGGGACTGGAAAATCTGAAAACCACAGTCGCGTGTTCCCTGAAAACGGGAAAATGATAATTGGTGACTGATAACTGGTAACTGATGACTGATAACTGGTAACTGGTGACTGACAACTGGTAACTGATAATGACAATGAAAGCCCTGATTGTTGATTTGGACGGAACACTGGTTCACGCGGAACCCGGAGAGATTCCTGTTCCGGGTTTTTCCGGATGCCGGTACATGGCTCGGCGATCTGCGGAACTTCTGGCAGAAATCAGCCAGAAGCTGCCTGTGATTATTGCCACAGGCCGGAATGCCCGAAGCGTGGGCGGCCTGACGGATCAGCTTGACATTTCTTTTTCCGGCTTTGTGCTGGAAAACGGCATGATTGCCAGAACCAATCTGCATGCGTATGCAGAAAATCCGCAAGATGAATGGGCAGAGATTGCCCGGCAGTTTCCGGACTGGCGCAGAATTTCCGGTTATGAGAACTGCCTGGGGATGGCGTTTGCGCGTTCGGAAGAAAATCCCAAGCAAAGGGTCCGGGAAGTTCTGGACAGTATGGGAAAAGCCGCTCATCTGTATCAGGAACCCGGAAAAATATTTGTTTATCCGTATCTGGCAGGCAAACTGAGCGGAATACTGGCACTGGGTTTTGAACCCCATATTGTTCTGGGAGATGACATAAATGATCTGGACATGCTGCGCGCAGCAGACTACAGTGGAACAATGGTCTCCGCGCATGAGAAAGTCCGGCAGTTGGTAAGGGAAAAAGGGAATTACTGCTCTGCATACTGCTCCCACAGAGGCACGGAGGATCTGCTGCTCCGGGTGGGGGAACTGATCATCTGACATACTCAAATTATTTACAATTATTTTTTTACTTAAAACCCTTGCTCTTCTCCGGGCTGGGATTCAGGTTCTGTTGACATTTCTGCAACCTTATGCTTTTATTGTAACTGCCATCTCCGGCCTGAACCCTTCAGACTTGCACGGAGTCTCTCCGGAATGAGGTGCGGCACTGTGCACGGCTCAGACTTGGGACAGGAACCGGCGGCCTGATCTCAAATGTCAGCAGAATCTGGTATCCGGGAATCTGTCGTATCAGATTTTTTCTGTTCACTCACCTTACGCACTTCCGTCATACCGGCGAAGGCCGGTATCCGGAACATGCTGAAAATACTGGATTCCAACTTTTGCCGGAATGGCACTGGAAGCCGGTAAGTTCCTGATTTTTGAAATGGCTGCGTAACATGAACTGTTCAAACGGGTTGTTTGAAAGGAGGTGATGCGCCCTCTTGATGAGTAAGGTGTATCGGAAACAGTCTGCAGGTAAAAACCAACCAAAGCAAAAGGAGGAAGTATCCATGAGAGGAATCGTATTGAGAAAATTGCTGAGTCTCTCAGCGGCAGTTGCACTGATTCTTGCCTTTTCAGGTCAGGCTCACTCGGAATCTGTCACCCTGAACCTGACACAGAATTCTTTGAAAAATGTTGATGACGCAGCAGGGAGATGGCAGCACGAGGGAGGAAGTGTTTCGCTTGGTGACATTGCGATTGGAAACTATGCAATCAGCAGACGGATTACCACCGGAGGAACCGATGCGCAGAACACAGCCATGCTGACCATGACGATCTTTGTCACCGGCCAGAATCCGCCGCAAAATTTAACATTGCAGGGTTCCCATGATTTCGACAATGGCGGATATGCAGGCAGTGTAAGTGCTGCCAGCAGTGATCTTGCCGTTCTCATCGGTGCAACATTTTCCGGAAGTACCGCCACAGATACCCTGACAATTACCTGGTAACTGATGTTACGCAGCTCCGTCATACCGGCGAAAGCCGGTATCCAGAAGATGCTGAAAATACTGGATTCCGGCTTTTGCCGGAATGACGGAAAAACCCAAATTGGATCCGTATGCTTAAGCAGATGCGGAGATTTCACGGAACCGGAGGATGAAAATCATCGGGATCATTATTATGCATTATGCCCTCTCATCCTCATTTCTGTCAGAGGCCGGAACCTGTTAGGCTATTTATTAAAAAAAACCCAAGTTGCTAGTACATGACCAATTTAGATTTTATGGTATCAAATCCCCTCCTGAGAGGGGCAGGGGTGTGTCCTGTTCCCCCTGCTGAAACACACCCCTTTGTCCCCTCTCAAGAGGGGAATATATAAAATTCAGCGTGGTCATGTACTAGTTACAAAAAATCTTAATGATTTCAATTGGCAGATTTTTATGCAAAAAACAGGTTAAATTTATAACATTTTGTTTTAACAATGTTTTTAAAATTAAAACCTCTTTATAACTAGCAACTTGGGTTAAAAAAAATATTCATTTCAATAAATAGCCTAATCCCTTGCCCGGTTCACGCATCCGAGGGCAATGGCGAAGCACACGCAGCCAATGGCAGCCAGAATCCCATAGGACTCCAGCGGGGGCGACTGGCCAAAAGCCGCGGCGCGCACGGATTTGGCCGCGTGGGTCAGGGGCAGAAAATGCAGCAGCGCCTGTGCCCATTCCGGCAGGCGATCCACAGGAAAAAAGGTTCCGCCCAGAAAAGCCATCGGCGTAATGATGAAATTGCTGACCATTGCCTGATCCGCATGGGATTTCACCAGCATGGCAACGGCAACCGCGATGGAGGCAAAGATGAAACTGTTGAGCAGCACAGCCAGCCAGAACATGGGATTACAGGAAAGAACCACACCAAAGAGCATCCCCAGAACCAGAATCACTGTCACAGCGATCAGGGCGCGGGTCATCCCCGCAAGCACTTCGCCGGACACATAGGCCATGCTGCTGATGGGCGCGGCCTGAAATTCCTCAAAGATATGCCAGTAAAAGCGGGAGATATTGATTTCACTGGCAATGCCAAACGCCTGGGTCATGCTGCTCATGGCCACCAGCCCCGGAATCAGGAATTCTGTGTAGGAATGGTCGTCAATGCGCACATGCCCGCCCATTGCATAACCGAACGCGATGAGATACAGCAGCGGAGAGACGGACATGGATGCCAGCATCCGGGACAGTCTGCGCCGCAGAATCAGCAGTTCTCTGAAATAAATGGCACTCCATCCCTGTATCATGACATTTCCTTTCCCTGGGGCTTTCCGCTGACTTTTTTTCCGGTCAGGGACAGAAACGCATCCTCCAGATTGACCCGCCGCAGAGTAAAACTTTCGTGCTGCTGGGCAGAATAGGCGTTGGCCTCCTCCCTTGTCCGGAAGTATGCGGTGTTCATTTCATTGTCAATCACTTTGTCAATGGCCCATTCGCCCAACTGTTCCATGAGTTTCTGAGGCGTGTCTGTTGCCACGATATTGCCCTCATCCAGAAACGCCACCCGGTCTGCCAGAAATTCCGCCTCTTCAATATAATGGGTGGTCAGAAAAATGGTCGCGCCGTTCTGCTGGATTTTCTTGATCAACGCCCAGATGCGTCTGCGGATGCCTGCATCCAGTCCCACAGTGGGTTCATCCAGAAACAGCACCTTGGGAGAATGCACCAGAGCACGGGCAATCATCACCCTGCGTTTCATTCCGCCCGAAAGCTGCTTGGCCGGGGTGTCTTTGCGATCAATCATGTCAATATAGGTCAGAAGTTCGCGGATTTTCTCCCTTCTTTTCCGCACCGGCATGTGAAAAAGCCTGCCGTGCACATCCAGATTCTCAAACACCGTGAGTTCCTGATCCAGATTCACGGACTGGGGAACCAGCCCGCACTGGCGTTTCGCGTCCAGGGTCTGTTTCACAATGTGAAAACCGTTGAGAAAAGCATCGCCGGAGGAAAGTTTCGTCAGTCCGGTGAGAATCCGGATGGTGGTGGTTTTTCCCGCGCCGTTGGGGCCGAGGTAGGCAAACAGTTCGCCTTCCGGCACATGCAGGCACACGCCTTTGAGCGCATGGATGTCTTTGTAGTATTTTGTCAGTTTGTCAATTCGT
>CAZDIU010000034.1:0-27936 GCA_964505535.1 uncultured Desulfobacterales bacterium | reverse complement strand
CGAGTTTCAGATGGCCCTGATGAACCGGAAACTCAACCGGGATATTCAGACGGTTTTTCTCATGACCGGTCTGCGCTGGATATTCACCAGTTCCTCCATCATCAAAGAGGCTGCACGTTTCGGGGGCGATATTGATGATATGGTTCCGCCTCTGGTCAGTCAGAATCTGAAAAAGAAAAACGGATTTTTGAAATAAATGTGTCAGGAAAATAAACACTGAAACCTGAAACTGTCGGGTTACGCTGACGCTAACCCGACCTGCTTATCTGATAACTGTTCACTGATAACTGATAACTGAAATCATGGATTTGTGGCAACTGCATATTTTCTGCAAGGTGGTGGAACTTGCCAGTTTTTCCAAAGCCGGAAAAACGGTTCACCTTTCCCAGCCAACGGTCAGCAGTCATATCCGGGATCTGGAAGAGCATTTTGGCTGCCGTCTGATTGATCGGCTTTCCAAAGAGGTTCTGCCCACCAAGGCAGGGGAACTGCTTTACGATTATGCCAGAAAACTCCTTTCCCTGCGCGATGAAACCGAAACAGCGCTGGCCGATTTTCACGGCAAGGTCAGAGGACGTCTGGTTATCGGCGGAAGCACCATTCCCGGAGTGTATATTCTTCCCAAAGTGGTGGGACATTTTGTCAGCCGCTATCCGGATGTGAGAATATCCCTGCGCATCGGTGATACGGACAGTGTTATTGCTGATATTCTTTCCGGTGAGCTGGAACTGGGAATTGTGGGCGCAAGAACCGGTGAAAAAAAGACCGTTCAGGAAAAACTTTTGGCTGACCGGATGCGTCTGATCGTTCCTGCGGATCATAAATGGGCGGATCGGGAACAGATTGAAGCGGATATGCTTTTGCAGGAACCCTTTATTGTCCGTGAACCCGGCTCCGGCACGCTGAAAGCCATCCGCAGCAGTCTCTCACGTATCGGTCATGATATGGAACAACTCAATATAATTGCTGAAATGGGCAGCACTGCCGCTGTGATTCAGGGAATCAAAAGTCATGTGGGCATTTCCTTTCTTTCCTGCATGGCAGTGACCGATGAACTGCGTGCCGGTTCCCTCAGAGCTTTGAAGGTTCGGGGCCTGGATCTGAAACGGAATTTTTATCTCAGTTTCTGCAAAGACAGAACGCCCTCGCCTCTGTCCCAGGTCTTTACCCGTTTTCTGAAAGAGATTCTTCCAAAAATTGGAAAGGCCGAACTGTAAAAAAACCTGATTTTTCCAAAAAATTCGATTGTTCTGTATTTGCCCGTTTTCTGAAAGAGATTCTTCCAAAAATTGGAAAACCGGAACTGTAACCTGTGTTTCAAACAATCCGGAATCCTGATCGGAGAAAATTTGAGGTGCTTTCCCCCACTCCGGATTTTGCCACTCCGGGATTGTTCACCTGTTCCATTGGGAACAGCGGTTTGAACAGTTTGAACCTGATTTATTTTATGAAACAATGCTTGCTTTTTACCCTGCAACTGTGCCAATATCAGGCCGTATCTTTCCATCCCAATCTTTACAGACGATCTGCGGATCAGAAAAGGTAAGCACATGAAAATCAGCCTGAAAAGTCGTATGAATACTGTCCATGCAAGAATCATTCTCCTGATGACGGTTTCCATTGTGATTACTGCAGCCGGTCTCAGCACAATGGCCCTGAATCGGATTCGCAGCACCGGCCGGATGGCTGTCAGCCGGATGGAAAACCTGAATGCTGAACATATCCGCCAGACAAATATGGACGGAGAACGCCAGTCTGCTGAATTCAGCGAGGAACTCATTTCCAGAAAAAAAGACTTTCTGAAATCCCAGGTGCAGGTGGCCATGAATGTCCTGCAGAAAGCATATGATGATGCACATGATCCGGAGAAGCTGAAAATTGTATTTGCGGAACAGATACGCAACAGTGTGGACTCGGTTTTTGGGATACTGGAAACCCTGTCCAAAGATGAAAATCTTTCTCCTGATGAGCAGAAGGCAGAGGCACTGAGAATCATCAAAAATCTCCGTTACGGCCCTGAGAACAAAGATTATTTCTGGATCAATGATACTCTCCCCCGGATGATTATGCACCCCTGGAAACCGGAACTTGACGGAACGGATCTGCGCGATTACAAAGACCCGAAAGGCAAACATCTGTTTGTGGAATTTGTCCGGGTCTGTGAAGAAAATGGCGAAGGATTTGTAGACTATCAGTGGCCCAGATACGGATCAGACGATACCGGCCCCAAACTCTCTTTTGTCAGATTTTTCAAACCCTGGAACTGGATTATCGGATCCGGTGTGTATATGGAACTGGCCGAGGAACAGTTAAAAAAAGATGCTGCCGAAATCATACAGAACATCCGCTTCGGTCCGGAGAACAGAGACTATTTCTGGATCAACGACACCCAGGCCATTATGATCATGCATCCCTACAAACCGGAACTCAACGGCAGCCATCTGGGAGAATACAAAGACGTCAACGGCAAACATCTGTTTCTGGAATTTGTCCGGGTCTGTCTGGAAAAAGGGGAAGGATATGTGGATTACCACTGGCCCAGATACGGGGAGGAAGAACCCCAGCCCAAACTTTCCTTTGTCCAGCTCTTCAAACCCTGGAACTGGATCATTGGAACAGGAATATACACGGATGACATTGATGCCATCCTGAAAAAGAGACAGCAGGAACTCAGGGCCAAAACCGAAGCGGCAGAATCAGCCATGAACAGCCGCATTGCCGAAATCAGGCAGGAAATAAACGGGGAAATCAGACGGACGCGGATGCGGATTCTTGCCCTGACCTTTGGCATTCTGCTGGCGGTGTGGATAATCGGTTATATTGTTATCCGGAGCAGTATCACCCGTCCCATTCAGCGGACTGTAACCGGGCTCAGGGAAATTGCACACCAGATGGCTGCTGCTGCGGATCAGATATCTGCGGGCAGTCAGCATGTGGCCGAAAATATCAGCGAACAGGCCGCAGCAATTGAGGAAGCCTCTGCAGCGATTGAAGAAATGGCTGCCATGAGTCAGGAAACCTCCATCATGACACGGGGAACCGAAGAACTGATGAATGAAAATATCCAGAAATCTGCCCGGTCCCTGAAATCTCTTATGGAACTGACGCGGAATATGGTGCAGATTGAGGCCGACAGTGACAATATCACCCAGATTATCAAAGATATAGAATCCATTGCATTTCAGACCAGACTTCTGGCCCTGAATGCTGCGGTGGAGGCGGCGCGCGCAGGCAATGCAGGCACGGGGTTTGCGGTTGTGGCCGATGAGGTGAAAAATCTGGCCGCACACACGGCAGATGCTGCCGGAAAAACCCAGGAACTGCTGCACAACACGCTCACCCGGATCAGTGAAGCAGCGAATTCCATTCAACTGGTCAACAATGATTTTACCGATATTATCGAATCGGCCACTGTCATGGGGGAAAAAACCGAATCCATCACCCATGCCAGCAGGGAACAGTCCCGCGGAATAGAGCAGCTCAGCCAGGCTGCAAGCGAAATAGACAAAGCTGCCCAGCAGGTGGCCGCCAATGCCCAGGAATCCGCTGCCGCTGCCGAGGAACTCGCAGCCCAGGCCAAAGAAACTGAATCTTACATCAGCATGCTGGCTTCGCTTGTGGGCGGAAAAGCGGAATTGCAGGGTTTCCGGAAAAAGATTTGAAGACTGAAAGAACTTATGGTAATAAGGAAAAATCAGAAACGGCTTCCGGGTTTTGCCGGAATGACGGATTTTTTTGCTGATTAATCTCCCTGTTATATGTCTGAAAAGCAACGAAACAAGGAAAACAATGACACATCCGCATAAAAACATATCGGAAACGAAAACCGATCCTCATGGTCACGGAGATCAGAAAGGCGCGGAAATCCGCCTTGTGGCATGGGAAATCACTCGCAACTGCAATCTTTCCTGTGTTCACTGCCGGGCTTCTGCCACCATGGGGCCGTATACCGGCGAACTGGAAACCGCAGCCTGTTTCCGGCTGCTGGATCAGATTGCGGAAACCGGCAGTCCCATTGTCATCCTGACCGGCGGCGAACCTCTGCTCCGTTCCGATATTTTTGACATTGCTGCCTATGGCACAAAAAAAGGTCTGCGCATGGTCATGGCTCCCAATGGAACCATGATTACAGAAGAAGCCGCGCGCAAAATGGCAGAATCCGGCATCCGGCGCATCAGTATCAGTCTGGATGGAGCCAGCAAAGAAAAACATGATCGTTTCCGGGGGGTTGACGGCGCGTTTGAAGGCGCGCTGCGGGGCATCCGGCTGGCAAAATCGGCCGGGATTGAATTTCAGATCAATACCACCATCACTCAGAACAATCTGGAGGAAATGCCCAAAATTCAGGAGTTGGCTGTGGAACTTGGGGCTGTGGCACACCACATTTTCCTGCTGGTTCCCACAGGCCGGGGCAAGTACATTGCGGATCAGGCCATAGATGCGGTTCAGTATGAACAGGCCCTGAACTGGTTTTATGATCAGCGGGAAAAAACCTGTCTGCAGCTCAAAGCCACCTGTGCTCCCCATTATTACCGCATTCTCCGGCAGCGGGCAAAGGAGGAGGGAAAAACCGTCACATTCCAGACCCACGGACTGGATGCGGTCACACGCGGCTGCCTGGGCGGAACCGGTTTCTGTTTCATCTCCCATACAGGCATTGTGCAGCCCTGCGGATTTCTGGAACTCAACTGCGGCGATGTCACAAAGGATTCTTTCAAAACCGTCTGGGAAAAATCCGGAATTTTCCTGAATCTGCGCAATTATGACAATCTGAAAGGCAAATGCGGAGCCTGTGAATACAAACGGGTATGCGGCGGATGCCGGGCCAGGGCTTATGAAGCCACAGGCGACTACATGGCAGAGGAGCCTTTGTGCTCTTATCAGCCTGTCAAATGCAGGGACGGAAAAAACTGATCCGCTATTTTTTTTCATAACTTTTCAAATCTGATACAGATAGGAGTTACGCAGTTGGCTGAAAAAACCCTTATGGTTTGGGTTCTGTTGACATTTTTATAACATGCTGAATTTTCTCGTTCCCACGCAAAGCGTGGGAACGAGAGGAAATGTCAACAGAACCTGGTAAAGGGGGATTTTTTAAGCAACTGCGTAACTCCTGACAGATACAACAATAAGGATAAAAAAATGAAAGTCAGATCACTGATGATGGCAGACCCCATCACCATTCGGGAAAACGCCTCGGTGGAAGAGGCCATTGCTTTGATGAAATCCAGCCGGATACGCCATCTTCCCGTGGTATCTGAAGACAATATCCTGCGCGGATTTCTCACTCTGGCTGATCTGAAGGAGGGGCTGCTGCCCTCCATGCTCAGCGATGTTTCTCTCAAAGATCTGATCATTCGTGACCCGATAACGGTTGGACCGGATGATGATATTGAAAAAGCTGCCCGCAGGATTTACCGGCACAAAATCAGCGGGCTGCCTGTGGTGGAAGAAAACAGACTCGTGGGGATTCTCACCGAGTCAGACATTCTGAGAACCTTTATTGACATGATGGGAATTCTGACTTCCAGTTCCCGGCTGGAAGTCGTGATCCGCGATGATCCCAGTGCCTTCAAAAAAGCCATGCAGATTATCCAGGCCAATGGCGGCGACATTATCAATGTAAGCCTGACTGTGCAGGAGATTGGAAGCCGGATCTATTATTTTCGGCTGTTTCCCTGCAATACACAAAAGATCCGCGAAGCGCTGGAAGCTGAGGGTTTTTCCGTACCCAATGCGCTGGATTGAGCAGGGAGGAAAATTTTTTTCCTTTCACTGCCCGACAAAATCACCGGAGCGGATTTGCTGCCCCTTTTTCCTTCCGGACCATAAGGTCATCCCAATTTCCGCATCCCTGTTATTATTGTCGGGTTATTGCCGGTATAACGGCAAAATTGAACATTTGCAAAACTGCCTGACTGGGGTATGCAGAGACAGTTGGAAACTGCTGAGAAAAATCTGCGGTCACATCTGCTGAAAAAAAATCCCTGGCTCAGGTTCTGAACCTTCCACAGGGGAAAGACAGTCAGAGAAGTTGACCGCTTATCGTGAATACATTATTACGGAGCATGAAAATGAGAATAAAAAAGATAATTGCGATTTTCTGCATTGTCACCCTGCCCTGCATCTTATGGGGGTTGCAGACTGCATATGGAGAAGAACCTTCTGAAAAACCGGGGTCTTCCTCTGCGGAATCCCCAATGGAAACACCCAAAGCATCTGCCGAAACATCTGATGGATCAGACGGGGTGATTTCTCCCGAACTTCTGGATGAAATTCTGAAGAATGTGGAAAAACGCTACAGCGGCAAAGGATTTATTGCATATTTTATCCAGAATTCCACCATAAAGGCAATGGACATCACGGACACTGCCGAAGGCAAGGTCTTTATCAAGCGTCCGGGCATGATGCGCTGGGAATATGAAAAACCGGAAAAACAGATCATTCTGACAGACGGCGAAGACCTGTGGATTTTCAAACCTGAGGACAACCAGGTGATGACAGGCAGGGCGCCCGCCTATTTCGGTGACGGCAAAGGAGGCAGCATCCTGTCGGATATCCGGATCATTCGGGAGAAGTTCACCGTTTCGGGCCAAAGCCGCAAAGATTCGGATTATTACAAACTGATTCTTCTGCCAAAGGTGAAAAAACCGGATCTGGCCTCTCTGCATCTGTTTATTTCCAAAAAGAACTTTGATATTGAGCGCATTGTCACTTACAATGCCTATGAGGATGAAACCCTGATTGAAATGACACATCTCCAGTTTGATCAGACCATTGATGACTCGGTGTTCAGTTTCCAGATACCTGAGGGAGCGGATGTGGTGCAGTTGGAAGAATAAGTGATGAGGTTTAAGGTGTCAGGTTTAAGGTTTCAGGTGTCAGGTGTCAGAAAGAGAGAGTGAAAATTTTTTCCCGTTCCTGAAATCCGGCTTTGCAACTGAGTTAAACCGGAAAGCGGTTTCCTGTTCCAGAACCCGGTCAGTCAGAATCCGGCAGAGAGATGTCCGGAAAGGAAAGAGATGAAAGAGAAAATCAGAAAACTGGCAAAAGAGAAGAATGCCATCATACTGGCGCACAACTATCAGCCTCCGGAGATACAGGATATAGCCGATCTTTGCGGTGATTCCCTGGAACTGAGCATAAAGGCGGCAGAAACCGCTGCGGACATTATTGTTTTCTGCGGTGTTCATTTCATGGCAGAAACAGCTTCCATTCTTTCACCGGACAAGACGGTTCTGCTGCCCCGCAAAGACGCGGGCTGTCCCATGGCTGATATGGTGACCCCCGATGCCCTGCGAAAAAAACTGGCTGAACTTGGCTCCATGCCGGTGGTCACCTATGTCAACTCTCCGGCTTCGGTAAAGGCGCTTTCCACGGTCTGCTGCACTTCCGCGAATGCAGTGAAAGTGGCGGAGAGCATGATCGAAAATGAAATGCTGATGGTTCCGGACCGGAATCTGGCGCGTTATACGGCGGCCCGGACAGCAAAAAAAATTCACCTTTGGGAAGGATACTGCCCGATTCATGATCGACTGACGCCTGATGACATACGCAAAGCCAGAATCCTGCATCCGGAGGCTGTTGTGATGGCCCATCCGGAATGCAGATCTGAAACACTGGCCGAAGCGGACATTATCGCGAGTACATCGGGCATGATTCGCCATGCCGGGGAATCTGCGCACACTTTTTTTATTGTGGGCACGGAAAACGGACTGATTTATCCTCTGCAAAAGGCAAATCCGGGCAAAAAATTCTTTCCCGCGTCGGAAAAAATGGAATGTCCGGACATGAAAAAGATAAGCCTCGGCGATGTGCTTCTGAGTCTGGAGACGATGGAGGGCGAGGTGCGGGTGCCGGAAGAAATCCGGCAGCCCGCTCTCAGGGCCGTGAAAAGAATGATCAGTAAAACCTGATTCGGGGAATCTGTCCAAAAATCCTATTCATTGATCATGTCATCGGGGATATCTGCGTTGGTGTAAACCTTCTGTACATCATCGCAGTCTTCCAAAGCCTCCATCAGCCTGATCATCTGCTCGGCTTCCCTGCCCGCGAGGCTGACCGTGTTTTGGGGCAGCATGGTCACTTCTGCATCTTCATAAGGGATTTCTGCTTTGTCAAGAGCCTCTTTGACGTTTTCAAAATCATCAGGAGCAGTGATCACTTCAAAGCTGTCCCCATCCTCCCGCACATCCTCAGCGCCTGCCTCCAGCGCGACTTCCATGAGTTTTTCCTCACTCACAGCCTTTTTGTCAATGCTCATATAGCCTTTTTTGTCAAACATCCAGGCCACACAGCCGTTTTCTCCCAGATTGCCGCCCCGTTTGTTGAAAATGTGACGGATTTCCGCGACCGCGCGGTTCTTGTTGTCTGTAAGGGATTCCAGCAGGATGGCCGCACCGCCAGGACCATAGCCCTCGTAGGTGCTTTCCTCATAATTCACGCCTTCCAGCTCGCCTGTGCCCTTTTTGATGGCCCGATCCATATTGTCTTTGGGCATGTTTTCGGCTTTGGCCGCGAGAATGGCCGAGCGAAGTCTGGGGTTTGCATTCTGATCTCCACCGCCCATGCGCGCGGCAATGGTGATTTCCTTGATCAGCTTGGTAAAAATTTTTCCTCTTTTGGCATCAGCGGCTCCCTTTTTGTGCCGGATGGTTGACCATTTGCTGTGTCCTGACATTCTGCCTCCTTATTCCTGTCTTTCTTTCCCAGTCCGATAATGAATATCTCTTTGCTGGCCTTGCGGCTGCTCTGGGGTTTGTAAATTTTGCATGTAGAAAATTCCTGCTGAACCTGTTTCCGGAATGCTTCAAAATCCGATCCCTGAAATATCTTGCAGACAAAAATCCCTCCGGGCCTCAGCACTTGCCGTGCGAGCAGGAGTGCTGCCTCACAGAGAATACAGGAACGGGCGGAATCTGTTTCTTTGTGGCCGATGGTGGACGGCGCCATGTCACTGAGCACTGCGTCATATCCCGAACCGATGAGGGAACGGAGTCTTTCATCAGGTTCCAGCATATCGCCGGTAATCGTATGCGCATGGGATGGCAGTTTCACTGTCACCGGTTTCAGATCAATTCCCAGCACCTGCCCTTTGTTCCCGACCTGTTCCGCTGCATACAGGAGCCAGGCTCCAGGTGCGCATCCCAAATCCAGCACCCGGTCGCCTTTTCGGATAATTCTGTTTTTATTCTGTATTTCCTGAAGTTTGTACACAGACCGGGCAGGATAGTTGTCCTTTTTGGCCTGTCGGGTGTAATGATCCGCCCATTTGCTGCCACCGGATTTCGAAGATCCGTATTTCATATAATTAACCTGTATGTAAGTCAAGAGATTGGTTCAGTCCTGTGTTCATCTGGACTTTTTGTATGTTTTTTTCACTTCCTCGATAATATGCTGGGCCTCCTTCCGCCGACTGTCCCAAACTTTTTTGCAGCAGGAGACAAGTTTTCCTTCGGCTTCATCCGGAGTTGGAAGAAGCGGGTATTCCTTCAGACAAAAGGATTTCATGTCAATCGGTTCAAAAGCCAGAGCCTGATTGAGCCGGCACTCACTGCCTGAAGCGCCGAAGGTCATCCCCCCGGTAATATCCTCCCTGGCTTCGGTGCAGGGACTGAAGCGCTTGAAATACCGCAGAGTCTGTCCCGGCCGCATCTCAGAGTTGATTTTGTTTATCTGTTCATTCACGAGCTGGCACATCCCCTGCATGATCCGGTAGCCGGAATCTATGGCATAGGGATCATATTTTTCCATCTCTTTGGATTTTTTGCCGTTCATGTATTCATCACAGAGTTTGTGAAGGGTTTTATAGGCATGAATTGTCAGTTTCACAAACATTCCTTTTGCGGTCAGGGCTCCGGGCATTTCTTTTGGCAGAAAGCGGTCTGACAGTTCTCCCTCCAGAGGAAATGTGTTTTGACTGATCCCGATGGATTGGTAAAATTCCGCAGGTGTTTCCGGACTGACCATCATCCATGCCAGAAACCGTGCGGCAGCCTCCACCTCCTCTTCCTTTTTCCGAAGCGACTCTGCGTAGCGTTCCAGCACGGTTATGGAATCATCCACCTGTTTGCGCGCGCCGAAAAAACTGGTGGCCATCTCCGTAAGCACTTCCTCTGCCAGGGAATCCACATAATCATCTCGCAGTACCATGGTTTTTCTCCATGTATGGGTTTATAGGAAAGTCGGAGTGCAAAAAAATGCTCCGTTTACTCTTTTCTTTCATGCTTCGATGGGGAGCCTGTCTCATATCTGTTTATATGAATCTACAATAGAACAAACTGAAGTGCAAGACATTCTGCCGGATTTGTTTTCGGAAAAATTTTATTTATGAACAAATAAAAATATTTTGCATTTTGCATAAAAAATAAATTGCAAATCCCTTGTGGAATGTTATAAAGCATATAAATTTTATTCACTGATGTTACGCAGCCTTTTCAGGAATCAGGAAGTTGCCCGTTTTCACCGTCATTCCGGCGCAAGCCGGAATCCAGTGATTTCAGAAATTTCTGGATACCGGCTTTTGCCGGTATGATGAAGGTGCGTAACATCAGTTATTCAGGAACAAAATCTTTTCCTGAAGGGAGGTGAGCGGGCAGATTGGGGGCAAATCTGCATCTGTCTGTTTTTTAATCCGTAATTTTCATTTGTACCAAAAATCATCACTCAGGAGGTTTCATGAAAAAACTGTTGGTCGTTTCGGTGGCTTTGGCAGTGGGTCTGGTCCTGGCATCCGGTGCATTCTGCGCAGATAAGGATGCCATCAAAAAACAGGTGGATGACATTGTCGCGGCTATTGACGGCGGCAAAACAGCGCAGGATTTTGCGGCGGCTGCCCAGAATGATCCCTATGTGTTCATCATGGAGGCGGACGGCAAACTTCTGGTTCATCCCAAACTGGAAGGTCAGAACCTGAAGGAAAAAGCCGAACCGGTCTATACCGAAGTCGCAAAGGGAACGCGGGAAGGTCTGTGGGTGGACTATATGTGGCAGGAAAAAATGAAACACACCTATTCCCGGAAAACCGCTGGCGGACTCATTGTGGGCAGCGGATACTCTGATTAATTCGTGACAGGTGTTTTTTTTGAACACAAAGCGGCCGGTTTTTGGCAGCCCTTTGCATTTTGGGGAAAAGGGGTTGGGGATTGGGGAGCCGGGTTCAGGAGCATGATTCAACTTTCAGAAACAATCCGATGATCCCCAACCCCTGAACCCCCAATTCCTGAACCATCTGGCTGCCTTTAACTGTCTTCTGTATCCGAACTGCGTCCCCTTATATTTTTTTTGGGTTTCATGGCCTCTCCAAAGGCATATTCCAGAATTTTTTTCACGGCCTCCCGGTCTCCGCTTGTCCAGGAAACAATTTTCCCTCCGGTCTGCATCAGGGCCATTGCCAGCCATGCCAGTATGACAGAACCGCCGCAGAACACCATCAGAGAGAGGATCATGGAGATGGGAATGATTTTTTTGCCTATCGTCACATCCAGTGCATCTCCGCCAATATTCTCCCCCAGACGGATGAGTATCTCATGGATTTTTTCCGGATCTCTCAGGGCGTCATAAATAAGATTGAAAATGTCAATGCTGTATTTGAGGCCGAACAGTATGATAATCAGACCAATGCAGGTGGCGGCAAAGGCAGCCGCTGACTTCAGGGTCTCAATGCCGGAAGAAGGGGGCTCGTATTTAAAGGACAGACTCATTATTTTCTCCTTTGTTCTGGGGTTAATCTTTTTCTGCATAAATCTGCCGATGTTCGGAAAACAATTTCACATGCAGGAGAAATCCTGTATCTGCCGCGGATTAAAGCAGTGAAAGCATTTTTCCGGGAGCATATGAATGTTGATGGTCTGATTTCCATATCATATCAGGATAAAAAATAAAATCCGTTTTTCTTTCTTTTGCTGCGTTTTTTTCCGGTTCTGGAACTGCTGCCCTTCCATGCGCTCTGTATTTTTCTGTCTGTCAGTCTGTCCGGATCGATCTGCCGTGGCTGATCCGAAAAAAACAGTCAGTCCCTGGTTTTTCTCAACGGCTCAGAATGTCTGGCATCTGATCCTGCGAAAAGCCTTTGAGACCGGATTCAGTGCAAGTGTCAAAGATCTGTTTGTTGAACCTGGTGAAATCCGGGATGAAACTGATCCCCCGGCCTCCCTTTGCAAAAGGGGAAAAAATCAGATACCATGATTTCAAAAAGTTATCATAGAACTTAACAGACCTGCTCTCAGGAGGGGTTTTATAAAATTGGATCAACTCAATGGCGATTTACCATGAAACGGGGAATTGGGGAAAATGTAAAATCAGGAAGATTTTTCCGTGAAAGACATGAAATGATACCGGTTCCCCATTGAAAAGATACTTATAAGCAGGAAAAAAGAAGTTTTCGTGCATTCAAAAAAAACCGGATTTCTTTTGAAAAATCCGGTTTTTCTGAAAAACCTGTGTTTCAGATCAATGGCGAATTGGTATGATACTGCCTGCTGTGGAGCAGTGGCCGCACAGCAGGCAGTTGACAGAAAAGTGAGAAAACTTGAAACTCAGTTAATCATGGGTGCAGGCTGTCCGGTGTTTTCGGCCTGCTCTGATGCAATGATTCCGACAGGCATATCACTTTTTTCCGGAGAGGCAAGCCCGTTGTCCACTTTATGCGGCAGCAGGGCATGGAAAAGCACCTCATCCATATGTTCCACAGTCACGATCTCCAGCTGTTTGGACACTGATCCCGGAATATCCTTGAGATCCTTTTCATTCTCTTTGGGAATCAGAACCTTTTTGATCCCTCCCCGATGGGCTGCCAGAATCTTTTCCTTGAGACCGCCAATGGGAAGCACACGCCCCCGGAGCGTAATTTCACCGGTCATGGCAATATCCCGGTACACCGGCCTGCGGCTGACAGCGGACACAATGGAGGTGCACATGGCAATGCCTGCGGACGGGCCGTCTTTGGGGGTTGCCCCTTCAGGCACATGGATGTGCATGTCATATTCACTGTGAAAATTGCTTTCAATGGACAGCACATTTGCACGGGAACGGGCATAACTGACTGCGGCCTGTGCGGATTCCTTCATCACATCACCAAGTTTGCCGGTGACAATGAGCTTGCCTTTTCCGGGCATGAGCAGGGTTTCAATATTGAGCAGTTCCCCGCCCACCTGGGTCCATGCCAGTCCGGTCACGAGTCCCACCTGATCCTTTTCCTCCACCTGTCCGAAACGGAAACGGGGAGGTCCCAAAAATTTTGCAATGGATTTTTCCGAAATCCGGAAACTCTGCTCTTTGTTTTTCAGAAATTCACGCGCATTTTTCCGGCATACAGATGAAATTTCCCTTTCCAGGTTCCGCACCCCGGCCTCACGGGTATAGTTCCGGATAATGGTATAGACCGCGTTCTGGGAAAACTGAATGTCCTTTCCCATGAGTCCATTGGCCTCAATCTGCTTGGGAGTGAGAAAATCTTTGGCAATATTGTATTTTTCAAATTCTGTGTATCCGGCCAGACGGATAATCTCCATCCGATCCTGCAGAGGAAGCGGAATATCCGTCAGGGTATTGGCTGTGGTGATGAAGAGAATTTCGGACAGATCATAATCCAGATCCATGTAATGATCGTTGAAATTATAGTTCTGTTCCGGATCAAGCACTTCCAGCAGAGCGGCCGAGGGATCGCCCCGGAAATCCATGCTCATCTTGTCCACCTCATCCAGACAGAACACAGGGTTGCTGACACCCACTTTTTTCAGGGACTGGATGATCTTGCCCGGCATGGCACCGATGTAGGTGCGCCGGTGACCGCGGATTTCAGCCTCATCCCGCACCCCGCCCAGGGAAAGACGGACAAATTTGCGCCCTGTGGCCCGTGCCACGGATTTGGCAATGGAGGTTTTGCCCACACCCGGAGGCCCGACCAGACAGAGAATGGGGCCGCGGAGTTTTTTTACCAGAGTCTGCACCGCGAGGTATTCAAGTATGCGTTCTTTGGGTTTTTCCAGACCGTAGTGATCCTCATTGAGAATTTTTTCCGCTGTATCCAGATCATGGCAGACCTTGCTGCGTTCAAACCAGGGCAGACCGATAATCCATTCGATATAATTGCGCACCACAGTGGCTTCCGCGGACATGGGAGTCATCAGTTTGAGCTTCTTGAACTCCTGCCACACTTTGGAGGCTGCTTCTTTGGACATCCGTTTCCGCCGGATCCGCTTTTCCAGATCTCTCAGATCATCCCCTGCATCCTCTTCCGCGCCCATTTCCTTTTTGATGGCCCGCATCTGTTCGTTCAGATAGTAATTCTTCTGTGTTTTCTCCATCTGCTCTTTTACGCGGCCCTTGATCCGCTGATCCACCTGGAACACTTCGATTTCCATGCGGATCAGCCTGAGCAGCATCGTCAGCCTTTCTTTCAGGGCAACACTTTCCAGGAGTTTCTGCTTATCTTCGATTTTAAAGGAAAAATGGGCGGCAACCGTATCCGCGAGTTTTGAAATGTCTGTAATGGCCGATACATTGGAGATCAGATCTCCGGAAATATTTTTGTTGACCTTTGCATATTCCCTGAAAGCTTCCAGTACGGAACGGCTCAGTGCCGTGCTCTCGGCATCTGATGTCCGCAGTTCCTGCATCAGATCAACTTTCACCTGGAAAAAGTCCTGATTGGGGATGAACTCGGCAATACGGCCTCTGGCTCTTCCTTCCACCAAAGCCTTGACAGTTCCGTCCGGCAGACGCAGCAACTGCAGAACAGTTCCGATGGTACCCACCTCACAGATATCCTTTTTTCCCGGATTGTCAGCCGTCGGCGTTTTCTGTGCGGAGAGGAAAACACTTTTTTCATGGTTCATGGCATCCGCGAGCGCGTTCACGGATTTTGATCTCCCGACAAAAAGGGGGGCAACCATGCAGGGAAATACCACAATGTCCCGCAGGGGCAGCAGCGGAAGGAGCAGTTTGGACGCATCAGAACCGTCTTTGCGTAAAATCCTGGGCAGAATCATTCAGATTGTCTCATCAAAAAATTGTACATTTTCGGATACACGGAAGGGGAAACCGGAACTGCTTTCCCCAAGCCGGGTTTCAGGCCAGTTTTTTCATCTGTTCAAACAGGAGAATCGGTGATGCCCTGTTGAGAATCACATCCTCGCCGATGACGCATTCCTTCACATCGTTCATGGAGGGCAGATCATACATGATGTCAAGCATACTGTTTTCCATAATGGCCCGAAGCCCTCTGGCTCCGGATTTCCGTTTCAGGGCTTCCTCCGCTATGGAGGACAGTGCACTGTCGGTAAAGCGGAGATTCACTCCTTCCATTTCAAACAGTTTCTGATACTGTTTGACCAGCGCGTTCTTGGGTTCGGTCAGAATCCGGATCAGGGATTTGGCATTGAGTTCTTCCAGCGTGGCAATCACCGGCAGCCGCCCCAGAAATTCCGGTATCAGCCCATAGCGGATCAGATCCTGGGGTTGTACCTCTTTCAGGATTTCCCCGATATTTTTTTCTTCAGGCCCGGCAACTTTTGCACCGAAGCCCATGACCTTTGATCCGATGCGGCGCCGGATGACCTTGTCAAGCCCGTTGAATGTGCCTCCGCAGATGAAAAGGATGTTTGAGGTGTCCACCCGGATAAAGTCCTGCTGGGGATGTTTGCGGCCGCCCTTGGGCGGCACACTGGCAGTGGTTCCCTCAATGATTTTCAGCAGGGCCTGCTGTACCCCCTCGCCTGAAACATCACGGGTGATGGAGGGATTGTCGGATTTGCCCGCGATTTTGTCTATTTCATCAATATAGACGATCCCCCGCCTGGCTCTTTCCACATCATAATCCGCATTCTGCAGCAGGGAAAGAATGATATTTTCCACATCTTCCCCCACATAACCGGCTTCTGTCAGACTGGTGGCATCCGCGATGGTGAAAGGCACATTGAGAAATCTGGCCAATGTCTGGGCCAGCAGGGTTTTGCCCGATCCGGTGGGGCCGATGAGCAGGATGTTGCTTTTCTGTATTTCCACATCACCGCTGCCGGAGATATGGGAGTCCAGACGTTTGTAATGGTTGTAAACAGCGACCGAAAGAACTTTTTTGGCATCATCCTGTTCAATGACATAATCATCCAGAACTGACTTGATTTCTTTGGGAATCAGGCTGATTTCATGTTCTCCCGCATCTTTTTCATTTTCCTCTTCAATAATCTCACTGCAAAGCTGAATGCACTCATCGCAGATATACACTGCCGGACCGGCAATCAGTTTTCTGACCTCATTCTGATTTTTTCCGCAGAATGAACAGAAAAGACTGTCCTCGTCGTCTTTTTTCCTGCTCATCGTTTTATTTCTCCTTTTCCTCCAGATGATCCAGGTCATCCCGGCTGGCGATCACATGATCCACAATGCCGTATTCCTTGGCTTCCCTGCCGGACATGAAAAAATCCCGATCCGTATCCTTTTCAATCTGCTGCAGATCCATTCCCGTATGGTCGGCAAGTATCCGGTTGAGGGTGTCGCGCATGCGAAGAATCTCTTTGGCCTGAATGGCAATGTCGGATGCCTGACCCTGGGAACCGCCCATAGGCTGGTGGATCATAATTCGGGAGTTGGGCAGGGAATAGCGTTTGCCTTTTGTTCCCGCTGCCAGCAGAACTGCTCCCATGCTGGCGGCCTGACCGATGCACAGAGTGGTGATGTCCGGTTTGATGTACTGCATGGTGTCATACACGGCCATGCCAGCGGTTACCAGACCGCCGGGGGAATTGATGTAAAAATTGATGTCTTTTTCCGGATCATCAGATTCCAGATACAGAAACTGGGCAATCAGCAGATTCGCTATATTGTCGTCAATGGGTGTGCCCAGAAACACGATCCTGTCCATGAGGAGACGGGAATAAATGTCATAGTACCGTTCCCCCCTGCTGCTCTGTTCAATGACATGCGGCACATAATACGTCACAGATATAATCTCCTTGCATTCAAAATGTCTTCATTGCGGATGGGCAGACCATCCGAAAGGCTCATTCTGTCTGTATGATCCTGAAACAGACAGCCGGGAATCTGAAAGGATTCCGGAAAAAGAAAACAGAACGGGAATCTGTGCCTTCTGTGACATGCATCCGGCACAGGATTCCCGGAAATTATTCCGCTTTGTCTTCCGTGCTTTCCTGCACACCGCCGTCTGCGGCTTCATCCGGACTGACCTCTTTTATCTCACTGCTGTCAATAATAAGACGGATTGCCTTTTTTTCAAGCAGGGTATGCCGGAAATATTCCAGTTTGTCCGGGTTTTCCCGGTAATATCTCTTTACTTCCTCAGCCGGCTGCTGAAAAGCTGCTGCCATTTCTTCAATTGCCTTGTCCGTCTCCTCTTCGCTGACACTGAGTTTTTCCTGTGCAATAAGTTTGCTGAGGAGCAGATGACGCTTCACCTGCTTGACGGCAAGAGGCCGATATTTCTCTGCAAGGCTTTCGCGGGTGATTCCGATGTCATCCATTTTCATGTTGTGATAGGAAAAGGACTGCTCGGCCTCGGCAATGATGCCCTGGAGCTCATATTCCACGAGAGTGTCCGGGACTTCAAAATCCCTGCGTTCGAGCAGGGATGAAAACACCTGCTCCCGGAGTTCCTGTTCTGTTCTTTTGGCATACCCCTCTTCCAGGTTTGTCACCAAAGCGGCTTTCAACTGATCCAGTGTCTCATATTTGCCGAAATTTGCTGCAAAAGCGTCATCTATTTCCGGAACTTCCTCTTCCCGTATTTCTTTCAGAGCCACATGGAAAACAATATTCTCCCCGGCCAGATTTCTGTTGGGATGATCCTGTGGGAAATTTACAGCAATCTCTTTTGTTTCGCCCGGATTCATGCCCACAAGGCTTTCATCCAGTTCCTTTGCTATCTGGGCGGATCCGATTTTCATGGTATAATTTTCGGTTTTCTGAGTTCCTTCAAAGGGAGTGCCGTTTTTGAAGCCCTCATAGTCCATGAGCACAAAATCCCCTTCCCGGACAGCACGGGTTTCTGCTATGGGTTTTTGCTTCACCAGATTCCTGCGCAGCATCTCCAGCTGCCCCCCGACCTCGTGATCTCCAACTCTGTACAGATTTTTCTTCAGTTGAAGTCCCTTAAAATCAATGTCTTCGAGTTCAGGCGCAACTTCCACGGTCGCATCATATCTGTAGGCTTCTTTGTATCTGATTTCAGGCGTTGTGATATCCGGATGTCCGACAATATTGAGCTGCTTTTCCCGAATGGCATTTCCAAAGGATTCCTGAATCAGCCGCGAACTTACATCCGCATTCACATCCTTTCTGTACAGTCTTTCCAAAACCGGACGGGGGGCTTTTCCCGGGCGAAAGCCTTTGATTTTTGCATTTTTTCTGAGTTCATCATATGCCTTGTCTATTTCGCTGGACACATCCTTCTCCGGAATCTCGATGTGCAGGATTTTTTTGACAGTGCTCAGGTTTTCCACACTTACTTGCATGACAGTCCTTTCTGATAAACCAGGGCACGGAAGATCAGGCATATCTCCGTGCGCCTGAAAATGGGATCGGTTATGCCGCTGCTCCGCCTGCCAGCGAACAGGACACAACCTGTAAAATTTTTTATGGTGCGAAAGGGGAGACTTGAACTCCCATTCCGTCGCCGGAGCCGGATCCTAAGTCCGGTGCGTCTGCCAGTTCCGCCACTCTCGCTTATTATAGTGATTTTAAACAGTTGATAATTCGTAAAAGACCTGTGCCCTGATCCGGGAACAGGAAAAACACGAAGTAAAAGAATAATATCAAAAAAGCCGGGTGTCAAGAAAAATGGAGAAAAGAGGCTGTTATGTCAATACCCTGCCGCAGGGGGCCCCCGCTTTTCCCGTTTTTTTCCGAAATATCCCGGCCATGCCCGTTCAGTGTTTTCTTTGGGGAATATAGGCAGCAATGGCCCGCAGGGGTTCGGATTTGCTGTCAAAATCTTTCAGAGCCAAAACAGCCTGGGCGGCCAGCTTTCCTGCAAATGTTCGGGACTGCTCAAGCCCCATGAGAGAAGGATAAGTGCTTTTGCTCCGGTTCTGATCCGTGCCGGCTGCCTTGCCCATGATGTCCGGATCCCCTTCCACATTCAGGATGTCATCTGTCACCTGAAAGGCCAGACCGATATGTCTGGCATAACTTCCGAGTCTCTCTGTCTGTTCCGGACTTCCGCCGCCCAGCAGAGCACCGCAACGCACAGATGCCTCAATCAGCGCTCCGGTTTTCAGGGAATGCAGGGCTTCAAGCTGTTCCTGATTCAACTGAGTGTGTTCCGCTGCCATATCCCGCATCTGGCCTTCCACCATTCCCCTGTGGCCTGCTGCCCGGGAAATCAGGTGTATCACCCGAAGATGCCGAAGGGCATGTTCCGGTGTCCACCCATCCTCTGATGAGAGCAGTTCAAAGGCCAGCGTCAGCAGGGCATCGCCGGCCAGAATGGCAGTGGCCTCGTCAAAGGCCATGTGGCAGGTGGGTTTTCCCCGGCGCAGTTCGTCATTGTCCATGCCAGGCAGATCGTCATGAATCAGGGAATAGGTGTGGATCATTTCCAGCGCGCAGGCCGCGGTCATGGCTGTTTCCGGATTGCTGCCCACAGCCTCTGCCGCGGCCAGGCACAGGATGGGCCGCAGCCTTTTGCCTCCGGCCATCAGGGAATGACGCATGGCAGAGACAAGCCGGGCTGAGTTTTCCGGCAGCATCTGGTTCAGTGCCCTGTCAATCTTTTCTCTCTGCCGTGCAAGATAGTTTTTCAGATTAAAGTCTGTCATTGTCTTTTTTGGATATTCATTGTCTGATGTTACGCATCTGTTTCAGAAATCGGGAAGTCATGATTTTTCCCCGTCATTCCCGCGCAAACCGGAATCCGGCAATATCAGCCGGTTCCGGATGGCGGCTTTCGCCGGTATGAAGATATTGCGTAACATCAGTCATTGTATTCCGGAGTGCCAAACTGAAAGGTTGGCATTGTTTTCTGAATTGTTTCAGGCTTCCAACCCTTCCGTTCGGGACTCCTTCGCCTGAACTGAATGACATTGACGCAACGTATGGGGACAGGATGATTTTTCATCCCATGGATATATGCAAAAATCATACCGGAATTCAGCCTGCCATAAGTGTTTTTTCTACTGCAACGGGGTTCGTATCAACTCTCCGGGCCGGATGTTTTTCTGTGACTGGATAATCAGAACCGTGGATGCTGTTTCCTCCGCGTGAAGCACCAGGACCGTCCCGAAATCCATAGGGGTATGAACAGTTCTTTGCGAAGATCCGGAACCGGTTGTAAAGACCTCCTCCTCATACACCCGGTACTTCTGTCCCGGCAAAACACCGTCAAGGGAGCCTCTGTTGATAAACGCCGTATCATGTTCCCCCATCATGGAATTGTGTTCTTCCGAAGCGATGATCCAGCCGCTGATCCCTTCCTTTGCTTTCAAAAAGGGAATTTTGGGTGATTTGGGTGTATAGGGCATCAGCAGATCATCCACTTTTATATTCCGATAGGACTGCACCACTCTGCCGATTTTGAAATCCGGCTCATCCTGAACAATTTCCACAAGCCCTGCAATAAGATGCTGAATGCCGACAAATTCCTTTGTTTTTTTATCGGTAAGCGGGGCCGATGTCCGGTAAACCGCATAAGTCTTTCCAAAAACCAGGGAACCCTGTTCCGAAGGTCTGACAAAGACTGTATCCCCTTTGCTGATCATCTGTTTGTCATCCTTCTCCATAAAGATGACCCCGCTGGCCTTCACAGGTTCCTTCCGGATAAATCCGACCTGATTGATGGGGGTGAAAACATAGTGAGGGAGGCCGTCATCAGACAGACTCTGCTCTGTTTCAGGTTCGACTGTGGGAATCACTTCCACATCCGCAGGAACCGAAGGTGCAGGCATGGGCTGCTGCTGAACGGTTTCAGGCATCTGCCCTTTGCGGAAAAGCCGAATCCGCTGCCCCGGATAGATGAGGTGCGGGTTGGGGATTGGCACATCACTGTTTTCTTTCCAGAGTTCGGGCCAGTACCAGGGGGAATTGAGAAACTTTCTGGAAAGATCCCACAGGGTGTCGCCCTTCTGTATGGTATAGTACGCTCCGCCCTGTCCATCCTCCGCAACTTCCGGAGGTTTGACACTGGCTGTCTCCTGCGCATAAAGGTTGAATGCCAGTGAAAATCCCAGCAGGATGAACAGGCACATTTCCGGTATCTTGCAACCCTTGCATCTGTGATGTGTCATAAATAATCTCCCATTTCCCATGATGTTATAAAAAGATAATCTCGGTTCGTTTTCAGGTTATATGATTTTTATAACTATTGTCAAGTTTTTCCAGACAGATTCATTCCATCGGTTTTGACAAGTTTCTTGACAGAAAGAGAGAATACAAATATGAATAGACTTCTGATGCAGACTGCCTGCTGAGAATAAAGACAGACGAAAGTTTTTGAGTTTTCAAAAAACCTGATTTTTATAAATAAACCGGATTTTTTGGAAAAATCCGGTTTTTCTGAAAACGCTGCACCTGAAAATTTATGCTGACCTGCTTATTTTTCAGCGGATGGGGAAAAGAGAAAAGTCTCTGATTCTGCCCGGCAGTGTGACCAAATTTCTGTCAAATGAAAGGGGAAGTTATGATTACCGGAGCTTTTACAGCACTTGTGACACCGTTTGACGAAAACGGAGTGGATGAGGCGGGACTGGCCAGACTTGCGGATTTCCAGATAACCAACGGCATATCCGGCATACTGGCTGTAGGCACCACAGGAGAAAGTCCTGTTCTGACCTGGGAAGAGCACAATGCCGTGATTGAGAAAATCGCGGAAAAGACAAAAGGCCGGTGCATCTGCATCGCGGGTACGGGAAGCAACAATACCAAAGAGGCCCTGCAGGGGGCAAAACATGCGGCAAAAGCCGGGGCCGAGGCTGTCCTGCTGGTGGACCCCTATTACAACGGGCCAAGTTCGCTGGAGATCCGCAGGGAATATGTCGAACCTGTCGCGCAGGCTGTTCCGGATGTGGAGGTCATTCCCTATATCATTCCCGGCAGAACCGGAACGCAGATGTTCCCTGAAGATCTGGCCATTCTTCATGACAAGTTCAAAAATGTGTCCACCGTGAAAGAGGCCACGGGAAATTTGGAAAACATGAAACGCACCCGTGTCTGCTGCGGCCCGGATTTCAGCATTCTTTCCGGGGATGACGCTCTGACTTTTGAAATGATGACAGATCCGGCGATCATGGCCCGGGGGGTGATTTCCGTTGCCTCCAATATCGCACCCAAAGCTGTGTCCGACATGGTGCGTTTTCTGGCCCAGGGAAAAAAAGGGGAAGCCGAGAAGCTGCGGATTGCACTGGAGCCGCTCTTCGGGCTGGTGGTTGTGAAAACCGCAGAGAAAACCCCTTACGGAGATGTGGTCTGCCGCGCCCGGAATCCCCTGGCCACCAAAACGCTTATGGCCATTCTGGGAATGCCCGCGGGCTTCTGCCGTCAGCCGTTGGGGAAAATGACACACAAAGGCATGGAAGTGGTGCTTGGCGCTGCCCGGAAGGTCATGCAGAACAATCCGGAAATCCTTGCTCCGGTCGCTGAATTTTTTGGTGTGGATATTGAGGCCCGGATCAGTGATCGGAACATTTGGGAAAAATTCTGCTACAATGAATATTAGACCCAGCAGATGCAGGACGTCCATCTGAAATCCCTTCTCAGGAAGGGAGTGAAGGGAAGTGAAACTTCTGCTGTGTTCAGGTGTCGGGTTTTGGGTGTCAGGGAACAGACTCTGAACCCTGAACCCCAACCCCTGAACCCTGAACATCAGCAATTTTCAGTTCCCTGCCCCTTCAAAGGGGCGGGGAGCATTCCGGGAATCAGGATTCCGGTGTTTCCGGAATGTTTTTCATCCTTTCCTCAAAATTCTTGTAGTTGAAAAAGACATCCTTTAACCATTTCATGCCGAATTTCAGCAGTTCCACCTCATCGTTTTTTATCTTTTCCGCAATCTCAGGATCCGTGGGATACCTCTCCAGAAAAGAACTCTCAAACACAAATCGCCTGAACTGATCAATATTGTAACTGACCATGAAAAACAGTTGCTTGCTCTTGTCCGTGAATTTGATGTTCATGGGAAAGGAACGCTTTCGGACAATCAGATCGGTCCATCCGGCATTGATCTCATCATGAATATCCACGCCCTGATCCACCCGCCATTCCCGTACAGTCCAGTCTTCTTTTTCCTCAAAACCCAGACAGTGCGGCTCATTGACAAAAAAATAAAAACCGTCATCATCCGCGCCTTCCTTGTGCATCAGGGATGCCACCCCCAGAGGATAATAGCGGCAGGCTGTGGGCCTGTCAGTATAAATCAGACATCCGTCATCCCGCACAAAGGGGCATGATTCCTGACTGTCATCCAGCAGTTTCAGTGTGACAATCGGAAGATCCGTCTTTTCAAGAACTTCCGGTTTGGTATAGATGGCCAGAAATTCTTCTGAGGAAAGCTGGAGACGTTTTTTGAGTCGGATAATGTCATAAGGTGTCAGGATGATATTGATACCCCGGCAGCATTTGGTGAAACATTTCACGCCATTGTGACATTTAAACGTGAATTCACTGTTTATCCCAAGTTTTACCGGTGAGATGGATGCCATTGTGTCCATGTTTTGCATTGCACTCTTTCCTTTCAGTGTTCAATTCGGTATTCCGGATTGCGGATTATACGGGTTTCAGGTGTCAGGTGTCAAATGCTGAAACACCGAACACCTGAAACCTTATCTTTGCAAAGTTTCCTCCAGCACAGGTTTGTCATCATAAGAAATCGTTTCCTCCTGCGTCACTGCACTTTCATACGACACCGTTGCCTCATAGGAATCGTCACGGCCTTCTGCCGTGTTTTCTGTGTCACAGACTTCGCCGCCTGTTTTCATAAGTTCAGCTTTGGCCGCGTTTTCATCTGCAATAGTTCCCCATTCCTCCCTGTACATGGCGTGAAAGACAATGTGAAACATGACTGTCAGCAGATCATGCGCATTGAGGGATGAGCTTTTCTCCATGGCGATCATCATTCGGATGCCTTCCTCATGCTCGGCTTTGAGCCTCTCCAGGTTCCGAAACAGACGGATAATGTCAGAACGGATTTCAGATCGGGCTTCCGGAATGTTCACCCCGCTCTCCCAGTTTTTTCTGCACCGCTGTATGGTTATGCTGTCCGAGCGGATCAGATTTTTGCGGCTTTTTTCGGTTCTGAAAAAGGACTGGGCATTGATATGGAACTGTATTTTTTCCTGAATCTCCATCTGCTTCTGCAGCATTTCCTGCCGCAGCATTTCCTGTACATCCGGGGGAAGCATGATCTCCAGGGGCAGAAAAAAAACAGAAGCACCGGAAATTTTTTTTCTGAATTCCCTGACAGCGCTGTGCCAGAACACACGACTGCACCGGACAAAGGTCTCTTTTCCGGATTCTTTCTCCTCACGGCTCTGCTGCATCCGTCTTCCGGTTTCTGAAATCCGGAATCTTGTCTCCTCAAACAGCCGTTCGCCTGTGACTGCACAGTAGATCATGCCGACTGTCGCATACCAGTCCTGGAGCTGAAAAATGCGCTGCAGCCTGCCGAAAGTCCGGATCAGTGTCTGATTGTCCGCCAAATGGGAAGGAGTGGCATAGGAGGGAGTTCCTCCCATAAACGGCTGGAGCATTTCTTCCGCTGATGCATGAAAATCTGTAGAGGTTTCAAAGTCAATCAGCCCCAGTCTTATTTCTTCGCTGTGCCGGAGATGGGAGTTGCCCACCACAAAAATATTGTCCGGTTTGAGATCCCGGATCGCGATTCCCCTGTGTTTCAAACTGCACAGCAGAATCAGAAGCCCTGAGACAATGCCTTTGAGAATCATCCTGTTTTGATCGAAACTTTTCCTGTACACACAGTTGTGCACCATTTTCCGGTATTTTTCAATATCCAGTTCCCGGTTTTCATACAGTTCTGTCAGCAATCTGTTCAAATTGGCGGCAAATCCGGGAGGCAGTCCGGCATCCGCCCCGGAAATTTTTTTTCCGGCCAGCCACAGAAGGAACCACTCTTTCCTTTTATAAATGAAAGCTGATGCATTGATTCCGGCTTTTTTGAGCAGCAGACATACCCTTTCCTCATAATCGGTGTATATCTCGTTTACAGCGAAAAATATCTGTGAATTTTCACTGCCGAACAGCCCCTCGAACGCCGAAATGTTCCACAGGATGTCAAACCGGCTGAAGATGTCATCGCAGATTTTGTTTTTGATACGGTGTATTTTTTCAATCACATGCCCCAGAAAGGAATTTCTGGACAGATTCATGAAAAAGGCAAAGGTTTCCCCGATTTTCAGACAATCCTGAAACCAGGGGTATTTTTTCAGCAGGCTGACATACGCTTTTTCCAGTTTGTCCGGCGCAATATCAGGAGAAACCGCAAATCTGGGAATTTTTTTCAGAATGGCCGAAAGACTGGGCGCTATACATTCAATGCCCGGGCTGAGCCGGTCTGCAATCTGTCTTTCCGCAGCAATGCTTTCCACATATTCATCAAATTCCCGGATCGGGGATGGCGGAATCTTGACCACCAGCAGATCGTCATAGATGACTTTGAAGCAGGTGCTTTTGCTTCCGCTGTCCTCTCCCAGCGGCCCCAGTGTCATGCGTCTGGCTTTGTATTCCTGCCATCTGACACGGAGTTCATAGCTATGATCGGATCCCGGATTTTCCGGATCGAGGCATATGATTTCGGTCTCCGCCGTATCGTCTTCTGAAACCCCCAACTGGGCGGTGTACAGATTCAGAAAAAAAAGCAGAACATCCCGCCCGATATCTGCGGTCATGCTGACATTTCTGTATGCGGTTTCCTGCTTTTTTTTAATTGGTTCCTGATTTTTCAAAATATTTTCCCGCAGCGTCCGATTTTCTTCTCACACATGTGAGATCATAATTTTGCAGAATACTTCCTTGCGGAAAGTTTTACAAGAGATTCTTATGCGTTTTTCTGTTTCGGATGTTTTAAGACAAAGACTGTTATCTGAAATCCCCAAAACATTTCAGACAGATATTTTCTGAAAATCTGCAAACAGGCTGTGTCTGAGTTCGCTGGTTTTCCCTGGAACAAATGATGAATATTGACACATGCGCCATGCTCCGTTATGATTAAAATATTGTTTTCAGCAGATCGCAGTGTTCCCGGATCCTGCCAATCCGCTGAAATGAAAAATCCGATAACAGAAGATCTTTTTTTTATATAACCCGGGAGCATAGGACTTTCAGATGATTACACTGCTGGATTACGGAGCGGGCAATGTGCGCAGCGTTGTCAACGCGCTGGAAAGCCTGGGCGCAAAGGTGAAAACCGTGAAAAATGCCGAAGACATTCTGACTGCGGAAAAACTGGTTTTTCCCGGAGTCGGGGCATTCGGCAGCATGATGGAAATCCTTGAGGGAAAAAATTACGCCAGGCCCCTCAAAGAATATCTTGCGGCAGACCGTCCCTTTTTCGGTATCTGTCTGGGACTGCATGCCCTTCTGGATTGCAGCGAAGAAGCCTTTGGCATAAAGGGACTGGGGCTGATTCCGGGATTGGTGAAACGATTTGATACGGATTTGGCCGTGCCCCATATCGGATGGAACGGCATCCGCGTCCGGCAGCCATCGCCCATTTTCCGGGGACTGCGGGGAGATGAAAAATTTTATTTTGTCCATTCCTACCATGCAGCACCCCAGGATGACAGTGCTGTGCTGACCACCACGGATTACGGATACACCTTTGTCAGCGCTGTTCAGAAAGGCAATATCATTGGCACCCAGTTTCATCCGGAAAAAAGCGGAAACGCGGGGCTGAGCGTTCTGAAGAATTTTCTTGATGCAGGAGTGGAACCTTCCATGCCTGTGCATATTTTCCCGCGCACACAACTGGCAAAGCGGATTATCGCGTGTCTGGATGTGCGCTCCAATGATCAGGGAGATCTGGTTGTCACCAAAGGAGATCAGTATGATGTGCGGGAAAAGGGCGAGGTGAGAAATCTGGGAAAACCTGTGGAACTCGCGGGACGCTATTATCAGGAAGGCGCAGATGAAATCACCTTTCTCAATATCACGGGTTTTCGGGATTTTCCTCTGGAAGACATGCCCATGATCGAGGTGCTGAAACAGACCTCGAAGAATGTCTTTGTTCCCCTGACCATTGGCGGCGGTATCCGCGATTACACAGACAGACACGGACGGACTTACACTGCTCTGGAAGTGGCGTCTGAATATTTCCGGTCCGGCGCGGACAAAGTTTCCATTGGCAGCGATGCCGTGCTGATTGTGGAGGAATATCTGAAAACCGGGAGAAAAACCGGCAAAAGCGCGATTGAGGAGATTGCCCGTGTTTACGGAAATCAGGCTGTGGTTATTTCCGTTGACCCCAGAAGGGTGTATGTGGAATCTCCCAAAGATGTGAAACATCAGGTTATGGAAACCGCATTTCCGGGGCCGAATGGGGAAAAATACTGCTGGTATCAGTGCACCATCAAAGGGGGCAGGGAAGGACGGGAACTGGATGCTGTGACACTGGCGCAGGTCTGCGAAAAACTGGGCGCGGGAGAAATCCTGCTCAACTGCATTGACCGGGACGGAACCAATTCCGGTTTTGACATTGAGCTGATCAATGCGGTCAAAAAAGCTGTAAGCATACCGGTCATCGCGTCCAGCGGTGCCGGATGTGCAGAACATTTTCATGAAGTTTTCACGCAGACAGAGGCCGAATCCGCTCTGGCCGCAGGCATCTTTCACCGTCAGGAGGTTCCAATCAGCAAGGTCAAGTCATTTCTCAAAGACAAAGTGGAGATACGTGCCTGAGTTTCAAAAGACTAAGGGAGGAGGAAGTTCTTAACTGATGTTACGCTGCCCTTTTAAAAATCAGCAGGTTACTCTCCCTGACCG
>CAZDIU010000033.1:18800-27941 GCA_964505535.1 uncultured Desulfobacterales bacterium | reverse complement strand
ACCTCTCTGACCGCTGAGTCATCCAACATTTTTTTCTGGAAGTCTGCGGACTCAAATAAGACAAAAGACCGGGAATCAGAAGAGTCCCGGTTTTATACCGATTCTCCATTGAAATTATATAATATTTTCTGTATATTTCTCATAAAAAACCGAATTTTTCAAAAAAAATCCGGTTTTTTGAATACCGGAAAATTTTCGTCTGTACAGAAATGATTGCATTAAATCAATGGAGAATCGGTATTATATTTTCGCAAATCCTGATACAGAGAAGGAAATACCATGCCCAAACGTGAAGATATTCATAAGATTCTTATCATCGGTTCCGGTCCCCTGATCATTGGGCAGGGGGGGGAATATGATTATTTCGGAACCCAGGCCTGTCAGGCCCTGCGCGGCAGGGGATATGAAGTGGTGACAGCCGACGCTGATCCGGCAACTGCAATGACGGATCCGGACAGGGCGGATATCACCTATATTGAACCCCTGAATGTCAATGTCATCACAGAAATCATCGCAGCCGAGCGGCCCGATGCCCTGCTGACAAATCTGGGCGGACAGTCAGCCCTGAATCTGGGCATTGCGCTGACAGCTTCCGGTGTACTCAGGGAATTCGGGGTAAAGATCATTGGCACGGATGCAGATGCTGTCCGGCTGTGCCAGGACAGGAGCGCATTCAAAAAGAAAATGGCTGATCTGGGCATTGAAACCCCCCGGAGCCGCATCGTGAATTCCGTGGAGGAAGCGCAGAAAGCAGCAGAGGAACTTGGATGCCCTCTGGTCATACATCCGGCCTTCGGCATGGGCGGAACCGGAGGGGAAATGCTTTACAACATGGAAGATATCCCCGATGCCGCATCCCGCGGGATTTCTGCAAGCATGGTCGGTCAGATTATGGTGGAAGAATCCCTGCTCGGCTGGGATGAACTGGAGGCGGTCCTGCTCCGGGATGCGGAAAATCACATCATCACAGTCTGCTTTGTGGAAAACATTGATCCAGCGGGGGTGCACACAGGCGATTCGGTCTGCGTGATTCCCATGATGAGCGTTTCCCCCGAACTCCGGACACGCCTGGAAACCCAGGCCCATGCCATTGCCGGAGCCATCGGTCCGGAAGGACTGGCTGTGATCCAGTTTGCCCATGACCCCGGGACAGGGCGGGTGGTGGTCATTGAAATCAATCCCAGAGCCTCCCGTACTGCCGCACTGGCAGCCAAAGCCGCGGGGCTTCCGCTGGGAGCCTTTTCCGCGCTGCTTTCCTGCGGTGTGAAAATTGATGAGATTCCGGAATTGAAAACCTGGAGTGAAACCCGGTTCGCGTCTGAGGGACAGGTTGCGGTCAAATTTCCGCGCTGGGATTTTGACAGATTTCCCAACAGCCAGGATTTGCTGGGCATCCGGATGCAGTCTGCGGGCGAAGCCGTGGGCATTGGCCGCAGCTTTGCAGAGGCTCTGCAAAAAGCGGTCCGCTCACTGGACACGGACCGGTGCGGCCTGGGGTTTGCCGGAAACCGGCAGGAAAAAACTGTGGATGAGCTGCTGAACCTGCTGAGAAAACCTTCCGGTAATCGCATGTTCATTCTGTACGAGGCCCTGCGCAACGGGGCCGATGTTTCAGCGATTCATGAAAAAACACGAATCCGCCCCCTGTTTGTCAGACAGATCAGAGACCTGCTTGATCTGGAGGAGAAAATTCTTCTCAGCAAGGGGAATCTGCCTGCGGACGATCTGCTGATCCGGGCCAAAAAGGCAGGTTTTGCTGACAGGTATCTGTCCCGTCTCCTGGAAATCCCGGAAATCCGAATCCGGCAAAGACGCGAGGCCCTGAATCTTTTCCCTGCCCGTTTTGGCATTGCAGGGGATGAAAGCGGCCGCAGCGGATATTATTTCTCCTATGAGCGGGAGGCAGGAAAAACAGCGGAAAAACGCGGCAGCAGGAGCATTCTGATTGTCGGCAGCGGCCCCCACCGCATCGGTCAGAGCAGGGAATTCGATCACTGCTGCATCCAGGCTGTTTCGGCTGTGCGGGAGGCCGGATATGCTGCTTTGATGCTCAACTGCAATCCTGCCTCGGTGACAACGGATCCGGCCCTGTCTGATGCGCTGTTTTTTGAGTCCGCGACAGCAGAGGACATACTGAATGTCACACAGCAGGAAAAACCCGATGGACTGATGCTGCAGTTCGGCGGACAGGACGCGCTGGCCCTGTCTTTGGAACTGGAAAACGCGGGCATCCGTGTTTTCGGCTCTGCCACAGAGGTCATGCGCAAAACCGGTGATCGGGAATCTTTCCGGCAGATTGTCCGCGGACTGGGCTTTCCCCGGCTCCGTTCCGGCATGGCTGCAACAGCAGACGAAATTCTGAAACTTGCTGATGATATTGGATATCCGGTTTTTATTCGCTCAGTGAATCCTGCGCATCCCGCGGCAGAAGTGTTCGCTGATCGGGAGATGCTCCGGGACTGGCTGACCCTGTCTTCGGATACAGGCACACCTCCGGCCGTGTCTGTGGAAGAATTTCTGAAAAATGCCATCGGGGCCGAAGCCCTGGCGGTTTCAGACGGTTCCGATGTTTTTGTGGACGGTGTGGCTGAGCATGTCGAGCGGACCGGCGTTCATTCCGGTGATTCCACTCTGGCGGTTCCTCCGCTGATGCTTTCCCACCTGCAGTTGGACATTATCCGGGACTATACCCGCCGAATCGCGATGGAACTGCATGTGATCGGTCTGATCAGTGTGCATTACGCGATTGCCGGTGATACGGTCTATATATTGGAGGCTGGCATTGGCGCATCCCGCACGGTTCCCCTCATGTCCAAGGTCTGCCATATCCCTCTGGCCCGGATGGCTGCACAGGTCATGATGGGAAAATCCCTTTCCGAACTCAAGCCCCGGCAGAGGAACATCCCGCATTTCGGAGTCAGAAAAGCGGTCTTTCCCTTTGATGTGTTTCCGGAAACCGATCCCCTGCCCGGCCCGGAAATGCGATCCACAGGTCAGGCCTTGGGGCTGTCCGATTCTTTCGGACGCGCCTTTTTCAAAGCCTGGGAAGCCTGCGGAATACCGCTGCCCCTTGAAGGCACAGTTCTCATCACAGTCGCGGATCAGGACAAATCAGCCGCTCTGGAACCGGCGCGTCTGTTCAGGGAAATGGGATTTCGTATCCTGGCCACCCGCGGCACCCGGCAGTTTCTGGCTGAAAACGGAATTGAAGCTGATTTGATCAAAAAAATGGGATATGGCCGTCCCAATATCACGGATGCCATCAAAAACGGAGAAATTGATCTGGTCATCAACACGCCGGAAGGAAAACAGAGCCGGGAAGATGATTCCTATATCCGCAAGGCATCTGTGCGCTACCGGGTTCCCAACATCACCACGGCCGCATCTGCCCTGACAGCGGCCAAAGGCATTGCCGCACGGCGCAAAGGAAAGCCCCGTGTCCGGCCTTTGCAGAAATATGCGGAGAATGAATAATCGGGGGATGGGGGAATAGGGAATAGGGACTGGGGCTGTGGATTGAAAAAACTTAACCCTGCACCCTAATCCCTAACTCCTAATCCCTAATCCCTAACCCCTGCCCCCTGGATACAGACATATGGAACTGAAACGGCTGCGCATATCCTTTGTTGTGCTGATAGGCATTTTTGCCTTTGGAACGCTGGGATACCGCTATGTGGAGCAGATGTCTTTTTTTGATGCCCTGTACATGACCACCATCACCATCAGCACAGTGGGCTTTTCCGAGATTCAGCCGTTGTCAACCTATGGCCGGATCATCACCATGATTATTATCACCATGAGTGTCAGTGTGGGGGCCTATTCTCTGGCAGTGGTGGCACGGGTGCTGATTGAGGGGGAACTGAGAAAAGGTTTTGAAAGGAGAAAGGTGGAAAAACAGATACAGGCGCTGAAAAACCATTTCATTATCTGCGGATTCGGACGCATTGGCCGGATTATCTGCCGGGAACTGCGTCAGGACCATATTCCCTTTGTGATCATTGAACAGGATTTGGCTCCAATTCCATCCATAGAAAAGGAAAAATATCTTTATCTGCAGATGGATGCCACGTCAGATGAAGCCCTGATCAAAGCCGGAATCATGAAAGCGCGCGGGCTGGTGACAGCCGTGCGCGCGGATGCCAACAATGTTTTTATCACCCTTACGGCCAAAGGGCTTCGGCCTGATATTTTTGTCATGTCGCGCACTTCGGATGTGAGAAATGAGGAAAAGCTGAAACGGGCCGGAGCCACCCGTGTGGTTTCCCCCTATTATATCGGCGGCAGGCGCATGGCCCAGATATTAAAACAGCCCACGGTCGTGGATTTCATAGACATTGCCACTATGGGCAACAAACTGGGTCTGATGATGGATGAGGCCGAAATCAGGCCCGGGTCCCAACTGATTGGAAAAAATCTTATTGAAAGTCATTTGCGAAAGGATTTCGGGGTCATCATTGTGGCCATCAAAAAACCGTCCGGCGATATGATTTTCAATCCCCTGCCCTCTGAAATCCTGGAAGCCGGATATGTTCTGGTGGTTCTGGGCAAAAAAGAGGATGTGAAGCGGATGTACATGGTTCTTTAGAAAATCAGGCAACTCAAATCCGCTGGTTCAGAAATTCCCCTCCCCCTGCCCCTCCCTTAAGGGAAGGGCATTGCGTCTGGACTCGTCAAAATATGAAGAAATTTTTTCGAGAGACCACTGATCCGCTGTATATGAATTTTATGGTCAGTCAATTTCCTTCTTGATTATCCGGATATACTCATGTTATATTTTATATCCATACCGTTCATTATATATTTTTTTCTTATACCAATTCCCCATTGATCTGAAACATAAATTTGTCAGAACAACCTGATTTTTCAAAAAAATCCGGTTTTTTGAGTTCGGGACTCCTTCGTCCTTAACTTAGGCGATTTATTAAAATAAATATACCGGTTCAGTTCAGCAGGGTGTGCAAAATCGCTGTCGAAAATCCGGTTTTTCCTGTACGGAAAGCGATTTTACACACCCTGCCCCTGTTTAATTTGGTATATTTTTTAATATATATCCTTAATGCCATTGACCCGTTCCTATGATCTGAAACATCAAGAGACTCTTATGAGTATTAATTGAGTATTGTTTTTTTATATTCAATTGATTTATTATATTTAAGTCACTGCTGTTACGCAGCCTTTTCAGGAATCAGGAAGTTACCTGTTTTCACCGTCATTCCGGCGCAAGCCGGAATCCAGTGATTTCAGAAATTTCTGGATACCGGCTTTTGCCGGTATGACGAGGGTGCGTAACATCAGTTAAATCAGATTGTTCTGGCATGAAAATGGACATGCGGGACTTCCGGCTCTGATTCCCGCAGGGCAGCGGCAGCCCCTGTCAAATAACCGGATTCCGCTTTTCACCGGTATCTTACTGAATAAGTTAATCTTTTGATTTTTAATAATTTAATGTGATTTGTTTTATAAGGAGAAAACATATGAAATCTGCAAATTTCTGCACTTTCACGGATAGACCGAAAAATGCGGGACAGAAAATGTTCCGGTTTTTTGCCGTCCTTTTTACAATAACTGCTCTTTTTCTGTCCGGTCCGGTTCCGGACGGGAACACAGATCCCTGTCCAAAGGCATATCCGAAAAATCCCCTGCGAACGGAACTGATTTTTGTGGATGCAGGGGTGAAAGATCGGGAGACTCTGGCAGAGGCATTTGGCGCCCGGTGTTCAGGTGGCATGAACACAAAGGTTTTTCTGCTGGACGCAGAAAAAGACGGGCTTGCGCAGATTTCTGAGATTCTGAGGCAGTATAATAAGGTAGACGCTGTCCATATTGTTTCTCACGGAACCCAGGGCAGGCTGAAAATCGGCAGTGCCGAGATTTACAGTGAAACGCTTGCCCAAAGCAATACAGCGGATCAAATCCGTTTATGGCAGGCTTCCCTGCATCCGGGTGCAGATATTCTGCTGTATGGCTGTAATGTGGCAGAGGGTGAGACCGGTATTGCATTTGTCAAACGTCTGAGCGAACTGACGATGGCAGATGTCGCCGCTTCTGACAACCCCACCGGAAATCCGAGGTTGGGAGGCGATTGGAAACTGGAATATTGCAGAGGAACAATTGATACAAAAACATTAACTGCTCCTGATTTCCGATATACCCTTGCCGCAACAAACGTAACTTCTCTTTCCATTACATCTACACCTGCCGGAGGGGCAGGAGTAGGCTATACAGTAGGAGAAGTAGTAAAAACCACTGTTGTTTTTACAGGGGCTGAAACAGTAACCGGTACACCTTCGCTGGAACTGAATGTAGGCGGAAATATCAGAACGGCAAAATATGTCAGCGGCAGCGGAACGAATAGTCTGGTGTTTGATTACACAGTCGTTGCAGGTGATGTAGATGCCGATGGCATTTCTATTGTTGCTAACAGCTTGGCAACCGATGACGGTTCAATTAATAACGGCGCGGATGCCGCAGTAATAAGCCATAACGCTGTAGCCGATAATCCCGCACAGATAATTGCCGCCTCTGTAGCCGCAGCCGATACAACTGTTCCTGTTTTCCGTTCAGCGTTCGGTGCGGGTGCTACCATTACCTTGACTTATGACGAGATAGGCAGCGGTTTGAACGCAGGCATAGTTCCTGCGATTGATCGTTTTTCTTTCAGCAGAAACGGCGGAGTTGGTCCTCAGTTGACAGTTACAGGCGTTTCAATTGATCACAATGCTCAAACAGTTAATCTGGATTTAAACGGATTAATAAATCTTACTGATACTGATCTTCGTGTCAGCTACACGGCAAATGGCATTAACGATATACAGGACGTTGCCGGAAACAAAGTGGCTAATCTCAGCAATGTATTTGTTGCCAATACCATGCCTAGTTTTAATGTCAGAGGCAATAGAATGGCATTCAATACACCAATATCCATAACGGGAAGTGGATTAAATGTTGGAGATAAAATTTTATATAGTAATATCATTACTATTGATGGGCAAAGTATAGATGCCATTGTAACGACAACCGCACGAACAAATATAACAATTGTTGACGCCGATGATGCGCCAGGCGGAGGAGCAATCACCCCTGTTCTGACAGGAACTCCGGCGCAGTATGATTTGGACTGGTATAAACTGAACACCAATATCACCGCAGCGAACGGAGCCGCAACAATCACATTTAATTTTATCAAAGGCGGCAGTTATAACGCCGCCAATTTGACAGCCTCAAAAGGGGTTGATATCATTCTACAAAATGTGCCTATCAATTCCTATGACGTTGACATGAATGCTCAGTTTCAGGAATTCGGCGGTTTTGCCACTTACACTGTATCAAGCACCAGCAAACTTATTCAAACACAACTGGCAGGTTTTACCCGTTTTCAAAGTGACGGTACAATGGGTAATGTTACTGTTGCTCCGGGAACAGTGGCTGGGGATGATGTTCGGGTAATGGCATTGTATGAGGCTATTCATTCATTCTCAATTAAAACCGGACAGACCACCACGGGTGCTGCTTATTACTATTTGGATTTCAGTAAAGGTCCTAACTGGTTTAGTCCGGCAAAAACCTATGAAATTCCAACAGTCAATCCGAAAGTTACCAACGATACCACGCCGGATTTAACCGGAACGTTTGTCGGCACGGTTACAAATTCAACTGATCAGGCTTATTGGCTGAGTATTGTTGTAAATGGCAAGACATATACCGCAACAACCCGATCTGTTTCAGGCACTACCGTAACCCTGACTGATCCTGTTTCAGGACTTACAGGAGTATTTGACTCAACAACGGGGCTTGGGACTTGGAGCTTGACTATACCGGGAGCTGATGCTCTTCCTCTTGCAACTTATGATGTAGTTGCTGATGTAGGCTATGGTCCTAATCTTGCCGGAATAAATAAGCATACCTATGATGTTACAACAAATGAGCTGGTCATAAATGACGTATCTCCTGACACAACAGCACCAAGCCTGACTTCAATTGAAAGGCTTAATCCCATAGGAGAGAATATTACGTCTGCCGCTCTTGCTATTCAGAATTATGTTGATTTCAATGTTACTTTCAGCGAAGCGGTTACGAATGTGGGAATTGCCGATTTTCAAATCACAGGGGCAGGCAGCACCGGCTCGTCTATTTCCTCAGTTACGCAGACAGGGACTTCAACTTATACAGTTCGTGTTTCAGGTATTCCTATATCTAATACAGGCGTTCTTGACCTGAATCTCCTTGCAACCAATGATATAGTTGATCTTGCGGGTAATCTTTTAACCGGAACCATTGACCCAATAGAGGGGGTAGAACCAACCAGTGGGACAGATGAAACTTATATTATAAGCAGTAACATTCCCCCTGTGGCGGCGGACATGACGAACAGTGCGACACTGTCGGTTGCGGCGGGTCCGACAGCGATAGACGCACTGACCGGAACCGACAGTGACGGCACCGTGGTTTCGGTGACAGTTGTAACTCTGCCGGCAGCAGGTGAAGGCGTGCTGTATATGGCAGACGGAACAACCGCAGTGACAGCGGGTCAGGTTCTGACGCCTGCGGAAGCCGGGACTCTGAAATTTGATCCCAGCGGAACATTTGTGGGAAACAGCACGTTCACGTTCACGGTTACGGACAACAACGGTGCGGTTGATGCGACGCCTGCGACAGCGACAGTACCGATAGGGAACAATCCGCCGGTTGCGACAGACATGACCAATGCGGCAACATTGTCAGTGGCCGCGGGGCCGACAGCGATAGATGCACTGACCGGAACCGACAGTGACGGCACAGTGGTGTCGGTGACCATAGTGACACTGCCTGATGCGGGTGAGGGCACACTGTACATGCCGGACGGGGTGACACCGGTGACAGCGGGTCAGGTTCTGACACCGGCCGATGCGTCCGGTCTGCAGTTTGATCCGAGCGGAACCTTTGTGGGGAACAGCACGTTCACGTTCACGGTGACGGACAACAACGGTGCGGTTGATGCGACGCCCGCGACAGCGACAGTGCCGATAGGGAACAGTCCCCCGGTGGCGGCGGACATGACGAACAGTGCTACACTTTCGGTGGCGGCGGGTCCCACAGTGATAGATGCGCTGACCGGAACCGACAGTGACGGCACAGTGGTGTCGGTGACCATAGTGACACTGC
>CAZDIU010000033.1:0-18700 GCA_964505535.1 uncultured Desulfobacterales bacterium | reverse complement strand
CTGACCGGAACCGACAGTGACGGCACAGTGGTGTCGGTGACCATAGTGACACTGCCTGATGCGGGTGAGGGCACACTGTACATGCCGGACGGGGTGACACCGGTGACAGCGGGTCAGGTTCTGACACCGGCCGATGCGTCCGGTCTGCAGTTTGATCCGAGCGGAACCTTTGTGGGGAACAGCACGTTCACGTTCACGGTGACGGACAACAACGGTGCGGTTGATGCGACGCCCGCGACAGCGACAGTGCCGATAGGGAACAATCCCCCGGTGGCGAATCCGGATAGTGCGGCAACACTTGCGAATACTCCTGTAACGATCAACACAGTTGGCAACGACACGGATTCGGACGGAATAATTGACAAAGCAACAGTTGATCTCGATCCTTCTACTCCGGGAATTCAGACAACTTACACGGTTTCGGACAAAGGAATATTTACTGTTGACAATAATGGAGTTGTGACGTTGACTCCGGTTGCAGGCTTTACCGGTCAGGTCATCATTCCCTACACGGTGAACGATAATCTGGGAGCGACATCGAATCCGGCGAATATCACGGTGAATGTGATCAATCGTCCGCCGGATGCGGTGGATGACAGTGCGTCCACACCTATGAACACTCCGGTATCCGTGCCTGTGCTGACCAACGACAGTGATCCGGACGGGGATCCGATATCGGTGGTTTCGGTCACGCCCCCGTCCAACGGAAAAGTGGAGTTCACTCCGGACGGAAAAGTGATTTACAGACCGAATCAGGATTTTGCGGGGCCTGACACATTCACGTATACCATCACGGACGGATTTGGCGGATTTGACACGGCAACCGTGACGATCAATGTGAATGACCATGCGCCCACAGCAGTGGCTGACAGCGGCGTGACCAGACCAGATACGCCCGTCACCATTCCTGTTCTGAACAATGACACAGACCCGGACGGAGATGTGCTGACCATCACGGACATCACTGATCCTCCGCACGGAACAGTGACGGAGAATCCGGACGGGACAGTGACCTACAGACCTGATCCGGGATTCACGGGAACCGACACGTTTGAATACACGATCTGCGATCCGGCAGGAAACTGTGACAAAGCCATTGTGACAGTGACAGTGAGTGACACTGTTCCGGCAGCCGCGGATGATGCGGAGAGCACCCCGAAGAATGTTCCGGTGACAGTGGATATTCTGAGCAATGACAGCGATCCCAATGGGGATCCGCTGACCATCACGGATGTGACTGATCCGGCGCACGGCACAGTTGTGATCAATCCTGACGGCACTGTAACCTACACGCCGGACAAAGATTATATCGGAGCGGATTATTTCACGTACACGATCTGCGATCCGGACGGCAACTGTGACAGGGCCGCAGTGACCATTGTTGTGGATGATCTGCCCGAAGCCGTGCCAGACACCAATGCCGCACAGGAAAACGGGCCTGCGGTGACAGGCAATGTGCTGAACAATGATTATCCGGGCAATCCGGCTGTGACAGTGACAGCAGCAAATCAGAACGGCACGGCAATTGTTCCCGGCACTGCATTCACAACCGCAGGCGGCGGCAGTCTGACACTGAACCCGGACGGCAGTTACAGTTATATCCCGCCGGGATGGGGCAGTGTGCCACCGGCTGGTCTCAGTGAAGTGTTTGCCTATACCATCACAGATGCTGACGGAGATACCAGCAGCAGTATTCTGACCATTACGGTTGCTGCGACTGTGATACCCAACCATCCGCCTGCGGCAGCGGATGACAGCACAGTGACCAGTCTGAATACCCCTGTGAATGTTGCTGTGCTGCCCAATGACAGCGATCCGGACGGTGATCCGCTGACAGTGACAGATTTCACGCACCCGGGCAATGGCACAGTGAGCCTGAATCCGGATGGAACCTTCACTTATACACCGAATCCGGGTTTTGCCGGAACCGACACTTTCACCTATACCGTTGATGACGGAAAAGGCGGTCAGGACACGGCTGCTGTCACAGTCACGGTAAGAGACAATATTCCGATAGCGGTTCCGGATACAGCCGTTACCCAGGTCAATACACCGGTGGAGATTCCGGTGCTGACGAATGATCGTGATCCGGACAATGATCCGCTTACAGTTACAGCAGTAAGTGATCCGCGGCACGGCACTGCGGCAGTCAATCCGGACGGAACCGTAACGTATACACCTGATCCCGGTTATACCGGCACAGACCTCTTCACCTATACCATCTGCGATACGCATAACAACTGTGTTTCCGCAGAGGTTGCAGTGACAGTGCGGGGCGTCATATCCGGTACGGTGTTCCATGACACAGACGGAAACGGTGTGCAGAATGCAGGTGAATCCGGCATTGCAGGCGTGACTGTGGAACTTGTGGACAGTTCCGGAATTCCGGTGAACACGGCTGTGACGGATGCCAACGGATCTTACAGTTTTATAAATGTAATTCCCGGTTTCTATATGGTCAGAGAAACAGACCCTGCCGGTTATTTCAGCACCACGGCAAATACCGTTGCGGTCAATATCACAGAATCCGGAACCGCAGCGGCGGATTTCGGAGATCTGCAGGTCGGCACGCTTTCCGGCATTGTTTTTGAGGACACAAACGGAAACGGCATCCGGGATGCAGGGGAAAACGGCATTCCGAACGTAACTGTGGAACTGATCCGCAGTGACGGCACTGTGGCAGGTGTGCTGCAGACCGGCAGTGACGGGACGTATGTTTTCACAAATGTGGCTCCCGGCAGTTATACGGTGGAAGAGACCGATCCCCAGGGATTTGTTTCCACCACCAATAACACAGTGCCCATCAGCATTGCACCGGGCGGAGCAGGAACCGCTGTTTTCGGGGATCAGCCGGCCGGAACTGTGTCGGGCATTGTATTCAATGATCTCAACGGCAACGGTGTGCAGGATACGGGCGAGCCGGGTATCGGCGGTGTGACTGTGGAACTTATGGATTCAGACGGAAATGTTTTGAAAACTGCGGTGAGCGGTGCGGACGGTTCCTATGTTTTCAGCACAATTGCAGCGGGTGACTACACTGTCCGGGAAACCGATCCGCCGGGATTTGTCTCCTCCACTGCCAATCTGGTTCCGCTGTACATCGCTCCGGCCGGTTCCGCCACGGTCAGCTTCGGAGATCGCCAGACCGGAACCGTATCCGGAAATGTGTTCAATGATGTCAACGGCAACGGCGTGCAGGATTCCGGCGAATCCGGGCTTGGCGGAGTTCTGATTGAACTTGTCCGTGCTGACGGTCAAATCCTTTCCGCTGTGACAGCCGGAGACGGTTCCTATCTCTTTGCCGGTGTGGAACCGGGCAGTTATACCGTGCGTGAGACCGACCCCGAAGGGTTTGTTTCCACCAGTCTCAACACGGTGCCGATTGTGCTCACTCCTGGGGATTCTGCATCCGTGAATTTCGGCGATCGCCAGACAGGCACGGTTTCGGGTGTGGTGTTCAATGATATAAACGGCAACAGTGTGCAGGATGCAGGGGAAAATGGCATCGGCGGTGTGAAGATCGATCTCACGGACGATCAGGGCAGTATCCTTGCTTCCGCGCTGACAGCCGGGGACGGTTCCTATATCTTTACCGGTGTGGAGCCGGGCAGTTATTTTGTCAGGGAAACCGATCCGGCCGGATTTGTCTCTGTAAGCAGCAATGCCGTGCCTGTAATGCTTGTTCCCGCAGGTTCCGGAACAGCCAATTTTGCGGATCAGCAGATCGGAACCATAACCGGCATTGTGTTTGACGACAGCAACGCGAACGGGGTTCAGAATCCGGGAGAAAACGGGCTGGGCGGCGTGCGTGTGGAACTTGTTGACAGCAGCGGAAATGTGATCTCCTCAACCCTTACAGCCGGAGACGGTTCCTATGTCTTTGCCCATGTTGTTCCTGGAACTTACACGGTAAGGGAAACCGATCCCCCCGGTTTTGCCAGTTCCACGGCCAATGATGTCTCTGTGAACATAAACGGAGATTCTGCCACCGTCAGTTTCGGAGATTACCGGCAGGGGCTTGTGTCCGGAACAGTGTTCAATGATTACAACGGCAACGGCATCCATGATCCGGGCGAGTCCGGCATTGGCGGAGTGACTGTGACGCTGACAGATATTTCCGGCAATGTGATTTCCACTTTGCTTTCCGAAGCAGACGGTTCCTATGTGTTCCGGAATGTCATGCCCGGAGCCTATGTGGTAAGGGAAACTGATCCGGAAGGTTATGCAAGCACCACAGCCAATGCCGTGCCGGTCAGTGTTGCGCCGGGCGGCGCTGCCGGTGCGGATTTCGGGGATCAGCCCAAAGGAACAGTTTCCGGAACCGTATTCCATGATGCAGACGGTGACGGCATTCGGGATCCGGGCGAGGAAGGCATTGGGGGAGTTGCGGTTGATCTGCGGGATGGCTCCGGCAATGTGACTGCCACAGCCCTGACTTCCGCTGACGGTTCCTATATTTTTATTGCTGTATCTCCCGGGGCTTATACAGTTGTTTCACACAATCCGGCAGGATATGCCGGAACCACGCCCGGAATTGTGCCGATCAGTGTGGCTTCTGCCGGTTCCGTATCTGCTGATTTCGGTCTGCAGATGGCCGGAACCATATCCGGAACCGTGTTCCATGATTTGGACGGCAACGGTATCCGCAGCGCGGAAGAAAACGGCCTCGGAGGTGTGCGTGTGGATCTCACGGACAGCACCGGAAATGTTCTGGTCTCTGTCCTGACATCCGGCAACGGTTCCTATGTTTTCACAAATGTGGCTCCCGGAGTTTATCTCGTGCGGGAAACCGATCCGGCCGGTTATGTTTCCACCAGCAGCAATGCAGTTCCGGTGAACATGGTGTCCGGCGGAGCGTCAACCGTGAATTTCGGAGATCAGCAGTCCGGCACGGTATCCGGCACAGTGTTCAACGATCTCAATGGCGATGGTGTGCGCAATAACGGAGAATCCGGCATTGGCGGTGTGACTGTGGAACTGCTGGATGCGGACGGAAATGTGACTGCCACCGCCATAACCGCAGGAAACGGTTCCTACAGCTTCTCCGGTGTGGCTTCCGGCCTGTATTCTGTGCGTGAAACTGATCCGGCAGATTATGTGTCCACAACCGCGAACACGGTTCCTGTGGCAGTGACACCGGGCGGGGGAGCAACAGCCAGTTTCGGGGATCAGCAGAGCGGAACCGTTTCCGGAATGGTGTTTGAAGACATAAACCGCAATGGTGTGCAGGATACCGGGGAAAAAGGCATAGGCAGTGTCACAGTGGATCTGACGGATGTGAACGGCAATATTGTTCAGACCGCGGTGACAGCCGGAGACGGTTCCTGGATTTTCACCAACGTTCCTCCCGGAACCTATGTGGTTGCGGTGCGGGACAGCGGGCCGGACGGATATGTCAATACCACAGAAACCCGGATTCCGCTCGTGCTTCCTTCAGGCGGAGCTGGAACAGCCGTGTTCGGTTATACGCAGATCGGCACGGTTTCCGGTCTGGTCTTCAATGATCTGAACGGAGACGGAATTCAGGGGCAGGGTGAGCCGGGAATAGCGGGAGTCACCATCAGTCTGACAGACAGCGATGGCAGCAGATATGAAACTTTGACAGATGGAAACGGCGGTTTTGTGTTTACCGGACTGATGCCTGGTGATTACCCAGTGGAAGAAACCGATCCGGCCGGATTTGCCAGCACCACGCCCAATCAGGTGACAGTGAATCTGCCGCCCGGAGGTGCCGGTGCGGCAATATTCGGGGATCGGCTGATCGGAACGGTCAGCGGTGTGGTGTTCAACGATCTCAATGGCAATGGGGTGCAGGATCGCGGGGAATCCGGCATCGGCGGTGTCACGGTGGAACTGCTGGATGCGGACGGCAGTGTGACTGCCTCAACTGTTACTGCGGGAGACGGTTCTTATATCTTCATCCATGTTCCGGCCGGAAATTATACCGTGCGGCAGACCGATCTGCCCGGTTTTGTTTCCACCACACCCAATACGGTTTCTGTTACTGTCAGTGCGGACAATGCGGCTTCTGCGGTGTTCGGAGATCGGCAGGAAAATACCGGGCCTGTGCTTTCCGCAGTGAAAACCGGCACGGATGTCAATGGAGGAGTTTTGAATCCGGGGGATGTGATGGAATACCGGATTGAAATCCGCAATGACGGACTGGCTGCGGCAGAACATCCTGTTTTCACAGATACGTTGCCGATTCATGCCGCCATTGTGCCGGGAAGTGTCAGCACCTCTCAGGGAACGGTTGCCGGAGAAAATCCCATCCGCATAGAGACCGGCAGTCTTGAACCCGGTGCAGTTGTCATCATCGCATATCAGGTGACACTTGACGCGGATATTCCCGGAGGCACGTTCCTCATCAATCAGGGATTTGTGGCAGCAGAGGGCGATATTCATATTTCCACAGATGAGCCCGGCACGTCTGTATCTCATGATCCCACCTCCTTTGTGGTGAATGGGGAACCCGGAATCTATGATCCGCCCAGAGGATACAAAACCGTGATCGCAGGGCGGCCCTTCCTCACCTGGGAAATGGTCTGGATCAATGACAGCAATGCGGATGCTGTTCTGGTGCATATAGAAGATCCGATTCCTGAGGGTACTGTCTATGAACCGGACAGTCTGGGCGCTGATTACGGTGCGTACTGGTTTGATGCACAGCGGAATCTTGTGATATGGGAAGGGGATATTCCCGGAAACGGCGGTCAGGTGAAGATCTGGTTCCGGGTCAGCATACCGGATGATCTGTTCCATGCGGAAAATCAGGCATGTGCCATATGGGATGAAAACGGAAACGGTGACTGGCGGGATGAAGCCGCAGCCAATATGGAAGAAATCTGCACGGATGATCCGGGCACTGATCCGCAGGGCGATCCGACCGAATGGAAGGAAACGCCCCATCTGCAGGCGCCAGCGGGTGTGAAAACCGTATCCGGAACCGGGTCTGTGATTCACTGGGAAATGATCTGGACCAATGATGCGAATGCACAGGCCATGCTGGTGCATGTGGAAGATCTGATTCCCAAAGGCACATCCTATGTCAGCGGCAGTCTGGGAGCGGATTACGGCACATACTGGTATGATGCGGGACTGAATCGCATTTTCTGGGAAGATATGATCCCAGGAAACGGCGGAAAGGTGAAAATATGGTTTGATACCCATGTGTCCGATGGCATAAGGGAAACAGACAATCTGGCCTGTGCGGTCTGGGATGAAAACGGAAACGGTGACTGGACTGATGAGGTCAGTGCCGGACAGTCGGAAATCTGCACCAATGCAGGCACTTCCACTGTATGGAAGGCTCCGGAAAAACCAGCGGACACCATTTGGCCGCTGAAACCTTTTTAAACAGACGAATTCTGTTCCCCTGCATTTCTCCAGGGAACTGTGACACAGAATTGCTGATTGACAATATTTACAGATTGGAGTCTGAATATGGGAAAAATTGGTAAGTTGGAAAATCGGACACATATCCGCTGGATCGGCCTGATCCTGATATGGATGCTGGCAGGGATACTGTTTGATCCTGCTGAACCCGTGCAGGCGGTGGAAGAGAATAATCTGAACAGTGTGCAGCAGATACCGGAAAACACCGTGCTGATTCTGGCTGACACCTCCGGTTCCATGCAGGAGAAAATCACATACCGGGAAGCATCGGAAGATCGCAGAGAGACAAAGATGGCTATGGTGAAAAAACTTCTGACCCGCGTGTATGAACAACTGCCTGGGGGACGCAGCACCGGTATTTTGCAGATCGTTTATCTTCCGGGAAAAAGGGAAGTGATTGCAGATTTTCTTCCCATCGGCATTCATGAAAAGGATAAGGCCGTATCGGAAATTCAGGATCATTTTGTCACAGATTATCCGGTGTTCAACCGCCGCACGCCTTTGGCAGAGGCATTCCGGCAACTGGATAAAAACCATCTCGAAAATCTCAAAGTTCCGGTCACGCTGGTGCTGATTTCGGACGGGCTGGAAAATTTCCATAAAGATGATGCGGATGAAAAGGGCCCTGTAAAGGAAATCCGTCTGCTGAAAGAGAAATACGGAGACAATTTCCTTTTTCACACGGTGTATGGGGGAGAAAAAGATTCTGATTCCGAAGGAGGGAAAAGACTGGAGCGGATGGCGAAGGAGGGCGGAGGAAAGCATTTTTCTGGAACAGAAATCATGGAACATCAGGAATTGCTTTCGGAATTCTGCGGCATTCTGTATGCACTGCCCCAAAATCAGAAACAGGAAGAGGTGAACTGAAATGAAAAAGACCAAATTCTGCATAGTTTTTCTTCTGACGCTTGTGCTTTTTACAGCTTTTCCTGTGCATGTGGGCGCAGATGAGATGCTGTCTCTCTATGGTCTCAAAGGATATGCCTACACATATTCACCGCTTCCGGCAGACGGCTTTCATCTGCAGACCGGGGCCATGTATTCCATTTTTCATGAAAACAACCTGCAATGCAGGGATGGCTACATCTGGGTGGTTCCCTTCAGTCTGACTTACGGAGACGGGAATTTCTGGGAAATCTCTGTGGGAACTCAGTGGGAATACTGGAAGAACACGGATTTTGATGTGGATGAGACCGGCATCGGCGATATTTTTCTGGGCGGAAAAGTCCGCATTTTGGGACAGGAAAAGGGAATGCCGCTGGATTTGTCGCTGATGCCCTATATCCTCATCCCTACAGGAGATCGGGACAAATCCATCGGCGATCTGTACAATTACAATCCCACCAATGACGATGAATATTCCTATGGTATCAATCTGCTGCTTGGCAGGCGATGGGATCGTTTTTATTTCGCTGGCAATTTCGGGATCAACCATGTGGACAGTGATCATGAGTATATTGACAAAGACACGTTTTTCCTGGGTCTGACACTGGAATATCAGATTTCCGAAACCCTGACTTCCTATGTGGAATTTATCAGCAATGAAAACAAGAATCGCTACAATTATCCGGAAGGGCATTTCTGCCATGATCCGGATGTGGGCGAGGATATTCGGGAAATCGGAGCGGGAATCGGATGGGTGAAGGATCAGTGGGGCGTAAAACTCCATGCAGGCACAGGCATGACCGAAACCTCACCGGATCTGCGGGTGATGGCGCTGATAAACCGTTCTTTTTCCTTTTGACAGATCTTTTTTGACAGATATTGATAAATTCGCAACAAGTCGGTATTTCCGCTTTCAAACCGGATTTTTGGAAAAATCCGGTTTTTATAAATCACAGATTCAGGACTGACAGAGCAATAAAATCAATGGTGAATTGGTATCAGACACTTGAGAAACCAACTGCGTACCTCCTGAAATATTCAGAACCTGAAAGCGCAGATGTTCTGTATTCAAGAGTCTTCCTGTCCTGCTTGGCAGTTCCGTTGATCCGGAAGGCACTGACATTTGACACCAGTTCATCGGCAATGCAGGTATGGGACTGATTGATTTGGGCCATCCGGCTGACGGCCATGCTGATTTGTGCAATGCCTTCGGCCTGTTCACTGCTGGCTGCCGTGATTTCATTGATCAGATGACGGATCTGTCCGGTTCCTGTTGTAATCTGCACAAAGGTTTCATTGATCTCACCGGTCAGTTTCAGCCCCTGATTCATTGTGCCCATGATGTTTTTGATGAGAGCAGCCGTGTCTTTTGCAGCCTGTGCGGAACGCGCGGCAAGATTTCTCACTTCTGCGGCCACCACGGAAAAACCTGCTCCGGCTTTTCCGGCTCTGGCGGCCTCAATTGCGGCATTGAGGGACAGGAGGTTGATCTGAAAGGCAATATCATCAATGAGTCCGATAACTTTCTGTATGGCTTTCCCTGTTGTCCCAATGCTTTTCATGGAATTTTCCAGCTCCGTGACTGAACGGTTGTCCTGCATGGATTGTCTGACCGAATCAATCATGCGGTCAAACGCGGTAATCAGTTCTTCCGCGCGGGCTGCATTTTCCGCATTGTTTTTGGACATGGCATCTATCTGATGCAAAGACGCTGATGTTTCCTCCAGATCCGCAGCCTGGCGGATAATTCCATCGCCCAGTGTCCTGGCTTTTTGTATAATATTGCGAATCATATTGTGCAGACTGAAAATCATCCGGTTCTGCGCCTCTGCAAGCAGACCGATTTCATCTTTGCGTTTTATCCGCATGTTTCCGGTCAGATCCCCGGATGCAACACAGGAGGAAAACTCACAGATTTTATGCAGGGAACGGGTGACGCGTCCGGAAAAAAACAGCGCGGCGGCACAGGCCAGAATGCTGAGAACAATTCCCAGCACAAAGGAGATGTTGAGCATTTCTCTGTGAAGATGCTGCACATCTTTTTTGTCTGCAAAGTAAAAAAGCAGCAGATCCGGATTCGCGGGATCAGGGGCAAAGGCTTTGATGAAGGCAATCCCCTTTTCTCCGCCAAGAGAATAATTGTCGCAATGAAAGTCTCTGTTTTGCAGGAGCTGCATCTCATCTGTTTTCACAAAAGAGAGCTGCGCATCACGGGACGCGGCACGGACATGAATGTGACCGTCTTTTTTTTCAAGAAGGGCAATGAACAGACCATTGCCGGATATGCGCCTGAGAAACTGTGCATCAATATTTTTCTTCAGCACCAAAGTTCCGTTGAATATTTCATCCCTGAAAACCCCTGCATACAGAACAAGCTGCAACTGCCCGTCCTCTGTGAGGATTCGCTGCATTATTTTTTTCTCTGCTCTCATCTCCGCAGGAAGACAAGGCTGTTTATTTTGATCATTGGCTTCTGCGGAGGCAATTCTGTGATGATTTCTGTCATAAAATTCCATATGATCTGAATTCACAATCTTTTGCTGATGCAGAAGTTTCTGTCGAAGCGGTTCCGTGTCTTTGGTAAAACGGGCAATCCGGATCAGATCTGACAGATTCGGATCCGATGCAATGAAATGGGCATATTTGCGGTAGTGTTCTGTTACATATCTGAAATCAGAAATGATTTTCTCTGCATTCTCTGCTGTTTTTTCCTTTTTGTCAGATACAAGAATCTGTTCGAGTTTTACAGAGAAAATACATACCATCAGCACAATGGCTGCCACAGAAAGTCCGGCTGCAAACACAGCCAGCTTGCTTCCAATCCTCATTCTCCTTCCCTTTCCTGCTTCAGAATCCCTGACGCAGCCAGTCCAGCGTCATGCTTTTTTCAATCAGTTCCCTGCCTTTGGGGCCGGTCATAAAGGTAAGATATTTCTGCACTGCCGGGGAAGAATCTTTTCTGCTGACCAGAGAAACAGGAGCCAGAAAAGGCCAGTCCGGATTTTTCCCGTTTTTTCCCAAAGGAAGTATTCCGCTGATCTGCAATGCCCGGCTCTGTGCATCCCAAAAAATGTGGGGAGCCATTGTGATGACCATATCCAGATCTGCTGTTTTTTCAAACTGATTGTCTGTAATTTCCACAGACATCACAGCTTCTTTCAGACGATCCGGATTTTTTCTGATCCCGGCTTTCTCAATGGCCTGATCCATAATCCAGTCATAACCGGCCCCGCATTCCTGCCTGTAAATCAGAATCTCTTTGTCTTTTCCGCCCACTTCCTTCCAGTTCTGAATCTGTCCTGCAAAGATCTTCAGCACCTGTTCCAGACTGAGTTCCTGAACAGGATTGTTTTTGTTCACAATAACAGAATAAGCCATAGACTCCAGCCGCGTTTGGACAATTCCTGCCGCTTTTTCTTCCGCAGTCAGGTCACGGCATATGGTTCCAATGTCCGCTTTTCCGGAAAGAACCGCTTCCACCCCGTTGTTCACACCGGAGCAGTCATCGTTCATTTCAATGGCACAATCTGCCATTTCCTTTCGGTAAGGATTGGGAAATGTTTTCTGATCCTCTGCCGTTACCACCAGACTGGAAAAAATGCACCGGGCTGTGATATTGAGGCCCAGTTCCTCCGGATTTGCCGCAGAAAATCCCTGTGCGCAGGGCAGGGAAAAAAATCCCGCCGAGGCAGCAGCGGCCGCGCTGATCTTCAAAAAATGGCGTCTGGTGCAGAAGCTGCAGTTCATCCTTTTCTCCTTTGATTTTTTGTATTTTTTTCTGTCATAAACCCTAAGGGTTTTCAAAACCCTTAGGGTTTATGCTGAGTTTCTTTTCAGATTTTATATAAGTTCACTCACACAGCATTCTGTTTCCCGCAGAGAACGCAGAGATTCCTGCATTTTTCTCTGCGCTCTCTGCGGGAAATTTTTCTGTCTGTTCACCGGCCATTGCTGTCACGACAGAGAAACCTGCTGCTCCGTTTTTCTGTCCCTGCATGTGCAGTTTTCACAGTTGCCGCAGCATTTGTGCTTTTGGGAGACCTCTATAACCCTGCTTCCCGCGGGAGCCATGTCAAGTCCTTTTTTTCCCTTGAAGAAAAGGCGCTCCGTGGGCACAATGCCGAAATTGATGCCGCATCGGAAGGTGTTGCAGGCAAAGGGGCAGGTATGGTGCATGTGGCGTGTGTCCACAAACACATTTCCCCGGTGATCATATCTTTCATGAATGAAATTGAGCAGAGTCCATGCTGAAATTCCGTCAAAATTCCCGTGGGGACGCACATGAAGATTTCCTCTGCTGTTTCTGAATTCAATCTGAAAATTCGGGTTCATGTTTTTCTCCTGTAAAAAGTAAGTGTTATATGAGATCTGAAAAGATTTCAGCAGAAACACTTTCCTGTTTCCGAGGGTTTCTGCCACAAAGACACGAAGACACAAAGTTTCACAAAGGTTAATGCACAGTTGTTTTTCAAATTTCACATTATGTTTGGCAGTCCGGAACAGGATAAGCATATTTTCAATGGCGATTTGTCATGATTTCTATGCAACTGTTCGTTTTCATCAATGAAACTGGAGCCTGAAATCCGGATTGGATTTTTCCTGTATCCTGTTTTCCTGAAAAACAGTCCGGAAAAACCAAAATGGGCATCCATGAGCGAATTCTGCAAAGAGACCATCGTATTTTCAACTTCTTCCCTTTCTGTGAGCAGGACTGTGACAATGGCAGGATCAAACTGGGTTCCCGCACATCTGACAATTTCATCCAGAGCAGCATCAAAATTCTTTGCAGCGCGGTAGGTGCGGGTTCCGGTCATCGCGGACAGACTGTCTGCCACGGCAATGATTCTGGCGCCCATTGGAATGGCTTCCCCTTTGATCCCAAAAGGATACCCGTTCCCATCATAACACTCATGATGATGAAGCACCATCTCACAGATGCCGGATGCGGCAATCTCCTGCACCGGACGGAGAATATCTGCCCCGATTTCCGGATGTCTGCGGACAAAAAGCCTTTCTGTTTCCGTCAGAGGCCCCTGTTTGTGAATAATGGCATCCGGCACACCGATTTTTCCAATATCGTGCAGATGCCCGGCAATATGGATAATGTTTGCCGCGTCTGTGCCCATCCCCAGAGCCAGGGCCAGGAGGCGGGAAATTTCCGCAACCTCCAGAGAATGCCGTTCCGTATAGGGATCTTTTGCATCAATGGCATTGCCCAGGGATTCGGAAAACTGATGAATCGCAGAAATCGCGGGCTGCCTGTCTGTTTTCATGGGCACTGCTGTATCCTCAGTTCTGTGCACAGATTTCCGCATCGAATGTCTGAATCCCCTGGAATATGGCATTCAATCCGGAACCGGAAAGCATCCGGACGGATTTGTTGTGTTTTTTTCCCATATGCTTTACCAGCGAACACGCGGCATGGCTGTTGCAGTTGACCGGACAAAGCACAATATCGGCCCGCATGAAACTGTTTTCAAGATTTTTCACCCCGCCCTTCACATCTCCGTCATGGTATTCAAAAATGCCGCCGCTGCTTTCCACCAGTTCCCGGTAAAGCGACTGCATTTTGCTCAGGCCGCCGACAATCAGCACCCGTTTTCTGCACAGATCAAAAGACGGACAGGACTTGTCGCATCTCTGCATTTTTCCCAACTGTGTGATCAGTGCCAGAACTTCTTTCTGAATATTCGCCTTTGCCTCATTCTGCCAGGAAAGTTCAGCACTCAACTGCTTGTTTTTGCTTTCCAGCCGGACCACCTGTTTGGCAAAGGATTTCACTTTTTCCGACAGGGAAGTGCATTCGCTCTCCCATCTGCGGTTTTCCTCTGCCAGTTCCTTCATCGCATCAGAAACTTTCTGATTTTTCATTGTTTCCAGTTCGTTTTCATACTGCTGTATCTGCCTGTGCGCCTCAGACAGACGGGCTTTGAGCTGTTCCTGCGACACTTGGAGAGATGCAAGGTCTTTTTGCAGCGATTTGCGCTTCTTTTTCTCTTCCTGCGACTTTTCCTCTGCTTTGCGGTTCTGCTCCAGCAGCAGATTGATGCGTCTTTTTCTGACAGCCTCCTCCGCGCTGTTTTTGTGCATGGACATATGAATGTCGCCGAAGATCTCCCGCCTGAATTCTGCTGACAGATCACCGCGGGAGGCCAGATACCAGAAAATTCCCGCATATTCTCCTGATTCAAAGGAGTTCTGCCATTTCTGCCGCAGTTCCTCCTCTTTCAGACCTGCAAAGGATTGCTCGTCACGGGAAAATTTGCGCTCAAGCAGATGATCCACTTTCCGGGAAAGGGGATTGTCATTTTTTGAACTTGCCACCAGAGTTTCATGGATTTCAAAAAGATTTTTCTTTTTCAGACAAATCCCGGCTTTTTTGAGCAACTGCTTCTGCTCGGATACGGTAAGACAGAGTCCGGCTATGGGACAGGTGAAAAAATCGTTTATTTCCCAAAACCTCAGCCGCTCATATGCTCTGTTTTCCTGCTCTCCCGTGCAGGATTCTGCCCAGGAAATCATATTGGATGAATTCTGCATGAATTGCCTCCTTGTCATGCGCAGTATTTTCATGTCCGTATAAAATTAATAGATACAAATATTTTTCGTTAAGCCTAAATTTCAGAGCAAAAAAAACAGGACTTACGCAGTTGCTTAAAAAAAATCCCTTCTTAAACCCTCAGGGTTTATCCGGTCAACTGCGTAACTCCCAAAAAAATCAAATTTTTTCCCGTTTCCTCTTGGAAAATTTCTGAACCATCCTTTTTTTCATTTCCAATCCAAAAACTTGCGTGCAGCGTTTCTCCTGCTGAAGCAGGGGCTCTGTATTCATAAGGACAATATTTTTTAGGCTTGCCAAAAAATATTTTTAGCGGCTAATAGCATGAGAAAAACTGTCTGTCAACAGAAATTTTGTCCTTTTTCGGAATTCCAATCAGAAATTTTCTCTTTGCACCCTGTCCTCAGAGTTTTGTGCATAAGCATGGTGTGCAAAAACAATCAGCGTTTTTTGCACATCCCCAATTATCGCCCCCCTTTTCCCCTGTGCAAAACTTTTGCAAAAAAACAGGTGTTCCATTTTTGCATTTCTTTGAATTGCCTTTCCATTTCAAACTGTTATTCTATGTCCAAAAGCAGTTCATCTTTTACCCCGAACACAAAAATGAAAGGAGATTTCCCATGAAAAGAACGTATCTGAAACCCCTGGCTCTGGTTGGATGCCTGATTGCCATCACCTGTGCGGCTCTGGCCTTTTCGGACAAAATCAAAACAGAAACCCCGGCTGCGGAACCTCCGGCAGATTTTCAGCCTGCTCCGGCAAAAAGCGGCATTCTCACCCTTTCCGGCCATCTGGTGCAGGACAAAATCTTCACAGGCGGAGATGGAAGTGCATCCCTTGAACTGACCCTTCGCGCAGATGATGTTCTCCAAAAAGAGGAAAAAAACATCCGCCACGCGGATATGGTCATTGTGCTGGATCGCAGCGGGTCCATGCAGGGACAGAAAATCAGCGATGCAAAACAGGCCGCACTGAAACTTCTGGAAAACCTGTCCGCACAGGATCGTTTCGGACTTGTCACCTATTCCAACGATGTGCGTGTGGATTCGCCCCTTGTGCCTGTCACGGAATCCGCGCGGGAGCATCTGGTGTCTGTCATTAACAGAATATATGCGGATGGCTCAACCAATCTGGCCGGAGGTTTGCAGGAAGGCATCCATATTCTGACGCAAACTGCGAAAATTGGCAATCCGGGACGGCTTATCCTGATTTCAGACGGACTGGCAAATGTGGGCATTACCGAGCCGGCCGCTCTGGGGAACATGGCTTCCATTGCAGTGGAAAAAGAGTTTGTCATCAGCACGGTGGGAGTGGGCAATGATTTCAATGAGCAGTTGATGACAGCCATCGCAGACCGGGGAACCGGCAATTATTACTATATGGAAACCCCTGAAAGTTTTGCCGGTGTTTTCCTCAATGAATTTCACAGAACACGCACTGCTGTGGCAACATCGGTGGAAATCCGAATTCCCCTGAGCAAAGGGGTCACACTGGCGGATGCATCCGGATATCCGGTTCAGATCAAAGACAATGCCGCAGTGTTTTATCCGGGCGATCTGCTCTCCGGCCAGTCCCGGAAGATATTTCTGACTTTCAGGATTCCTGTTCATGAGGAAAACAGCTTTGAAGTCAGCAACATCACGGCCAAATTTTTTCACATGGGAGAACCCGGAACAGTGACGATTGCCGAACCTTTCCGCATCGCGTGTGTAAAAGATCAGAAAGCAGCTTTTTCCTCCATCCGCAGGGAGGCATGGGAAAAGAAAGTGATTGCGGATGAATACAATCAGTTGAAGCAGGATGTGGCACGGCATATGAAAGACGGAAATGAGAAAGCTGCAATGGAGGAAATTGAGGAATATGAAACCCGTCAGCAGGCAGCCAATGCGGTTGTGCAGTCTGAGGCAGTGACGGAAAATCTGGATCGGGACGTCAATGAACTGCGCACAAAAGTGCAGGAAACCTTTACCGGCGGCAAAGAGGAAGTGGCGCAAAAACAGAAAAGCAATGCCAAAGCCCTGCAGTTTGAAGGGTATCAGGGACGGCGGAAATAATTCAGTTGTCAGTGAACAGTTATCAGTATTCAGATAATTTAGGTAAGTTAGGTAATTCAGTCAGTTGCTGGAACTTGAGGATTGACAACTGACAACTGGCAACTGGCAACTGGCAACTGACAACTGGCAACTGGCAACTGACAACTGGCAACTGGCAACTGACAACTGACAACTGGTAACTGATAACTGGTAACTGAAAAAAGGAGTGTGAATCATGAGCATTATGACAAGAATGATCCGGCTGTGGAAGGCGGATATGCACGGTGTTATGGATCAGTTTGAGGACAAAAAACTTCTGCTCAACCAGCACCTCCGTGAGATGGAAGAGGCTTTGGACCGGAAAGACGCGCAGTTGAGAAATCTGAATGCTTCCCGAAACCGTTCCGGCGGGGAGGCTGAGAAATATGACAGCGAGATTGCAAAACTGGAAAAAGACCTGAATGCTGCCATAGAAAAGGAAAAAGATGACATTGCCCGATTCCTGATCCGCAAACTCCGGCCCCTGAAGGATCACCGGCAGGAACTGGATCGGCATGTCAAAAATCTGGACAATGAAATCCGGGCATTGAAAGAATGCGTGTCAGAACAGCGGCTGGCGTATGAGCGGCTTCAGTTGCAGGCCAGAGATTTTTTCCGGAAATCCGAACGGGAGAGCTGGGAATATGCTTTCTCCGCAGCAACGGGAAAAACAGTGCAGGAACCCTCGGACGAGGAGATTGAACTGGAACTTCTCCGCCGAAAAGAAGCCATGCAGGAAAGGAGTCAAACATGAATCAGACATACAGCATACGAACCACCATTGTATTCGGGCTGATCTGCGCGCTGTTTTTCAAACCGTTGCAGATGATGCTGTCCCCTTTTCTTCCCTGGCCCATGCCCTTTCGCATAAGCATATGGATTTGCATCTTTCTTTATGGCATTCTGCTGGCGCGCTGGGGAAGGAAAAATATCGCGGAAGCAGTGTTTCCGGCCCTGATTCTGCTGATCTTTGCGTTTCTGAAGCCTCCCCTGAACGCGTTTCTGCTGCTGAGTATGGGCATGCTGAGCTGGATTCGCAGCGGCATCTGTTTTCCGGGCAGTTTTGCGAAAACAGCCGGGATTGAAATGCTGGTCTGCTTTGGCGGAGGTTTTCTGATCAATGCCTTTGCCCCCCGCACCGGACTGAGCTGGGCATTGGCAATTTGGCTGTTTTTCCTGATTCAGTCCCTGTATTTCATCCTGACAGCAAAGGAGAATCAGGCATTTTCAGCACCGGCTGCACCGCCCGATGCCTTTGAGCAGGCCCGCAAACAGGCTGAAAAGATTCTGTCCGGGGAAATCTGAGGCAGGAAAAATTTATGCCATTGCGTCTTGCGGGGGCTGAGGACTGCCAGATGACAGGTTGAAAAAAACAGTATCAAAACCGTCAGTTCGGACTCCTCAGCCCTGCCATATTTTCCGGAGTGTCAAAGTGAAAATTGGGCAAAAGAAATTGTCTGAATTCTGATTTTCAGGATGAAGGGATGAACAGGATAAAGAATGATGGAAATCCCTTGATCCTGTGCGGCATGATTCAACAGCGCTTGGCAGGTAAATTCCCTGATTTTTCGTTTATGTCATTATTTGGTGGTGGGTCAAATCCGTTGATCTGAAATCCCCTCCCTCAGGGGAGGGGAGTGTTTTTTTCTGCATCATCAACCGATTTGACCCACTATCCATTATTTAATGCGGAAGCGTAAGGGAAAAGTTCAACGGCTGGTTGTCAGACATAACTCAATGCCGTTTCCTTAAGGCTCCCCTCCCTTGAGGGAGGGGCAGGGGGAGGGTG
>CAZDIU010000032.1:0-28022 GCA_964505535.1 uncultured Desulfobacterales bacterium | reverse complement strand
CCCTCCCCCTGCCCCTCCCTCAAGGGAGGGGAGTCTTAAGGAAACGGCATTGGATATATAGTTCTTTTACCAACTTTTGTCCCTTACAGCAGGAGTGCAAAAATTAAGCGGAGCGGTTTTTTGCACAGTCATAAGGACAAAAGTTGAGGAAAACACTGCACTTGTTGTAAGCAGGCAAAAACAAGTTTTCGTGTGTTCAAAAAACCGGATTTTTCGGAAAAATCCGGTTTTTCTGAAAGACTTCATGCCTGAAAAACTTATGTTTCAGATCAATGGGGTATTGGCATTATGCCATAATTTTGCCAAAAACTGTTTTTATTTCCACTCTTTTTTATCTTCAGATACGCGGTAACTGTTCCGGCTGCCTCACCTCAATATCTCCTGTAAACTTTTTATGGCAACTCGCGATTGATTTCATACAATCAATGCCGTTTCCTTAAGGATAAAATTCCCCTCCTCCTGGGGGAGGGGTCAGGGCAATGCTGTTGACTTAAGAGACTGCCCTGAAAGGGCAGATTGATAAAGCCCGGGGCAACGCCCTGGGAATAAACGATAAAAAAATATCCAAGCCCTGAAAGGGCGAATTACATACCGGTAACATTCCGGAATCATTTTTTAATGCGCCCCTTCAGGGCTTGGATTGTATTTTATTCTGTTTTCCCAGGGCGTTGCCCTGGGCTTTACTATTACGCCCTTTCAGGGCTTTCCTTAAGTCAACAGCATTGGGGGTCAGGGGAAGGGGATAAAAATTTTTTAATATCAGAGAGTTTTTCTCCCTCCCCCGGCCCCTCCGGAGCCTTAAGGCAGACAGCATTGTCCTTCAGGAAAGGGTGTCAGTTCAGCGGCATTGGGAAAAAAATGAAAGTCAGTGAGGAATCGGTATCATACCGATTCCCCATTGAAAAGATACCTGCAGGCAGGCAAAAACAAGTTTTCGCGTGTTCAAAAAACCGGATTTTTTTGAAAAACCTGTGTTTCAGATCAATGGCGAACCGGTATAAGACTTTCATGCAAGATTTTGAAGGAATTATTTGATATTTTGCTCTTATTTTGATAATCTCACTAAATTTATATAAAATCAGGATCATAAACTTGGTTTTCCCATGAGAAAATAATGAAGGAGATAAAAAATGACTGACGATCGGGAAAAAAAACAGCGCATTCTCATTGTGGATGACACCCAGGGCAATATTCAGATTCTGGGAACCATATTGCTGAAAGAGGGGTACCAGGTCAATGTTGCCCGCAACGGTGTGCATGCACTGAATCTGGTGGAAAAGGTAATGCCGGATCTGATCCTGCTGGATATCATGATGCCGGAAATGGACGGGTTTGAAACCTGCAGACATCTGAAATCCTCCCCGCAGACAAAAAACATACCGGTCATTTTCCTTACTGCGCGGACTGATACAGAGGATATTGTCAAAGGATTTGAAGTCGGAGCTGTGGATTATATCAGCAAACCCTTCAATGCAACAGAACTGCTGGTGCGGGTGCAGACACATCTGGATTTGAAATTCAGCAAGGACCTGATTGAAACCGTAAGCAATGAGCGAAGAGAACTGCTTCATGTTCTCTGTCATGACCTGGCCAACACCTTCCATTCCATCATCTGTCTGCTGGCTCTGATGAAAAATTATGAAAAATTTGAGGAACTGAAGTCTTATCTGCTTTCATCCGCGAATAACGGCGTGGAAATCATCCGTCTGGTGCGGGATATGCGCGCATTGGAGGAACACAAACTCAGACTGGAGGATATTTCTTTCTCAGAGGCCCTTGGGCAGTCCTGTTCCCTGCTCAAAGACAGATTTGCGGCAAAAGAGATACAAGTGGATGTTTTTGCAGAGGAAAGCCTGAAAATCCGGGCTGAGAAAACCTCGTTTGTCAATTCGGTGCTGAACAATATCCTCACCAATGCCGTGAAATTTTCCCACAGAAAATCCAAAATCACTGTGACTGCCCATGCAGACGGAGAGTATGCCCGGGTGTCCATACAGGATGCGGGAATCGGAATGTCTCAGAAAATGCTCAAAAACATTTTTGACATCAGCAAAGCCATCAGCCGCCCCGGAACCGAGGGGGAAACCGGAACCGGGTTTGGGATGCCCCTGATCAGAAAATTCATGACAGCCTATGGCGGAAGCATAGAAATTCTGTCAAAGGCACAGGACGAGCATCCCGAAAATCACGGAACAGAAGTCATCCTGAAACTGAAACTGGCAGATTGATCCGGGACATTAAATAACCTGTTATAAACCCTCAGGGTTTCCGGACAGGAAAATTGTGCAGGTTATTTTTTTGCAAGCCCTGAGTGGGCTGTCAACCAAATTCTTTGCATCTGTGTTCAGGTGTCAGGTGTCAGTGAACAGACTCTGAAACCTGAACACTGAAACCTGAAACCGGCCTGTCAGAAATTTTCAAATCCTTAAATGTGAAAGAACTTTTTTCACAGACCACTAAGAGCCCGGAAAGTTTATGAAACAGAACCTGCCCGGTTGATGCCTGAAACCTGAAGCCCGGCCAAAGGAGAATGTATGAGCGAAGATCGGAAAAGCCGTTACGACAGAAATGTCAGTTATGCACTCGGGATGCTGGCTCTGGTCGGGCTGTATCTGTCAAGTCTTTACAATTACCTGCTTTTCCACAGTCTGGCTGAGATTTTCAGCATTCTGGTGGCAGGCTCCATGTTCATGATCGCATGGAACTCCAAAAAATATATCGAAAACCCTTATCTGATTTTCATTGCCATCGCGTATCTTTTCATCGGTTTTCTGGATCTGCTGCACACCCTTTCCTTCAAGGGAATGCAAATCTTCACAGATTATGATTATTATGCCAACCAGTTGTGGATCGGGGCAAGGGCAATGGAAAGTCTGACACTTCTTGTCGCGTTTCTGTTTCTGCGCACGGAAAAAAAAGTATGGCCGGAGATGCTTTTTGCTGTGTATGCTGTGATTTCCGCGCTGCTCATATCCTCTGTGTTCTGGTGGAAAATCTTTCCGGTCTGCTTTGTCACGGGAAAAGGCCAGACAACGTTCAAGATCATCAGTGAATATGTCATCTGCGGCATCCTGCTGGCGGACATGCGGCTGCTGTTTCATTACCGGCACAGATTTGAGGAAAAGGTGTTTGACTGTCTGCGCTGGTCTCTGATCTTCACCATCGGATCGGAGCTGGCCTTCACCTTTTATGTCAGCAACTACGGATTTTCCAATCTGGTGGGGCATTATTTCAAGATATTTTCCTTTTATCTGATTTACAAGGCCATTATTGAAACCGGCATTGTCCGTCCCTATGACATTATTTTCAGGGAACTGCGCCTCAAGGAACACAATCTCAGAGAGGCCAAAAAAACCGCAGAGACAGCCAACCGTGCCAAAAGTGAATTTCTGGCCAATATGAGCCATGAACTCCGCACCCCGCTCAACGGCATTCTGGGATATGCCCAGATACTCAAAAGGGACAGGGAAATCAGCGAGTCCCAGAAAAACGGTCTGGATGTGATAGAGCGCAGCGGAATCCATCTGCTCAATCTGATCAATGAAATTCTGGATCTGTCCAAAATCGAGGCCAGAAAACTGGAACTGCATCCCGCGCAGTTCCGCTTTCCCGAATTTCTGCACGGCCTTTCCCAGATCGTTCAGGTTCGGGCAGGGCAGAAAGGCATCTCCTTTCATTCCGAAATCGCATCCAACCTGCCTGCTGCCGTGCATGCGGATGAAAAACGCATCAGTCAGGTGCTGCTCAATCTTCTGAGCAATGCTGTCAAATTCACCGATCAGGGCGGCGTTGTCTTTCTGGTGATGAAGACAGATATCCGTGACCTGGCGAAACAGCCGGATGACTTCCATGTTTCTGTGCGTTTTCAGATTGAGGATACCGGGGTGGGGATTCCCGAAGACAAACTGGAAGATATTTTTGCCCCTTTTAAACAGGTGGGGGAACACACCCGAACCATTGAAGGCACAGGACTGGGACTGACCATCAGCCGCAGACTTGTGCGCCTCATGGGCGGTGAACTGCATGTGAAAAGCACACTGGGCAAAGGCAGCATCTTCTGGTTTGATCTGATACTGGAAAAGGCAGAGATCGTTGCAGAAGTCCGGAAGACAGATGCGGATCAGATTGTGGGATACAAAGGGGAAAAACGCAGGGTGCTGGTGGTGGATGACCGGTGGGAAAACCGGGCAGTGCTGTCGAGTTTTCTGACTTCCCTGGGCTTTGATGTGGCTGAGGCCGAAGATGGCCGGGAAGCGCTGCTTGTGGCTTTGGAACGGAAACCGGAAATGATTTTCATGGATCTGGTCATGCCCGGAATGGACGGATTTGAGGCAACCCGTCAGCTCAGGAATTCTCCGGAACTGAAACATATAAAAGTTGTGGCTGTTTCTGCGAGTTTTTCCCTGTCGCCGGAGGAAATTGTCGCGGGCAGCGGGCTGGACGGCTATATTCCCAAGCCTGTGAAGTTTGAAGATATTTTTCAGTCTCTGGAAAAACATCTGCATGTGGAGTGGATATACAGGGAGGAGAAAGAAACTCTGCCTGCTGAATCTCCGGAATGCAGGGAACTGTCCGGCACGGAACACAGGAAGATTCCTGCCCTTGCGGAACTCAGGGAAATCCGCAGCCTGTCCCGTCTGGGCGATATTTCCGGAATCCGGGACATGCTGGACAAGATCGGGCAGTCCGATCCCTGCCACAGTCTTTTTGTTTCCCAAATCCGTCAATTCCTTGACCGTTTTCAGGTAAAGGAGATTCAGGATCGCATGGAGGAAATTCTGTGGGAGGCAGAGAAAAAGGAAGGTCAAGAATATGGAAGCAAATGATATTGCGGAAGAGACGTATCAGCACTATTTTTCCTCTCTTCTGTCAGGAAAACGTCTGCAATGCGCAGCCATAGCGGAAAAGATGATGCAGAAACAGATTCCGGTAAAAAACATTTATGCGGGTTTGTTTCAGCGAGCACTCTATCAGGTAGGAGAACTGTGGGAGCATAACAGAATCTCGGTGGCAGCCGAGCATATGGCCACTTCCATCACGGAAGGACTGATGAACCGGATGTATCCGAATATTGTGTCAGCAAAACGCATTGGCAAAAAAATCCTGATTTCAGGAGTGGAAAAGGAACAGCATCAGGTGGGCGCCAAAATGGTGGCAGATTTGTTTGAAATGAAGGGGTGGGATGCCTTTTATCTGGGAGCAGGCATACCAGTCCATGAGCTTATCCGTTTTGCACAGGAAACAAAGCCCCATGCCATCGGGCTTTCCCTGAGTGTTTATTTTCATATGCAAGAACTGGAAAAAACGGTGAAAGCCATCCGGAAGCATTTTCCGAATGTCCGAATGCTTGTGGGCGGACAGGCATTCCGTCACGGAATCCCTTCCTGGCTGAAAACACTGCCGGATGTCATGCCTGTGTTTTCCCTGGATGAACTGGAAAAGAGGATTGACAGTGGAAACATATAAAAAAACAGGAGGATGCTGTGAACAGAGAATTGTTGATCCGATCAGCGGAGAAAATTCCGCCTGCCTCAGCCCAAGCCGCAGAGGAATATGCACGGAAAAAGGAACTGCTGGCGGCAAAAGTGAATGAAATCATGATGCAGCGCCCGGATATTCCGGAACTTGCGGGAGAAAAGAATTTGGAAATGATGAAGGACAATCACAGCAACCATGCCCGTTTTGTGGCTTCCATTCTCCGGTATTTCCAGCCGGATGTGCTGACCGATACCGTACTTTGGGTGTTCCGTTCCTATGGATCGCGTGGATTTCATCAGAATTACTGGGCAGCCCAGATCAATGCGTGGATTGAAGTTCTGCGGCAGGAACTTTCGCCCGAATCTTTTGCATCCGTGTATCCCCTGTATGAATGGCTCAGTGTGAACATTCCGGCTTTCAGCAATCTTTCTGATATGCAGTTTCAGCAGACACCGGAGCATGATTTCTGAGAAATATGGCATGAGTCCTTTTGCTTCAATCCCCTTGTTTCCCACAGAGGACACAGAGGAAAAAATATCAGACACCGGAAACCTGACCACACTGGGCGGTTTCCAACTATGTATTCAGCCGAAAATTTTCAGGTGTTCAAAAAACCGGATTTTTCGGAAAAATCCGGTTTTTCTGAGGAACCGGCAGAAAACATGGTATAACTTCAACAGCGATTTGGTATTACAGTCTCCCCGCCCTTGAGGGAGGGGCAGGGGGAGGGTGAAAACACCATTAACTGCAAAGCGTTATTTTTACCCCACCCCTGATCCCTCCCGCGAGGGGAATTTTCAACGGATTCAGCCCACTATGGGGAATTTTTTTTGATCAGCGATATTGTGAAAAACTGGCCGGATATTCTGGAAAATTTCTGCCATGAAAGCATGGCCATTGGCATTGCCCTGTTTGAGGCGGACGGTGAACTGCTGTATGCAAATGCAGGCATGCGCCTGCTGCTGGATGCGGAAAGCAGACAGCATTCTTCCGCGGATTATCTGATCAATCCGAATTTTGGCACCCTCATGTCGCTGCCGGTGGAAAAGCAGCCTGTGTTTGACGGCATTCTGACCACCGGCAACGGTCAGGATGTCATTCAGGCCGTGAAAGCCAAAGCCTGGCGTCAGGAAAACCGGCTTCTGCTTGTGGGAGAATACGATGCTCTGGAACTGGATTTTCTCAACAGGGAAATGACAGCCCTGAACCGGGAAATCAGCAATATGCAGAGGGAGCTGATCCGGGAAAAGGCGGAATTGAAGAAAACCCTCACAGAACTCAGGGAAACCCAGACCCTGCTGATTCAGTCGGAAAAGATGAATTCTCTGGGCCAGCTTGTGGCCGGAATTGCCCATGAGATCAACAATCCCCTTGCCTATGTCAACAGCAATCTTCACAGTCTCCGGGAATCCTTTGAAGATATATCAGAAGCATGCCGGGAACTGGAAAATCTGGCAGCCGGACAGGGAAGTCCGGATATGCAAAAAGCTGCGGAAAACATACGCGGGGAATATGATCTGGATTTTGTGTTTGGGGATTTTGCGGATCTGCACAGGGGACTCTGTGACGGAATTGAGCGCATCCGGAAGCTGGTCACGGATTTGCGCACCTTTTCCCGGCTCGATGAGGGGGAAATCAAGGAAATTGACATTCGGGAAAGTCTGGAAAGCACACTGGCTGTGGCAGCTCCGGAATTGAAAAAACGCAGCATAGATGTTATACTTGATATGGCTGAAATGCCGAAGGTGCAGTGCTATGCTTCCGAACTCAATCAGGTCTTTCTCAATCTGATCATCAATGCAGCCCAGGCCATGAATCAGCAGGGAACCCTGAACATCAGCGCGCGGGAGGAATCCGGAAAGATTCGCATTGATTTTGCCGATACCGGCCCCGGGATTCCCCGCGAGACTGCCGGAAGGATATTTGATCCCTTTTTCACCACCAAGCCGGTGGGGACCGGAACAGGTCTGGGGCTGAGTCTTGCCTATAAAATCATCAAAGAAAAACATCGCGGCAGTCTCACCGTGATGTCAGAACCGGGAAAGGGGGCAGTGTTTACCATTCTCATTGGCAGGGAGCTGGAAAAATGAACACAAAAGAAAAGGAATTGACTGAAAATCTTCTGGTGATTGATGATGAGCAGGAAATTCTGAAATCCCTCAATCGGCAGTTCCGGAAAAGATACAATGTGCATCTTGCCTGCAGCGCGGAAGAGGGATGCCGGATCCTGTGTGAGGAACCCATTCAGGTGATTATCTCTGATCAGCGGATGCCGGGACTGACAGGAACGGAATTTTTCCATAAAATCAAAACAGAACATCCGGATGCCATCCGTCTGATTCTTACGGCCTATGCTGACATTGAGGCAGTGATTGCGGCCATCAATCAGGGCAATGTGTTCCGTTATCTTAGAAAACCCTGGAACCCGGAGCATCTGGATTCGGTGGTAAGCGAAGCCTTCCGGCATTACTGGCTGATCAACGGCAACCGGAAGCTGATGCAGGAACTCAAGGAAACCAATGAAATTCTCCTCCGGGAAATCAGCAAAAAGGAGCAGGCGCAGAAGGAACTCTGCCAGCACCGGGACAGCCTGGAGCGGATCGTGCGGGAGCGGACCGAATCCCTCAGCCGGATCAATGCCATGCTGTATCAGGAAATTGAGGGGCACAGGCATACCGCAGCCGAACTGCGGACTGCCAAAGAACGGGCGGATGCGGCCAACCGTGCCAAAAGTGAATTTCTGGCCCACATGAGTCATGAACTCCGCACTCCGCTCAACGGCATACTGGGTTATGCCCAGATTCTGAAAAAGGCCAGAAGCCTGAGCGAATCCCAGAGAGCCGGAATTGAGATTATTGAGCGCAGCGGAAACCACCTGCTGAACCTGCTCAATGACATTCTGGATTTGTCCAAAATTGAGGCCGGAAAAATGGAACTGTGTCCCATGCCCCTTGCCTTTCTCCCGTTTCTCAAAGGCATTTGTGAAATGGTCAGCATCCGGGCGCAGGAAAAAGGGATTGATTTCCGGCATGAGATTTCCCCCGCACTGCCTTATGCTGTGCTCGCGGACGAACAGCGGCTGGGACAGGTGCTGCTGAATCTGCTCAACAATGCCATCAAGTTCACAGATGCGGGTTCCGTGATTTTCAGGGTTCAGCCTGTTGAAACAGAAAGAAAGGACAATTTTTCTCCTGTCCGTTTTCAGGTGAAGGACACCGGGGCGGGAATTCCTGAAGATCAGTTGGAAGACATTTTTTCCCCTTTCCGGCAGGTTGCCTCTCATACGCACAAAACAAAGGGAACCGGTCTGGGACTGACCATCAGCCGGAATCTGGTGCGCCTGATGGGCGGGGAAATTTCGGTGCACAGCGAACTGAAAAAGGGCAGCCTGTTCTGTTTTGATCTGAAACTGCCGGAAACTTCGGATCCGGCTGAAATAAAATACAAAGCAGACAAAGGTGCGGTTTTGGGGTTTCAGGGACAAAAGCGCAGGATTCTGGTGGTGGATGACAAAAAGGAGAACCGGAGCATTCTCCGCGACCTTCTTTCTCCCCTGGGATTTGAAATCACGGAAGCGGAAAACGGCAGAGAAGGGGTTGAAAAGACTTTGGAATTCATGCCTGATCTGATTTTCATGGATCTGATTATGCCTGTGATGGACGGATTTGCGGCAGCAGAGCGCATCCGGCAGATGAAAGAGATTTCCCGGCCCTGCATCATCGCCCTGTCTGCGGATATTTTTGATGATGCACGGAACAGAAGTCTGGCTGCGGGATGTGATGATTATGTTTCCAAGCCCTTTGACATGGCAGGGATACTGGAAAAGGTGGGGGAACATCTGGAACTGGAATGGATATACGAAGAAAACATGTCCCATCCGGAAAATGCGGATCCGGTTGCTGCAACTGTCATCCCCCTGCCTGCGGCCCTGCTGACAGATTTGAAAAAAATGGCGGAGATGGGGGATATTGGCGCGCTCCGGGATAAAACTGATGAAATGCTGAACGGAGAGGAGCAGTTCAGACCTTTTGCCAGACAACTCCGGCGTCTGACAAAAACCTTTGACACAGACAGCATACAGCATCTGCTGGAAAAATGCGGAAGAATTTGAAACCCGTGGGCTGATGTCGGCATGGAACCTGAAACCGGCCTGCATGTGCCGATTTTTGATCATCGGTGACATGAACCATAACCCAGTCAACACCATCCGGAACCCGCAGCGGAACAATCTTCATGCACAGACTCATTCAGATAAAAGGCGAGAATATCATCCGCCAGATTCCTTTAAAAAAAGATGTCTGCACAATGGGCAGATCTCACCATAATGACATTGTGCTTGATACGCCCACGGTGTCCCGTGTCCATGCCATTCTGACCGCAGACAGGGGAACGTATTCCATCACAGATCAGAAATCCAAAAACCATGTGTTTGTCAACTGTGAGCAGGTGGAGAAAAAACGGCTGCGATCCGGGGATGAAATCAGCCTGTCCAAGGACGTTACGTTTTTTTATCTGAATGAAAATGATGCGGAAAACAAAATCAGTGACCTGCTCAGCCGCATGTGGAATGCGATTAACCGGAAGGATTTTCTGCGTCTCAAGGAAGTCACAGGCCGCATCATTGCCCTTGACAGTCTGGATCAGATTCTTCACATTGTGCTGGCGGAATCCATTAAACTGATCGGAGCCGAACGCGGTTTCATCGGTCTGACAGATGAAAACGGGACAGTCCGGCCCGATACCTGTCTGGTTCAGAATATCCCTGTCACCGAGGCCGGGGGATGGGAATCCCTTCTGTCCTGTTCCACCATCCGCCGTGCCATCCGGACACGGGAAAATGTATTTATCACCGGAACCCGCGAAAAAAATTTCTCCCGCAGCCTTGTCAACCTGAATCTGCAGTCTGTGATGTGCGCCCCCCTGCTTTTCGGCAGCAGACTGTCGGGCATTCTCTATGTGGATTCCGGACATCAGGTCTCGGAATTCAGCGAGACTGACCAGTTTTTTTTCTCCATTCTGGCGGATCATGCAGCCATTGCCATTGAGAATGCAAAACTTTACAGTCAGGCACAGATGTCGGTGGAACAGTTGCGGGCAGAGGTGGATGCGGGCGAGGAGCGCTACCGGCACACCCTGGAAGCCGCTCCGGACGCGATTGTCATTATCAGGATTGCAGACAGTCAGGTGATTCAGGCAAATCAGGCATTCTGCGCTGCATTTGCATACAGTATCCGGGAAGTGCTCGGCAGAACACCCTTTGATCTGAATCTTTTCGTCAATTCCGCAGATATGATCCGGCTGATGGACAGCATATCTGAAAAACAGGAGGTAAAGGGATTTGAAACCCGTATGCGGAAAAAAGACGGAAGTCTTTCCGACATGCTCATCTCTGCCTGTTTCCTGCGAATTGCCCATGAAGACTGCATAATTCTCGCGGGAACCGACATCACTCCGCGGAAGCGGATGGAAGATGAACTTCGTGAGGCCAAAGAAATGGCAGAATCCTCCAGCAGGGCGAAAACAGAATTTCTTGCCCGGATGAGTCATGAACTCCGGACACCCATGAATGCCATCATCGGACTGAGCCATCTTGCCATGGAAAACACGGACATGATCTCCGGACAAAGAGATTATCTGGAAAAAATCCGGTCATCGGCCAACTCTCTGCTGGAACTCATCAATGATATCCTTGATTTCTCCAAAATTGAAGGCAATCGGCTGAAGATGGAAAACATTCCCTTTGATCTCAAAGAAGTTTTTGACAGGATTCTGCTCACCACACAGGAATATGCTGAGGAAAAAGGAAATCTGATCGGAATTTCAGCAGATGAAAACATTCCCCGTTTTCTCACCGGCGATCCTGTCCGGCTGGGAAAAGTGCTCATCAGTCTGGCAGACAACGCCATCAAATTCACAGAATACGGAAAAATCACTGTCCGCGCGGAACTGATGGAATATGCGGGAGACAGGGTTACGCTCAGATTTTCGGTCAGTGACACAGGCATTGGCATTCCTGCGGAAAAACTGTCTTTTCTTTTTGAACCTTTTACCCAGGCAGACGGCTCATCCACCCGGAGATACGGCGGAACAGGGCTGGGACTGGCCTTCTGCAGACACCTGATCCGGATGATGGACGGCAGCATCCATGTGGAAAGCAAACCCGGCATGGGCAGCACTTTCTTTTTTACTGCCGTATTCGGCAGCCTTCCGGACCGGCAGGAAAAAATTATAAACGTAATGGAAAAAACGGCCCGTCCGGGAGCGGATCTCCCACAAATCCCACCGGCCCGGCTGCTGTCACCCGAAGACAATGAAATATCGGAAGCCCCTGCTGCAGGAACACTCGCGGAATCTGTGCCGGGGCTGGATGTGCTGGACAGACTTCTGGCTGACGGGGACTGTGATGCTGTCGAATATCTCTCTGCTGTCCGGAAACAGATGCAGGGCCGGGTTGGTGAGGATTATCTGTCCCTGCTGGAAAAACAGGTGGAGAATTATGATTTTGACAAAGCCCGGAATGTTCTGGCCGTCATTGTCCGAAGCCTGGAGGGCGCACAGGAGACAGGGGAACGGGACATGTAATTTTACACAATGACGGGCAGTTGCAGAATCTGTCATTCCCGCGTAAGCCGGAATCCCGATTAAGGTTCAACTGCGCAACTCCTGAAATCATCAACAAACTTGAACCACTGCCAAATTTTCAGGCCGAACTTGAGGAAGAGGAAGTTCTATAAATACCGGACTGTCCGGATGCTGGGTGTCAGGTGTCAGGAAACAGACACTGAAACCTGAACACTGAAACCTCAGAACGCAAAACCGGCACATCAGCAGTTTCCAAATCCCTTATGTTATACCAATTCGCCATTGAGTTTATACAGTTCAGTCATTTTTTTCCCAATGCCGCTGAACTGAGACCCCTCCCGGAGGGAGGGGAACGCGGGTTCATCCGGTGCTGAAAAAGCGGCAGTATTGTACTAAATCAATGGGGAATCGGTATCATATCAAGTGAGAAGCGGACAAAACACCGGATACATTTTCTGCACAGGGATTTTTTCATTTTATGAGCATTCACAGAGGCATACGACGCTTTGGCGTGATTACGCGGATACTGGTTCAGCACGGTTTCGGCGATCTGCTGGATCGGATTTTGGACAAGGAAGAAAAGCAGGAAGAATTTGCAGATATTAAACTGTCTGCAAAATCCTCTTTTCCTTCCCCGATTCGCATCCGGCAGGTGCTGGAGGAACTCGGCCCCAGTTTCATCAAGCTGGGCCAGCTCATGAGTGTCCGGGCAGATGTTTTTCCGGCTGACTATATTGAGGAACTGAAAAAACTGCAGGATCGGGTTCCGCCTGTTCCTTTTGAAGACATCCGGCAGGTCATGGAAAAAGAACTGAAACGGCCTCTGAGAGAAATGTTTGCGGATTTTTCCCGTGAATCCCTTGCCGTGGCTTCCGTGGCACAGGTGCATGAGGCCCGTCTGATCACCGGAGAAAGAGTGGCTGTAAAAGTCATCCGTCCCGGAATCAAGCAGAAAATCCGGGATGACATTGGTGTGATGTATTTTTTTGCCGAGCGCATTGAAAAAAATTTTGAAATCGGCAGAATTATCGGTTTTGTCAATCTGGTCAAGGAATTTGAGCGCACCATTTTCCGGGAACTGGATATGTTCATTGAAGCCGGAAATATTGAAAAATTTGCAGCCAATTTTGAAAACAGCCATGAAATTCACATTGGAAAAGTCTGGTGGGAGTTTGTGTCCAAATCCGTGCTGGTCATGGAATACATTGACGGCCTGAAAATGGATCAGGTGGCAGAAATTGCAGCAGCAGGAATTGATCCCAAAGAAGTGGCCCTGATTGGTCTGCGCTCCTTTTCCCGTCAGTTGATGGAATTCGGTTTTTTCCATGCAGATCCGCATCCGGCCAATACCATTGTGATGTATGACGGACGGGTCAGTCTGGTGGATTTCGGCATTATCGGTTATTTGGACGAGGAAACCATGATGCAGGTCGCGAATCTGTTTCTGGGATATGCGGAGCATGATTATGACATGGTCATGGAAGCGCTGGGGGATGCGGGACTGATTCACGAAGGTATTGATCTGAAAAATTTCCGTACTGATCTCAAAGATATGAGTGAACCTTTCTATGGCCGCTCCCTGCAATCCGTATCTGTCCGGGATGTCTATGATCAGGTCATGGGACTGGTGCTGAAATACCGCATCCGTATGCCCAGAAACCTGCTGCTGCTGCTCAAAACCTTTATCCAGACCGAGGCTTTGGGAAAAATTCTGGGCAGTGATGCAAGTCTGCTGGAAGTCACCCGTCCCTATGCGGTAAAGCTGTTGCAGCGGGGTTATGATGCAAGAAAATTCTTTCGGAACATTGGCAGGGATTTGCGGGATTTCGGCGGTTATCTCAAACTTATGCCCGGATATGTCACGGAAATTTTCCGGCGCACCGCAGAAGGCAAACACGGCATTGAGGTACGGATTAAGGGACTTGATGAGATCGCAGGAAAAATGGAAAAAGGACTCAACCGGGCCATTGTCGGCATTATCATTGCTGCTTCCACCATCGCGGGTTCCCTGGTTCTCAATTCACCGGAAAAGGTAATGGAACTGCATATTCTGGGTCACACAATCCCCCTGAGCACACTTCTGGGTGTAACCGGCTATTCCATTGCCACCGTGCTGGGACTGTGGCTCATTGCTTCCATTTTCCGATCCGGGAAAATGTAACAGCCGTTGGCAGTGAACAGTTGTCAGTGTTAAGGAATCAGGGCAGAAATTTCTGATCGGATTATGGTATTTTTCTTTACAAAATGCAGGACAGTCGTATATGGATTTGGCGTAGACAAAAAAACACGTAAAAACAGGGAGAATAAAAAATGAATATTCTGATATTACTCATCGGCAGCAACCCGCTGCCCAACTATATTGTGGGTCATTATCTGAAAAAAAACAGGGCAGAGGCAGATGTGCTGCCGGAACCGGATAAAATCATTCTGCTTCATTCCGGAGATACGGAAAAATTTGCAAGAAAAATCAGCGAACAACTGAAGATTCAGCCCGAATATGCCAACCTGAAAGACAAAGAAAGAGAACCGTCTGTTATTGTCAAAGGGATTCAGGATAAACTGGACAGTCTGTCCAAAACAGATGAGATAAGTTCCATACATCTGAATTACACAGGCGGAACAAAACCCATGTCTCTGTTCAGTCATACTGCTGTCAGGGAATGGATTGAAAAAGAGAAGAAAAAGGATAAAATCAGGGTCATTCTTTCAGATATTGATCCCAAAAATCATAAAATTGTTCTGAGGGAAAAGCCGGATTATCCGCTTGACGGGGATCTGCTGGATCATGTGAAGCCTGATATAAAAACTATCCTTGAGTTGCATAACATGAGAATAGACAGTGCTGGTCAGAAAGATTGCTGTTTTTCTCCAGAAATAACAAATCTGTTTGCAAAACAGGCGATAGAAAAATCAAGGAAAAAAGATAAAGATAACAAAAGAGAAAAACCTATTCCTAAAGAATTAAAGGGAATAAATATCACATTAAAAGGGAGGCACGACGAAGAAAAAGAAAAATATCTTGAAAAAAATTCGGATAAGTTAAATGATCTGATGGAAAAAACAAATAATTTTTTCCCTTATCTGAGTGAACATTTTGAAAACAGGACAAACATCATTCAGTGTCCTAATCTGTCTTTCATCAAATTCATTAAAGAGGACGGATGGCTGGAAGATTTTATTTTGAACACTTTGATTAAATTAAAGGAATCTTCCAGAATAGACATCCATGAAATAAAGAAAAATGTCAGAGCAAGTTATGACAAAAGGGAAACACAACTCGATGTGGTTGCAATTCGGGGGTATAAATTATTTCTTATTTCCTGTACCACAGATGATGGAATAAAAACTGTAAAAGAAAAAGCATTTGAAGCCATTTACAGAGCCGAGCAATTGGGCGGAGAACATGCAAAGGCCATTGTTGTCAGTTTAATGTACAACAACTATGAAAAAGGATGGGAAGATAATAATTTGGATGTATTACAAAGAGATTTTCAGCAGTTTGACTCTGCCCGCAACTGCCGCCTGATCGGAATTGACGATCTGCAAGGGGAATGCGAAGGCAAGGGCAGACTGACCCAAAGACTGAAAAACATCATTCTGGGAGTGGAATAATGAAAACCATAGCCATGTATGACATTACCGGCATTCAGGAATTTATCTTTGCTTCCGGCAAGGTTAAGGAAAATGTCGGGGCTTCACTGATTGTTCAGAATGCCTTTGAAACATATTTAAATGAAGCGATTAAAGAAACTGTTAAGGAAGAATCAAAATACCGGACAGAATGGAAGGAATATCCGGATTTTCAAATATGCTCCGATCCTGAACTTCAGGCCGAGGTGATTTATACGGGCGGCGGCAATGCAATGGCTGTGTATCATAACAAAGAAACCGCTGTCAATGTTACCAAAAGATTGTCTTATGATATTCTGAGTAAAACAGGCGGAACCCTGAAATTTGCAGTGGCATATCTGGATACAGAATGCAAAGATTTTCTGAAAGACAAAGATGAATTGATAAAAAGACTCAAAATCAATAAATATCAGATGGTTCATACAACTCCGCTTTTGGGAATCGGCATTACACGCGAAGGTGGCACAGACGGATTGCCCGCCACAGAAAACGGAGATGAAAAAAATGAATATCTTTCCAAATCCGCCTGTTTCAAAAGAAATGAAAATAAAAACAGAAGCGGATATTTTGACAGCCTGCTGACCAATACCAAAGATTACGCATTTCCCCCTGAATTTGATGATCTGGGGCAGAAAATAGGCGAAAACCATATTGCGGTTGTCCATATTGACGGAAACAATATGGGAGAAATGCTGAATGATTTGCTGCCTTCTGGCAATTCTGCCGATTATGCGCAATCCATTAACACAATGCGGGAATTTTCAAAAGAGATTGATAAAAGATACAGGTTAATCATGAACCGGATTGTTCGTAAATTGACAGATGGACTGAAAGATAATGATTTTTATAAAAAGCTGAATCCTGTTGTTAAAGATAAAAAATTATTTCTTCCCATACGCCCGATTGTATTAAACGGCGACGATGTTACATTTGTCTGCAATGGAAAAATCGGAATTGCACTGGCAGAGGAATTTCTGACAGATTTACATAACAATTCTGAAATCCATATAAATGGCAAAAAGATAACTCTTTCTGCCTGTGCGGGAGTTGCCATTGTCAAATCCCATTTCCCCTTTTACCGGGCATATGAGTTGGCAGAAGAACTGTGCAGGTCCGCAAAAATGAAAGGCAAGATACTGGCTAAAATCAATAAAACAGAAGAAATCGGTAACTGGCTTGATTTTCACATTGTACAAAGCGGCATTACCACCAGCCTGAATGAAATACGGAATAAATTCTATCAGGTTCCGGGAATGGAAGTGCCAAAGGAATTGAAATATCCTGAATATGCAGATACGCCTGAAATGCGCTGCCCGCAATACAACCTGCTCTGGCGTCCCTGGTGTGTTTCCGAAAAATATGATCAACAATATCAGTGGAATGAACTTAAAGACATTTACACAGAATTCACAAGAGAAGAGAAGGAAACGGATGGCGAAGTTCTGTGGAAACGCTCCCGGCTGAAAAAATTGGAAAGTGAAATGACCCGATCAGAAAGTGATGCACAAGCCTGTATGCGGGAATGCAAAAGCCGGGGATTCAGACTGCCGGGATTTTGCAAAAGTTCCGACCTTTTCAGACAAGGACAGACGCCGTATTTTGACGCATTGGAATTGCTGGATTTTTATGTGCAACTTCCTGAAAAAGAGAGAATAAGCAATGAAAATTAAAATGGAATTACTGTCAGATGCCATTCCCGGTTCAGGTGAGGGAACCGCAGGGCTTGTGGATACGGATATTGCTCATGATGAATTCGGTTTGCCGTTTATTCCGGCAAAGAGAATCAAGGGGATTTTGCGGGAATCTGCAAGAGATTTGGAAGATGTCAATATTCTCCCACAGGGCAGAATCGAGGAGCTCTTTGGAAAAAGAGGGGAAAAAATCGGAACAGCATTCAAAATTTCAGACGGACATTTGGAAGACCATTCTGAATTGAGACAATTTCTGCAATTCTGTTCAAAAACAAAAGATAAAGATTTATCCCGCATCTTTAATCGTGAAGCAGTTCTGAGTTTTTATACTTACACCCGTTCTCAAACAAGCATTGATGCTGAAAAGGGAACTGCACAGAATGATACATTGAGAACATTCCGGGTGCTGAAAAAAGGGCTGAAGTTTGCTTTTGATACGGAATTTCCTGCGGAATGGGAAGCAGATATGGATAAAATCTGCAAAGTAACCCGTAAATTCGGCATTTCCCGTACACGCGGAACCGGTGAACTGTGTTTGACAATAGACAAATCAAATCATGTGCAAAATGCAGACAAAATTGAATCCGATGAAAAATTTGAGGATGAAGATATATGCAGATTGGATCTGAAAATTCATAACATCGGACAGTTAATTGTTACTGTTCAGGTGGGAAAGGATCAAATAAGTGAAAATTATATTCCGGGTACATTTATCCTGGGCGCAATGGCAAATGCTTTTATGAAACATTTCAATCTGGATTTTTCCTCTGCTCATCATCATCAGGATTTCAGGGATATATTTTTAAATGGAGATATTATATTTTCAAATGCTTATCTTTCTAAAAAATCAGGTAAAAATGCCTTTTACCCCTGTCCGGCTTCCATTGTCAGAGAAAAAGACAAAGAAGAATATTTTGATATGGCAGATGAAGATGATTTTAATAAGGTTGTGGAAGAAAATATCCAGACAAAAGGAAATATCGCCGAATTTGTCCAAATGCGGCAAGGTGAAGTCAGCACGCAATCTGTATTGAACGAAGTTGTCTATCATCATTGGAGACCGAATGACCGAAGTATCGGACATGCAAAAAAAGGCGCAGGTGAATTTTTTCAGTTTACTGTTATAAAAGCGGATCAGGATTTTGTTTCTCATATTACAGGAAAATATAAATATATCAAAATTCTGGATCAGATTATCGGAAAGCGGAAAATTTATTATCTTGGGAAATCCAGAACCGCACAGTATGGAAAATGTGAAATTGAAAAAATCACCATAGAAAAAATGAATGATTTATACAATAATGGATGGCAGAAGAATAAATTGGCTGTTTTTACATTGGAATCCGATATGATTCTGCGGAATGACAGCGGTTTTGTTACTCCGGATCCGGAGATACTGAAAAATGAAATTGCAGAGATGTTAAAAACAGACAAAAAGAATATCGTCATTGAAAAATCCTTTTTAAAATTCAAACAGATTGGCGGATATTCCGGCGTATGGAACATGCCTAAAATTCAGACCCCCGCACTGGCTGCCGGAAGTGTCATCGTGTGCAAAAACAGCGGGGATGATCTGCCTGATATATCTTTTCTTGAAAATCATTCCTTCGGAATCCGCACAGAGGAAGGATTTGGAAAAATCAAAGTGAACTGGCATGGACAGGATCAAATCGTATTGATTGAAAACAGTGAGGATGACTCGGCTTCCATACCGGATCATATTGAAAAATCAAAAGATTTGATTCAACATATTCTGTATGGCCGTTTGGAAGATGCTTTGAAAAATAAGCCGGTTCAGAATGGTGACAAAACAGGAAAGCCCTCTGTAAGCAATTCCTTTATGGGCAAAATGATTTTATTTGTCAAAACATCAAAAGATTTTGATGAACTGAACAGAAAATTTTCAGAACTCAAAGAACGGGCAGTAAAGCAGTTGGATAAACTTGAGAGGGATTTGTTTTTAAGAGAAATCAAAGAAGAATATAAAACAGTCTTTGAGACAGATAAGAATACGTTTATCAAAGAACTTGATGGATTGAGAGATTCAGCCCAAATCAACAGACTGCGAAGTGCAATTTTGCCAAACGCAGGAATGACGGAAAATTTTTATGAAGATAAGATTTTCAACCTTTACCAGACATACGCAATCCATTTTCTGACCCTGCTCAGACTGCATAACCGAAAGGCGGGCAACCATGTCAAATGATAATATAAAAGAACGGATTTATATCAAAGGAAATCTTCAACTCGTATCTCCGCTTGTTATAGGCAGCGGTCAGGATGAAAACACAGATATTGATCTGATTCGTGATTGGACAGGCACGCCCTTTATTCCCGGAACTGCCATTGCCGGAGCCATACGCCATTATCTTGATGGAATACTGGACAAAGAACTTGTTCTGACGGTGTTCGGCAAAAAAGAAAAAGATTCCACCCAAAGCCTGATTTCATTCTATGACGCATTGCTTATTGGAAATCCGAAAATACAGATCAGAGATGGTGTAAGACTGAAGCATGAAACAAAAACAGCACAGGATCAGGCAAAATATGATTATGAAATTCTCGAACCCGGGCAGCAGTTCTGCTTTAAGGCAGAGCTTGTCATAAGAGAAAAAGATTTACCAGATACAGACAGAATAAAAGATTTGTTGTATTTGATGCTGAATGCTTTGAAAAAAAAGAAAATTTCATTCGGGGCAAAAACCCGGCGGGGATTTGGAGTTGTGTCTCTGTGTGATGAAAAAGTGCTGTGCCTGAATATGTCCAAACCAGATGATGTTCAGAAATGGATTGATTTTACATGGGATTTTGAAAAATTTATAAACGAATCAGAGAAAACCGATATATCTGTTTTGCAAAAAAACATTTTGCAAACTTCGGAACACGATCTTTCTGAAATCAAAGCAGAATTTGAAATTCCCTATTCTGTTCTCATCCGTCATTACAGTGAATCTCCTGATGCGCCGGACACAACACATTTGGCATCGGACGGAAATGCTGTCATTCCCGGAACTTCATGGAACGGAGCGATTCGTCATGCGATTTATCATATTTTGAAGCAGTTGAATAAAAACAAGCAGTACAGTGAATCAACGGATAAATTATTCAAAAAATTGACAACAGATTTATTCGGTTATGTAAGTAAAGATAAAAAAGAGGCAAAGGCTTCAAGGATTTTCATCAAAGAATCGCTTATTGCAGGCGGACAGGCACTGCCTTACATCCGTAAGAAAGTGGATCGTTTTACCGGCGGCGTTGTGGATTCTGCTTTGTTTGAAGAAATGCCTCATTATGGTGGAAAAGTGAAACTGGATATTGCAATAAAAAAACCTGAAAAATGTGAAATCGGACTGATACTTCTGGCCCTGAAAGATATGGGAAACGGAATTCAGCCCATAGGCGGAGATGCAAATATTGGCAGAGGGATTTTAAATACAATCAAAAATATAGAAATAAAACCTGATACGATAACGGAAGATGATTGCCTGAAAGCATTGGCAGACAAATTGCAGGAGCAGAAACAATGACTGAAAAAAAAATAAAATCCTTTGCAGAATCCGGCTCTGTCAGCACAGATGTATGCGGGTTTATCCTTGAGAAAATATCCGACAAATTGAACGGCAAAATTTATCTGCTGGTTTATAAACACCATGAAGTTCAGATCGGAATGATTGAAAACGGTCAAATCCGCATTGATCGGAAAGAGGAACTGATTCCGGAATATCTGAAAGAACTGCGGGTGTTTTCTGAAAACGGAGAACTGTATATCTGGAAACAGAATCAGGAATTGAAATTTCGTTTAAGAACTGATGACAAGGGCGATCCCGTATATATTTACAAAGAAGATCATTTTATGTGGGGCAACAAGGTTCAAAAAGATGGATGTATAATCTATGAAGAAAACAGAGGAATGAAAATTCATTTGCCTTTTGCCGTGTCAGATAAGCAGCTTCCTCTGAAATACCGGGTTTGGAATTATTATGATTATGATGCTAATGGCCTGATTCAGTTCAAAGATGCCCGGCTGCTTTGTTTTTTGGATAAAAACGGAAAGGAGATATAACATGGCAAATTATACAACAAGCGGAAAAACATTTGTAAATCCTTATAATTTTGTCTCTCTTGAAAAAGAATGTTATAAAATTATTGAGTATCAAAAGAAGAAAGAGGTTGGCAACCTGACCGGATGGATAGAATGTTCCCTGGAGACGCTGACGCCGATTTTTATTCCGAATACGACCAATTCTGATGTTTTTAAGAAACAAACAGATGATGGAAAGCCCATAAAGAGTTATGATTTTTATTCCTATACAAATTTGGAAGGAATCAAAAAGCCTGAGGAATCAACTCCGGTTATCCCCGGAAGTGAAATCCGGGGAATGATACGCTCTGCCTTTGAAACTGTCACCAATTCCTGCCTGTCAATCATTGATGATGAACAGAAATTGTATAAAAGAGTTACCTCACCGGCCAGAGCCGGTCAGTTGGTTTTCCAGGATAATGAATGGAAAATAATTGAATGCAGAAGATATGGATTGTTAAATCGGGGCATCAGAAAAAATGGGAAGATAGTCATTGATGGTAAAGAATATAAAGAGAAGGACTCTGTCTCTGTAAAAATAAAAAATTTTAAGGCAGAAATATCCAACAAGGGAACAAAACAGGGATTTTTGCATATAGGTGAATACAATGAAAATAAAAAATATGAATCTGTTTTTATTCCAACCGATAAGGAAATTTTTATTGATAAAGAATCTGTAAAAAATTTGATTGATAATTTCAAATTATATCAGGATGAAAGCGTCAACCTGCATTTAAGAAAAAACGAACATACCGGCTACCGGCATATCACTAAAAATGCTCATAACCTTGAATTGGAAGATATGAATGGAATTTTGGTGTATTGTGCCAAACACGGCGAAAAATACTATCTCTCCCCGGCTGCCATCGGCAGAGAAGTTTTTTATAAAAAACTGACTGAGATTATCGGCAGTTTCAAGCCTTGTGATAATCTGAAACAGTTGTGTCAGGCCTGTGCTTTATTCGGGCTGGCAGGCAAAAAAGAGGCTGCAGCATCCCGCGTCCGTTTCACAGATGCCTTGTCAGAAAAATACGAATATGATGAACCGCAAACCTTAAAAGAACTGGCCTCGCCCAAACTGTCTGCCACGGAGTTTTATCTGAAAAGACCGGAGCAGGCTCCTGATTTGTGGAATTATGACTATGCAGGAAGATGGGTAAGGAAAGATAAAAGGATTACGAATAAATGGAATGATATGAATATGTATGCACCTGAGATACGCGGACGCAAATTTTACTGGCATCAGAAAAATCCAAATTCTTTTTTGAAAAATGGAGATAACCTATCTGAACGAAATGTCCATGTCCGTCCCTTGAAAAAAGAAGCTGTATTCAATTTCAGGGTATATTTCAATGATATTTCTGAAGAAGAACTCAACAAACTGCTATGGGTTTTGGAAATCGGCGGAAAAGAAGAAAACGCCCATAAAATCGGCATGGGAAAACCCATCGGTATGGGCAGTGTGAAAATCCGGGCAAATTCTGTTAATATCAGGAAAATTCAGACAGAAAACGGAATAGTGAAATATAAAATGCAGGAATATGAAAAACCTGCTTATGCAGATATTGAAACTAAACCTGTCAATGCAGGTATTCTTGAAGACTTTCTGAAAATAACGAATTTTCAGAAAGCACCCGGAAATGTAACATACCCCTGCAATGAGGGCAGCGACAAAGTGTATGAATGGTTTGTTGCCAATAAGCAAATCGGCAGAAGAACCGGCACATCTCCCGTGATTCATCAGACCTTGCCGGAAATTGTAAATCCTTTCATGAAATCATATGTGGATATAGATAAAAAAAAAACTGAGGACTTTGCCATGAACATCAAACGCATTCAGATAAAAAATTTTAAGGTGTTCAAAGATACTTGTATAGAAAGTATTGGCAAGATGAATGTTTTTCTGGGCGTCAACGGTTCCGGAAAAAGCACCTTATTCGATGTATTCGGATTTTTAAGTGATGCCCTGCAGAACAACATGACAGTCGCAGTCAATCGCCGAGGCGGTTTTTCAGAAGTAATGACAAGGGGATGTAATCCGGAAAAAGATTTTGTTTCCATAGAAATTGAATTCAGTCATACCGATTCTGAATCATTTACATATTCCATACAGATAGGCCAAAGTTCAGGAAAAGCAATTGTTAAATATGAAGTTCTTTCATGGCTGCAAGCAAAAGACAGTTCGGTAACAAAAATACTTGATTTTTCTGATGGCAGAGGCACTGCTATTGAAGATGAAACAAATTTGAAACCAATATCTTACAACACTGCCAGCCCGGACATTCTTGCCATTAAGGGATTGGGACAGTTTGAAAGATTCAAATCCGTCAGTTCCTTCAGATTATTGCTGGAAAAATGGTATATATCAAATTTCCGTATTGAATACGGGCGAAATATCTCAGACACCGGAATTTCTGCGCATCTTTCCGCAAGCGGAGACAATCTGGCACAGGTGACAAAATTTATTTATGAAAACCACCCGGATATATTTGAAAGCATTCTGGAAAAACTGCCCATGCGTATTCCGGGCATCAGCAACGTGGAAGCCAGAGAAACCGAAGACGGCAGAATTGTGCTGCGTTTTCAGGATAAAAATTTCAAAGATCCTTTTATTTCCCGCTATGTGTCGGACGGCACCATCAAAATGTTTGCTTATATGATTCTGCTCTATGATCCGGAACCGCATCCGCTTCTCTGCATTGAGGAACCGGAAAACTTTCTGCATCCGGATTTGCTTCCTGAACTTTGTGAGGAAATCCGGGCATATGCAGACAGAGGAGGCCAGATATTTGTTTCCACCCATTCACCGGATTTTGTCAACGGCGTGCACATAGATGAATTATATTATCTGGAAAAGGAAAACGGTTATACCCAAATCAAAGCAGTCAGAGACAATGAGATTGTCCGCAGTCTGGCAGAAGAGAACAGACTGGGATGGTTATGGAGAAACCGTTATATTCAGGGAGCCAGTCTGCGATGATGCTGTATATTCTTGCTGAGGAAGAATCACTGAAGAAAGTGCTGGATGTGATTGTTCCCCAAATTCTTCCGGAAAATGCAGGATTTCACATTCTTGTTCATCAGGGCAAACAGGATCTTGAAAAGGCATTAAAAACAACGGTTCCCTCATTGAGCAGAATTCCTGGAGTCCGAATCCTGATTACCCGTGATCAGGATAACGGAGATTGCAAAATCGTCAAAAAGCATCTGAAAGAGATTGTGGGAAACAGATGCAACTCCCCGGTTCTTTACAGAATAGTATGCCGTCAACTGGAATGCTGGTTTCTGGGGGATTTGCACGCTCTGGAAAGAGCTTATCCCCGATTCAGAGCAGACCATCACCTGAATAAAAAAAATTACAGAGATGTGGACAGCCTGATGAATGCAGAATCCCTTCTCCTTGACATCATACCGGAATACAAAGGAAGACAGCATCTTCCGAAAATTGAGACAGCCGCAAAAATTGCCCCTTATCTGGACATTGAGCAAAATACTTCCACAAGTTTCAGGCATTTTGTTTCCGGAATGCAGAAACTGCTGACACAGAGCAAACCTTTGGAGGATTAGGGTTTGTAAAAAAATAATCTGTACAATTTTCTGACCATAAACCCTAAGGGTTTTCAAAACCCTTAGGGTTTGGAACAGCTTATTTTGATACAGCCCCTTAGCACGATTTTCCAATCCGGGAAAATATAAAAAATTGTCAGTTACCAGTGTCAAGATTTCAGTATTCTGACAACTGGTTAGTGACAGTTAGGTTATTTATTGAAAAGAAAGTACCAAAGGAGTGCCAAACTGAAAGTTTGGCACTGTCTGAAAAGTCACAAACTTTCAGTTTGTGACTCCTTCAGCATGGTACATTCATTTTTTTAAATCGCCTTAAACATGGACAGACATTCACTGATAACTGACACATGGGTTTATACAAAAAAGTCGGCATAGCTTCCCTGATTCTGATGACCTCGGTTCTTCTGAGCCGGGTGATTGGTCTGCTCCGGGAAATGGTGATTGCATACGCGGGCGGCGCGGGCCGGGATGTGGACGCGTATCAGGTGGCCTTTGTCATTCCGGAAATTCTCAATCACATCGTTGCAAGCGGTTTTCTTTCCATCACCTTTATTCCCATTTTTTCCGGGTATCTGGCCCGCGGAGAAGAAGAAAAGGGCTGGCAGGTTTTTTCTCTTGTCATGACCTGTTTCGGCATTCTTCTGATCCTGTTTATCCTTGCGGCATCCTTTTTTGCGCCGCTGCTGATCCGGGTGCTGGCTCCGGGATTTGACGACCCGGTGCTGATTGCCAAAGCAGTGCGCATGACCCGGATTATTCTGCCTGCCCAGTTTTTCTTTTTTGCAGGCGGACTGCTGATGGCTGTGCAGTTTGCCAAAGAACAGTTTGCCATTCCCGCACTCGCGCCGCTTTTGTACAATATCGGCATTATCTGTGGCGGGATTCTGCTGCACAGATCAGTGGGAATGGAAGGTTTTTCCTGGGGCGTGCTGGCCGGGGCATTTGCGGGAAATTTTGCCGTGCAGATATGCGGTGCGAAAAAAGCGGGCATGAAATTTTCCTTCTGCTTTGATTTTTTCCATCCGGATCTGAAAAAATACATTCTGCTCTCCCTGCCGCTCATGCTGGGCCTGACCATGAGCTTTTCCACAGAAATTTTTCTCAAATATTTCGGAAGTTATCTGCCTGAAGGCAGTATAGCCAGTCTCAATTACGGAATGCGGATCATGTTCATTCTGGTGGGTTTTTTCGGTCAGGCTTCCGGCATGGCCTCCTTTCCCTTTATGGCCCGCCTTGCTGCGGAAAAAAAGCTGGCAGAGATGAACGATCTGCTGGATACCACCCTGCGTTGGCTTTCCCTGGTCATGCCTTTTTCGGTTCTGCTCATGGTTCTGCGCCATGAAACCGTGCTGATTCTTTTTCAGCGGGGCAGATTTGACGCAGCAGCCACGGCAGTCACAGCGCATGTCCTGATTTTTCTGCTTATCGGAACTTTCGCTTATGCTGCCCAGACAGTTGTGGTGCGGGGATATTATGCCATGCAGGATACCCTGTTTCCGGCACTGTTCGGCACGGCCGCTGTGATACTGAGCCTGCCGCTTTACTGGTACGGGATGAAAATCATGGAAATATCCGGACTGGCCCTTGCCATTTCTCTTTCAGCCATCTTTCAGGTCTGGCTGATCTATCTTCTGTGGAACAGACGCAGCCGGAAATCGGGCAAAACCGTGTATCTCTTTTATCTGCGGATGGTTGCACTCAGCCTTATTCTCGGTCTTTTTCTGGAATTTTTCCGGCGCACGGCACTCGCGGGAATTGATGCCTCCGCATTCAGCGGAAGCCTGCTGGTTTCAGTCATCACCGGATCGATTTTTCTCCTCCTGCTGCCTCTTGGCGGCCATCTGCTGGGCATCCGGGAAATTGGAGAATTTATGGCGAAAATCCGGAACCGTCTCATGCGGAGAACTGGGAAGGGATAAAATGTCTGAGAGGGTGTCTGAAAAGTCTGCTTCCCCCCTTTTTCAAAGAAGGGAAGGGAGGATTTTTTGCACACCCGACCGAAAAATCCCCTTTTAAAAAAGGGGGAAAATGATAAATGGAGACTTTTCAAACACGCTCTGAACCGGAATTTCAGATTTTCCCGGCAATACCGATTCCCCATTGGAAAAATATTTATAAGCAGGCAAAAAGAAGTTTTCGTGTATTCAGAAAAACCGGATTTTTTGAAAAATCCGGTTTTTTTACAATCCACAGATCCAGGGCTGGCAAAACACTGGATGCGTTCCTGAGCAGGCGATTCAATGCCATTAAGTTAAGACTCCCCTCCCTTGAGGGAGGGGCGGGGGGAGGGTGAAACCTGCTGATTTTTTTATCCCCCTCCCACCGGGGGAGGGGGATTTTTTGCTTAACTTAATGGCATTCAGGCAGGCGCTTGGGAACATGAGGGGCTTGGTCGCATCTCCGCTGGCTTATTCCACCCGGAAAACCTTTGCCTGCACATTGTTGCTGTAATCAGATTCCGGTATCTGGGTGGTGCCGTTGGATATGAAATACATGACATAAACACCCGGCTCCATATTGGCGGAATGTTCGTCCGTTTTGATTTCTTCCGTTCTGCATTCCCCCGCGTTCATGCCTTCGTCCCTGTCTCTTTCAAACTCCGTAAAACCGGTGCCATCGCAGCGGGCATAGGCCCACATCGCTTGGGTGGCGGGAGATAAACCGGAAACTGTGCAGTTTGTTACCTTCGGGTGCATCTCATCTCCCCGTTTGATGGTGTCCGGGAACTGAATGGATCTTGCTTCCATGTCAAAGCTGCCGGTTGTCGGCAGTCCCTCCATCGGGTTAAGGATCACGCACTCCGGTACAATGACCTCAAATGTGGTTTCTGTGCAGTTGTTTTCTTCATCGGATTCAGCCACTTTGTTCTGATAATCCGCACAGGCCCGTGCAGTATAGGTTCCTGCGACATTGGGAATATGCGCGCCGTGTCCGTCTGTGGGTAGTGGGACTTTTCATGCTGATAATGTCAGATTATAATGATCAATAAAATT
>CAZDIU010000031.1:0-28050 GCA_964505535.1 uncultured Desulfobacterales bacterium | reverse complement strand
AGCCTCCCCTATGCGCGCAGTCATGGAAAGCAACAATGTGGATCGGGATGCTTTTAAAACTCTCATGAATACCAAAATGGCAGCAGCGGCACAGAAAGCCGCAGACTGCGGACTGATTACAGCAGATCAGTCTTCTGAAATCATTGCGAAGATTGGCTCATCAGCTTCAGACAGCGCAGAGGAAACAGGGTCAGAAACGGCTGCGGACACGATTTCCGAAACCGTGCAGTCTGCTTTCTGAAAAAAACAGGGGGCATTTTTCAATTAAAAGCAGTGCGCTGTCAATTTTCATTTTGTGCAGAAGTTACGCAGTTGCTTAAAAAATTCCCCTTAATAAACCCTCAGGGTTTTTCAGCCAACTGCGTAACTCCCATTGTGATTTAATCTGCAAAAAACCGGATTTTTTGGAAAAATCCGGTTTTTTGCAGATCACAGATTCAAAACTGACAAACAGGCAGCACAAGCTTCCAAATTGTGCCTGTGCATGAAAAAAACTGAGGTCAAAGGAGATGTTGCCATGAATTTCAGAAAAACAGAAACAGCCGGATTTTTTTTCATTCTGATCTGCGCTTTTTTATTTCCGCAGATGCTTTCAGCCGGGGTCTGCACAACCTATGATTACAGCACAGCCACTGCGCATATTCCTTCCCTGAAAATCGGAGAGGGATATTACTGGGTGGATTTGCAGGTGACAGGAGATATTCTCCGTCTGACAGATTTCGGAGATGCCAAAAAACGGGCAGCCTGTGCTGTGTATAATGAAAACAGTATGTCTGTGCATATTCCCTGCCTGGATTTGGGAGATGCAGTGACTTACTGGGTGGATCTGGTTCTGGTATCCACTGAAGGGAATATTGATCTGGCCATTACCGCTTTTGGTGAGAACACGGGTGATCTGGTCATCAATGAAATTGTGGCCAAAGATGCAAACGGCGGCAGTGACTGGATTGAACTCTATGTCAAAGGAACTCAGACTGTGAATCTCGCGGACTATTCCCTCACAGACAAGGACGCTGATCATGAAAAAATCTCCCTGCCTGCTGTGACACTGTATCCGGGGCAGTTTTTCCTGATTCAGGCCACAGATACGGCTCCGGCAGACGGCAGTGCGTATGTTCCCTTCAAACTTGGGGCCAATGACAGTGTAATCCTGTACAAAGGGAATACCATTGCGAATGTTTTTGACTGGAAAGACGGAGAGGCTCCTGAAGGATACAGTTTCGGCAGACTGCCGGACGGCACAGGAATTCCGCAGACCCTCTCGCCCACACCGGGAACAGCCAATGCCGCAGGCAGTATGGTAAACACCCGGATCGTTTTAAATGGAAATTCCGCAGGTATAAACGGAAACGGTGCCAATGTGCAGGGCAGTACCGTGACCATCACATCTGCGGGCATATACACCATAAGCGGCAGTCTCTCTGACGGACAGATTATCGTAAACACAGAAGATGCTGCAAGTGTGAATCTCATATTCAACGGTGTCACTGTCCACAGTTCCAAAAGCGCTCCCATTTATATTGTGAATGCCGAGGAAACAAATATTGTGCTGGCTGACAATACCGAAAATTATATTTCTGACGGAGCCGCATATGTTTCGGACGGTACGGAAACGGATCAGCCCAATGCCGCAATCTGCAGCAAGGATGATCTTACCATTTCCGGCTCCGGTTCTCTGACAGTGAATGCAAATTACAATGACGGCATCGCGTCCAAAGATGATCTGGTCATTTCCGGCGGTACCATTACGGTAACTTCTGCAGATGACGGGATCCGGGGAAAAAACAGTCTTACTGTCAAACACGGAACCATCACGGTGAGTGCCAAAGGAGACGGGCTGAAATCCGATAATGAGGAAGATACAGCAAAAGGGTATATTTCTGTCAAAGGCGGACTGATCCGTGTGACTTCGGGAGGCGATGCCATTGCAGCACAGACCGGTGTGACAATCTCTGACGGAGAACTGATCCTGACTTCAGGCGGAGGCAGCAGCAAAACCGTAAGCGGAGACACATCTGCCAAAGGAATCAAAGCCGGTGTCAGTGTGACAATTGAAGAAGGTGTTTTTGCCATCAGTTCGGCTGATGATGCCATTCATTCCAACGGGACTGTGATCATCAACAGCGGCGTATTCAGCATTTCCTCCGGAGATGACGGCATTCATGCGGATTCCTCCATTGAAATCAATGACGGGGATATTGTCATTGCAAAATGCTATGAGGGCATTGAAAGTGCGGTTATCACCATCAATGGGGGAGACATCAGCATTGTTTCCACTGATGACGGCATCAATGTGGCCGGTGGAAATGACGGTTCGGGAATGATGCAGCCGGGACAGATGGGAAGACCCGGTGCAGTGCCGGGTCAGGATACCTTTGTGTCTGCAGGCAATTACTGGCTGTATATCAACGGAGGCCGTATTGTGATAACTGCTGGCGGAGATGGTATGGATGCAAACGGTTCCATAGTTATGACCGGGGGCACGGTAATTGTCAACGGTCCCACAGATAACAGCAACGGTGCGATTGATTATGACGGCTCATTCAGAATCACCGGAGGCTTTCTGGTTGCGGTTGGCAGTTCCGGCATGGCACAGGCTCCGGGCACCACATCCACACAGAATTCTGTTCTGGTGAATTTCAGCGCAGCGCAGGCAGCCGGTTCTCTGATTCATATTCAGAACAGTTCCGGCAGCGGAATTCTTACCTTTGCGCCATCAAAAAGATACCAGTCCCTTGCATTTTCTTCTCCGGAACTCATAAGGGGAAGCGCATACAATGTGTATCTGGGAGGCAGTTCCACCGGCACAGTGACGGACGGTCTGTATGAAAACGGAATCTGCACTCCGGGAAGCAGATATACCAGTTTCACAGTTTCCGGTGCAGTCACGACCATTGGAAACAGCATCCGTTTCTGATGAAATTTGCAGGAAATCTGAAAAATATTTCAGCATGAAACCCTAAGGGTTTTGAAAACCCTTAAGGTTTGCTGAGCAGTCTGATCTTATTTTTTTGCTGAAACTCGGAAAGATGTTGAAAGGATTTGTTTATGCCTGACATTCTGACATTGCAGACCAGTTCTGCAAACCCCACTTTGCTTACTGTCATTTACACCGTGCTGATGTCTTTCATGCTTTCTGTGCTGATTGCCATGACCTATGAAAAGACGTTCCGGGGACTGTCCTATTCGCGCAATTATGTGCAGTCTCTGGTGCTGGGTTCCATTGTGGCTGCAACCGTGATGCAGGCAATCGGTGACAGTCTGGCCAGCGGGCTGGGCATGATGGGCGCGCTTGCGATTATCCGTTTCCGCACCAGTCTCAAAGACCCCAGAGACATCATCTTCATGTTTGCCGCGCTGGCTGGGGGAATTGCCTGCGGTGTGGGCGGCTATGCCATTGCCATTGTCGGAACTCTGGGATTCTGCACAGCGGCTTTCATTCTTTATCTTTCTCCGTTTGGGCAGGCAACATATTTTGACGGTATGCTGCGTTTCAATATGGAAAACAGTCCGGATGACAAACTGCATCTTGCAGAAATTCTGAAACACAACTGCAAAATCTTCGCGCTCATCACCCTGCGCGATGCGGCTCAGGGCAAACGTCTGGATTATGCGTATCACATCAAAATGAAAAAAGGCAGAGACAAATCCCAACTGGTGGAAGAACTCAACAGAATCAGAAACATCAGGGGCGTCAGCCTTCTGCTGCAGGAAACCACCGTAGAACTTTAGGGATTTGGAAATTGCTGATATACCGGTTCTGAGGTTTCAGTGTTCAGGTTTCAGTGTCTGTTTCCTGACACCTGAAACCTGACACCCGGCATCTGAACCATCGGGTATGTTAAGAACTTCCTCTTCCCTTAGACTGATATGAAATCTGAAAAAGATTTCAGAAGAAAAACTTTCTCTGACCGGAGTTTTTCTGCCACAAAGCCGCAAAGACACAAAGTTTCACAAAGGTCTGATGCCTTTCATATGAGGAGGTGCGTATGAAAAAAACAAGAATGCTTCTGCTTTCATGGGTTCTGGCTTTTCTTGTCATTGCCAAAACTTCTTTGGACGGAAAACAGGAAAATGCCTGTTTTCAGGGAATTGCAGAAACCAGAGAAGTGATGGTCAACTGTGAACATGCAGTGGAAATCCGCAGTATCCATGTGACACCCGGACAGACCGTTGAAAAAGGCAGACTGCTCGCGGAACTGGAAAGACCGGAACTGAATCTGCGAATCAATGAGATTTCCCATCAGTTGGAGGAACTGAAACTGCAGGGAGGCGTGGATACCGAAGGAATCCGCGCGCAAATCAGGCAGCTTGGTGCGGAAAAAGCTGCTGTCATCAGTCAGGCTGATTCTGATATTGCCCAACTGCGTGCCAGATACAATTTCAACAAAGAGGTGGCAGCCGGTCTGCAGAGCATTGTTGGAGATGAACCGGAGTCAAAAAAGGGAAAACAGAGCCCCATAGAATTGGAAATCGAACTGCTGCAAAAGGAAAAGCAGATGAACACGAGGCGGATTCAGGTGCAAATCGACAATCTGAAAAAAAACCTTCAGTCTCCTGAAAATCCGGCTGATGTCAGAATTGAAAGTCTGGAAAAGGAACTGACCATGCTGAAGGAGGAAAAGCACAAACTTCTGATTTATTCACAACTGGACGGGGTGGTGGGTTCAGTTTTCTGCAAAAGAGGAGAAAAGGTATCGCCCTTTGCTCCCATTCTGACCCTGTACGGCAAATCTCCTTCCTATGTGAGTGCCTATATTCATGAGCAGATGCATCACAGTGCAGCAGTGGGGGAAAGGGTGGAGACAGTTTCTGTCAGCACAGGCAGCAAGGTGAATGCGGAAATTGTGGGAACCGGATCGCGCATTGTGGAATATCCTCTGCGCCTGAGAAAGCGCCCCGATATGCAGGTATGGGGCCGTGAAGTGGAAATCCGGCTGCCCGAAGACAATCCTTTTCTGCTGGGGGAAAAAGTGATGGTGTATCCGGAAGGAAGCAGAGAAAATCAGTACATTGCACAAATCACCAGCAAAATCAGCAAATGGCTGAACCTGAGTCTTTATGCTGCGGAATCTGAAAATCCGGAGGCAAAAAGCACTGGAATATTGGATATACGAAAATCCAAATCTCTGGGAAACATTCCGGAAATTGAGGCATCAGGACTGATTTATCTGCCGGATTTGCATCAGTTTCTGCTCATCAGCGATGAAACCCAAGACAAGGCTCCAATCCTGTATCTGATGGATTCAGACGGCATGGTAAGGGATAAAGCGGCTGTAAAGGGAATGGAACAAATGGATGATATGGAAGCCATCTGCACAGATGAAAACGGCAACATTTACATTGCCAGTTCCCAAACCCGGAAGAAAAAAGGAGAATTTCCGGACAGCAGGAAACTTTTTGTGCAGGTTCAGCGCAATGGAACCGAATTTGAGGCAGAAAGACAGATTCTTCTGCATGAGTTGCTGATGGAAGCCGCGAAAAAAGCCGCAGGCACAGACTGGGCTGAATGGATAAAAAGCGGAGAAATGGAAATCGAAGGCATGTTCTGGCATCAGAATGCCCTGTATCTGGGTTTCAAGAATCCCCTGAAAAACAGCAAAGCGGTGATACTGCGGATCAGTGAAATGGAAAAGGTTCTGCAGGAAAAACGGATTATCCCCGAAAATGTGCAGATATGGCGGGAACTGGATTTGCCGAATGAAACAGACGGAAAAGCCATGTGCATATCGGATCTGTATATGCGTCAGGATCGTCTGCATGTGCTGTGCTGCGGAAAAAATGACAGGAACAAAAGCATCCGCACCGGAGCACTCCGGGTCTATGATGCAGAAGGAAATCTGATATATACCCGTTACTTCAAAAATCTGAATCCAGAAGGAATCACTTTTGATCCGGATCGCAGAAACCTTGTCATCACGTTTGATGAACATGGAAAACATCCCTCAAAAATGCTCCGGATGGAGGAGGTGCGATGAATCGCTGTCTGTGCAGCATCTGCATTGTTTTCTGCATTCAGATAATCCCTGCTGTCTGCCAGTGTGCTGATGGCATTGGCATCAGTGAATATCTTTCCACAGCAGCCAAAGATGCGGCTTTGTCTTTTGAAAAAGAAAGCCTCACATTCCTGCAGAATGCAGGGAACCGCTCTTTGCTGGAAGAAGTGGAATTCCGGGTTGCAGTGGATGAATTTGAACGCGATCAGCAGGAAATTGCCATTCGCTTCAAACCCAGAGGCTGGAGCCAAATCCGGGATGAAAAAAAATTCAATGCTGCTGTGCTGCAGTCCCATCACGCGCAGTATGATCTGCTGCTGCATCAGGCACTGAAAAATCGGTACATCACGGTGATTGACTGGGTGTATCATTCAGAAATGCTGCGTCTGTATGCAGATTTGATGCAGGTCTGTCAAGATCGGCTGAAAGTGCTGAAGAAAAGTGCGGGAATGTCTGACATGGATCCGGTGAAACTGAGCAGTGAACTTATGGATACGGAAACTGATCTGCTCCGGGTGCAGATGGAAGAAGCGGAACTGAAAAACCGGGTGCATTTTCTCACAGAGGAAATTCGCACAAATACGGGTGCGCAGGGTTTGGTTTCATTGAATGCGGGAAAACTCATCAGCCCGGAAAATATAGGAAAAACATCCAGTGAGATTGCCTCTGCACCGGCAGAGGAAAATGCCGCAGTGCGGAAGTCCCGCATGGATGCACACCTTGCCAATGCACGCTGTGATCTGGAAAAATCAAAAAACACGGCATGGTCAACTTTCATTGAAACCGCTTATGATCTCAGTGAAAAGGATGAGACAGACAAAGCCTTTTCCATTGAATTCGGCATTTCCCTGCCCATCGGAGCCGAGAAAAGACCGGAAATGAAGGCACGGAAAACCGATGGCATAAAGGCAAAAGCAGAATATGAAATCCTGCATCAGCAGATAAAGCAGAGCATTCCATCACTCGCTGCGGAACTTGGGAATCTGCTCCGTCATTATGATTTGCTGAAGCAGAAAAAACAGTCCGGCAGAAGCCAGTCTCTGTACAATCTCTGGCAGCGCACACAAGGGGCAGATCCCCTTCTTCTGCTCAGACTGCGCGAATCAATGATTAAAGCATATCTTGCTGAAAAAAAACTGATCTGGCTGATTCGTGCAAAATACGTTGAACTTCTTGACAGTTCAGGAAGGCTGTCTGAACAGCCTCTGCGCAATCATCTTTCTGATGAAAAGGAGCAGATTTCCCTATGAGTCCGAACCTGATGCCTTCGCTGCTGGAACGGTATGAACTTAAATACCTGATTCCTGAAACAATGCTGCTTCCCATATCAGATTTCATCTCTGCATACTGCTCACCGGATTATTATTCAGAAAAAAGTGCAGACGGATTTTATGATGTGTACAGTCTGTACTTTGATTCCCCGGATTTTCTTTTTCTCAGAAAAAGAATGGAAGGATCGGAAAACCGTTTCAACATGCGCATCAGAACCTATGATCCGGTTTCGGGACTGCCCTGTTTCTTTGAAGTGAAACAGAAAACCGGAGGCATTGTCAGAAAATACCGTGCCACTGTGCAGGATGCGGACTGGCAGAAAGTGTTTGAAGATTCGGGTTATTCTCTGCGCCACTGTTACAAAAGGGAAAAAGCGGATTTGTTTGTGCGTCTGGCATATTCCTGGCAGGCAGAGCCGAAAGTGCTTTCCTGTTACAGCCGCAAAGCCTATGTTTCAGATGTGGATGAGTATGCGCGTGTAACCTTTGACAAAGCACTGAAATGTCAGCCTGAAGAACGGTACAATCTGATTCCTGATCCGTACTGCATGAATTCCTATGACAATGCCACTGTGTTTGATCCGGAGTGCAGTGTGATTCTGGAACTGAAATGCTGTTGCACACAGGTTCCTCTGTGGATGCTGGATCTGATTCGGCATTTTGATCTGCACAGGGGCAGTTTTTCCAAATATGCTGCCAGCATTTTCCGTGTGCGCACGCGTTTCCGCTATGACAGGGCAGACAGAATGTCGCTGATTCCCAGTTTTGCATAAAGCAGCAGAGACCATGTTGAGTTTTTCAAAAACCGGATTTTTTGGAAAAATCCGGTTTTTTGCAGCCCTGTGTTTTGGTTTTCACATAAAAACCGGATTTTTTTTGAAAAATCAGGTCTTTTTCCAATGTTTCACCCAAATAGTGAAAGGAGGTTCCAAATAATGAACAGAAAAGAATGGAAAATACGGTTTCCGCTGTGTCTGATGCTTCTGATGCTCTGTTCCGCAAATTTTTTATACGCGGCAGATCCGGCAGGAAATGTGGTAATTAACGAGTTTATGGCCGATAATGCCACAACAGTGGCGGATCAGGACGGGGAATATGATGACTGGATTGAACTGTACAACAAAAGCAGTGAAGCCATTTCTCTTGCCGGATGTTATCTGACAGACAAAACCGCCAATCTCACAAAATGGACTTTCCCTGCGGGTGCGGCAATCCCTGGAGGCGGTTATCTGATTGTGTGGGCGGATGAGGACACCGCACAGACCGGGCTTCATGCAGGCTTCAGTCTTTCCAAATCCGGTGAAAGCATTGTGCTGTCCGCGCCTGATCAGACCATCATAGATCAGATCACCTTTGGCGCGCAGAAAACGGATGTCAGTCTGGGACGGTTTCCGAACGGAACCGGAAATTTCATTGCAATGCGTCCAACTTTTTCCGCTGAAAATGTGGTTATTGCCGGGGATGTGGACGGTGATTCTTCTGTCGGACTTCCAGATGTGATTCTGTCTTTGCAGGTGTCTGTCGGGGTAACACCGTCTGCCACTCTGTATGCAGCAGCAGATGTGAACCGAGACAGCCGAATCGGTCTGCCGGAAGCTGTTTATGCTTTGCGCACGGTTGCCGCACAGGAAGATGCAGGAGATGGGATAACCGATATTCTGCTCAAAGGAAATTCCATCACTGTGGATGGAACCGGCGCGACTGCTGACGGCAGCACTGTGACCATTGCATCCGCAGGCACGTATAACATCAGCGGCACACTGACAGACGGACAGATTGTTGTGAACACAGCAGACAGCGGAACCGTGAATCTTGTCCTCAACGGCATCAATGTCACCTGTTCCAAAACCAGTCCCCTTTATGTGATGAGTGCAAAGGAAACTGTGATTGTGCTTGCAGAGAATACACAAAATTATGTGACAGACGGAAGCACTTATATTTTTCCGGATGCGGAAACAGATGAACCTGATGCCGCAATCTTCAGCAGGGATGATCTCCGGATTGAAGGCACCGGATCACTCACTGTCAAAGGCAATTACAGTGACGGCATTGCAGGCAAGGACGGACTTGTGATTGCAGGCGGCACAATTTCCGTGACTTCTGCGGATGACGGCATCCGGGGCCGGGACTGGCTGATGGTCAAAGATGGCAATATTACAATAAATGCCAGGGGAGACGGAATGAAATCCACCAATGATGAAGATACGGCAAAGGGTTATGTTTCTGTGGAAAACGGCACATTCAATATTACAGCCGCAGGTGATGGCATACAGGCTGAAACCAATGCGGTTATCAGCGGCGGAACTTTTACGCTGACCACAGGCGGCGGCAGTTCTTACACTGTCAGTGGAGATAATTCTGCCAAAGGAATCAAGGGGAATGCCGGTGTAAACATTGCAGGAGGCAATTTTACCATCAGTTCCGCGGATGACACCATACATTCCAATGGAAGCATTGTGATCAGCGGCGGAACCTTTGCCCTTTCTTCGGGCGATGACGGCATTCACGCAGACACTTCTTTGGAAATCAGCGGCGGGGATATTTTGATTTCAAAATCCTACGAGGGAATTGAAAGTCAGCTTATTACAATTGACAGCGGAACTGTTCGCATTGTCTCCAGTGATGACGGTGTGAATGTCGCGGGAGGAGTTGACGGTTCCGGAATGCCCGGATGGCCCGGAGGTTTTGTTCCGGCAGGCAATTACTGGCTGTATGTCAATGGTGGATATATTGCAGTCAATGCAGGAGGGGACGGAATTGATGTGAACGGTTCCATTGTGATGACCGGAGGCACCGTGATTGTTCACGGCCCCACAGCCAATGACAACGGGGCTTTGGATTATGACGGATCATTTAAACTCACGGGTGGATTTCTGGTGGCCGCAGGCAGTGCGGGCATGGCACAGGCTCCGGGAACAACCTCAACCCAAAATTCTTTGCTGCTGACCTTCAATTCTGCAAAAACAGCAGGCACACTGGTTCATATCCGCAACAGCACCGGCACAGGAATTCTTACCTTTGCGCCGTCAAAAACCTGGCAGAGCATTGCGTTCTCATCTCCGGATTTGGCAAAAGGCTCCTCTTACACGGTTTATTACGGAGGCAGTTCCACCGGTACCGTCACGGACGGTCTGTACGCAAACGGGACATACACGCCCGGAACGCTGTATAAAACGTTCACTGTTTCCAGTGTGGTGACAAGCATAAGATAAATTTCGGTAGTGGGTCAAATCAGTTGATGATGGGGGGAAAAAACGATCCCCTCCCCCGGTGGGGGGGAATTTCAGATCAACGGATTTGACCCACCACCGCGTGTTTTTATATTCGTTGACTGTAATCTCCTTATCTGATAGTGCTTCAAATCCGTTGATGAATCAGATTTCTCCCTCTCCCGGAGGGAGAAAAATTCAGAATCAGAGAATTTGCCATATCCAAAGCAGACAGCAATTCACCCAAATCCATGAAAAGGAGAGACTCCGCATGAGTTTCAATGAAAAAGTCAAGAGCAATGTCGCTGCCAACTTTGATCAGAGTCTTCATATTTATCAGGAATTCGAGGAAAAACACGGATTCTTTGCCTCTTATGCTTTGAAGATGGCAGAGGCCATAGAAATGAGGGAGGGAACATCGGTTCTGGACGTGGGCTGCGGTTACGGACTGTCCGCAGGGGTACTCAATGCAAAATTCGGATGCAGCGTTACCGGGATTGATCTGTCTCCGGAAATGATTGCCGCGGGCCAATCTTTGGAAAAAAGTAAAGATATCTGCCTGATGGTGGGAGATGGTGAAAACCTTTTGCCGCTTGTGGGCGAGCGTCAGTTTGATTATGTTCTCTACAATGCCTCAATTTTTATTTTTCCTGACGCAGCCAAAGCCATTGATGAGGCATTCCATTGCCTTTGTCCCGGCGGCAAGATTGCATTTTCCTACTATCCGCAGTTGACTGGAAAAGAGGAAGCAGATTTGTTTGATGTCGCTTTCAGACGCATGGGCGAACCTCTGCCCAAATTTCGTGTGATTACGGATTATCCGGCTGCCTGCAATGCGCTGGAAAATCGCTGCGGAAATATCCGTCACCATCGCTGGACACAGCCTCTGGATATCGGCTTTCTGCAGGATTTTTTTTCCATTCCTGCCCAGTCAGCTTCTCTGTTTCCCGGACGCGGCTATGAGGAAAGACGCGAACTGGTCAAATCTCTTTTTGAAACCCTGAAGGATTGGGAAGACAGGGGGCAGGTTGTCTGGCGTATGGCCGAGGGAAGCAAAACATCGTGACAGCAGAATACCAAATCGCTGTTGGTTCCATCCCCTGAATTGTGGTTTCAGATGCACAGAAAAACCGGATTTTTCGGAAAAATCCGGTTTTTTTCCATCTCAGGGCTCCGGATGCGGCACTGTCAAATTCAGATGGAGAATCGGTATGATAAACCCTGAGGGTTTTGAAAACTCTCAGGGTTTTCGGACAGGAAAATTGTACAGGTTGTTTTTTTACAAGTCCAAAGAAAAAAATGGTTCTTCAATCTGTTTTGTGGAAACTCTGGATTCCGGCTTTTGCCGGAATGACGTCATGCCTGTGAAAACAGGCATCCAGAAAAATTTCCAAAATCATTGAAGAACCGAAAAAATCCTGCATTCTCATCTTGTCTGCGGCTCTGCCCACGGCTGTGCAGATGAGCAAAGCCAGCCGAACTGCGGTCTCCCCCGGCCTCGTGAGCGGCAATCCCTTCAAAAATTGCCGCGGCTTTCCCGCCCGGCTGTCACAATATCCCGTTCCGCTGCCCATTGCCCGATGTCCTCTTTTTTAATGGCGGCTGCCATAAGCTGGGGAAAAAGATCGGGCGTGCAGGCAAACGCGGGCGCGCCCAAAGCTGACATCTTTGCTGCCAAATACTTGTCGTAAATGGGCGCGCCTTCGTCACTCAGTGCCAAAAGGGTGATGAACTGAACGCCCGAAGCAATAAGTTCCTGTGTGCGGCAGAGCAGCTCCTGCGCAACACCCCCTTCATACAGATCGGAAATGAGCACGAAAATGGTATTTCGCGGCTCCCGGATCAAAGTCTGGCAATAGGCCACAGCCTTGTTGATAAACGTGCCGCCCCCAAGCTGGGTTCCGAACAGCACTTCAACCGGATCGTCGAGTTTGTCTGTGAGATCCACCACAGCGGTATCAAAAACAATCAGCCGGGTGGAAACTGCGGGCAGGGTGGCCATGACTGCGCCGAATATGCTGGAATAGACCACTGACGAGGCCATGGAACCGCTCTGGTCAATGGCCAGAATAATGTCACGCTGGGTGCGCCGGGACTTGCGGCCATATCCGATCAGCCGTTCCGGAATAATGGTTTTGTATTCCGGCTGATAATGGTGCAGATTGGCCCGGATGGTTCGATGCCAGTCCATTTCCGCAAGACGCGGTCTGCGGTTGCGGACTGCCCGGTTCAGGGCTCCGGTAACAGCGGTTTTCATGGGCTCTTCCAGCTTTTTCATCAGTTCGTCAACCACCCTGCGGACCACAGCACGCGCGGTCTCTTTGGTGCGGCTGGGAATCACACTGCTGAGGGCAATCAGAGTGGCCACCAGATGGACATCCGGTTCCGCAGCTTCGAGCATTTCCGGTTCCAGTAACATGCGCTGCAAATCAAGACGCTTGAGCGCATCCTGCTGCATGACCCGAACCACGCTTTGGGGGAAATATTTGCGGATATCCCCCAGCCACCGGGAGACCGTGGGGCTTGAAGCGCCGGAACCGCCGCGTCCCTGACGCCCCAGTCCGCGCTCCGGGCCTGCGTCATATAATGCCTGAAGAGCCAGATCAATGGCTCTGTCCTCTCCGCTCAGACCGATGCCGATACCGTCCGCGTTTTCACCGCCGAGAATCAGGCGCCAGCGCCGCAGGCGTTCCGATGGCTGAGAAGTTAATGAAGTGTCTGACATAGTTTTTTATCCGCCAAATGAAAATTAATACCAATTCCCCATTGAAAACATGCTGATATTGGATCAAATCAATGGCGATTCGGCATGATGCTGATCGAAAATCTGCGTTCATCTGCGTAATCTGCGGACAGCAATCCGCAGATTACGCAGATTTTCGCAGATTGTTTCATATTTATTCCCCATTGAGAACATATTTTCTGCTCGTTCCCACGCTCCGCGTGGGAACGCAACATTATAACCCCAAAAGCTTTGCCGCTTCGATTACCGCCCTGTCGCCCCATTCCGTATGGAACTGCCCGGTTTTTTCTTGCACATGAGCAGCAGTTCGGGGGGAAGAGCGCCCCCGCGTTTTCACGCGGGAGCCGATCTGGTGCCGTTCCGGCGCGGAAAAAGTGCTGAAAGCTCTCCGCATCAACGGCAGCAGTTCGGTAAAACGTTCCGATGGCAATTCACAGACCCAGGCATCGAGCACATTCCAGAGATTGGTGTCGTGAACAAGAATCATTCCGCTGCCTTCCAGAAAACCCTGAACCCAGGCTGCTGCCATTGCCGGTTCGTTTCCCGGAGATACGGCCAGATACATAAGTCGGGCAACCTCCTCACGTTCAATCTCATTTTTGTCAAAAAGCAGGCGGCACGCCTTCCCCCGCACGAGGGCATTGACGGTATCGCTGCTGAGTATGCCGCGCAGGGCTACTGTCCACGCTTCACGGTGCGCCTCATTTTCCAGCAGAAAGACCGCGTGATTTACTGCGGTTATTTTTTCGTTCATGGACTGGGCGGCCTCTTCATCCAGAGACTGGCACGCGGGCTGCAGACCGATACAGATGCGGGCAATCAGACCGTCAACCACTTCGCCCACCATAGCAGAATCGCTCTGGCGCACATTGCCGTAGCGCAATATCGTCACCAGAGACGGAAGTGCCTGCATGAGTCCTGTTACATCATTGGTCTGCGCGGAACGTGATCGGAGTGCGCTGACAACCGGATCAACCGCAGCGGGGAGTTCCGAAAGCAGCACCGCGTTGATCAAAGCGGCAAGATCCGCTATGCTTTCGGTTTTTTGGGCCGTATGAACCGCTCTTGCGGTCGCGGCCAGTTCCACGGTGGTTCCCCACATGGCCGCCTCAATCACAGTCACGGCAAATTCCGGCTCCCATTTGACATTCCAGTATTCATGGAAGGTTCCTTTTTTCCCGTAACCGGTCTGAATCTGTTTCCCCCAGGGAATGTTCAGAAGGTTGAGGCGGTGGAGCAGATGGCTCCGGGCCAGACCGCCAGGCGTGCGCAGATCCAGATCGAGTTCTTCCGTGTCAGCAGAGGGTTTGAGGCGAAGGCTTCGCTGCTGTTTTTCAAGGTCTGTCTGGAGCGGCACTTTGGGCGTATCTGCCGGAGTTGATCCCATCCGTTCCCCGATGAGCAGGCGATCCCGAATAAAAATCATGGGGGCGTGATCGCCGAAGCAGAGCACAGCCCGTGCAGAGTCGCTGAGTTCCTCAAGACCGGGAAAAGGGCGCTGACGCATTGCGGCCAGAGATTCGGCCAGACGAACCGCCTCGATGATATGGGCAGTGGAGGCATCAAGATCGGCTTTTCGCAGCAGTTCGGCCACCCGGATGAACCAGCGTGTGGCCAGAAGGGTTGGTGTCTGCCCTGCATTCTCCCCGCGATGATGCCACAGATGGTCATACCATCCCGGAGCAGTTATGCCCGCACCGTATCCGCTCCGGCGGGCCAGCCGACCGTAAGTCCAGGGAATCCAGGTGGTTTCCACTTTGATTTTGGGGAGCCCCCGCAGCAGTTCATTATCATCTTTGACTTTTGCATCCGCGATAAGCGCGGGCACATGCCAGGCCCCGCACACGACCGCTATATTTTCATATCCCTGTTTTTCCAACACACGGATGGTTTTCCGCATCCAGGCTTCCCGGCGCTGTTCCCGAAGCCGTTCATTCCCATCAGAAAGGCTGGGAAACTGCTCCCGCAAGCCGGTCATGACATCTGCAATGGCCCTGAACAGTTCTCCGCTGTCAAGGCGTTCCTCCACAGCATGTTCCCACCATGCCTCCCCGTCCTCATATCCGGCATGGCGGGCAAACCAGTCCAGCGGATCTGTGGGATCGGGCCGGTCACCGGAGGGAGAATCACTGGAAGTCTGTGCACTTTTCTCCTGCATTTCGATTGCTTCCGGGGCAGGAGATTCGCTTTCGGATGAAGGGATATCTGCGGGCTGTTCCTGACTGACGGCAAGCTGATGTCTTTGGGGCAGATCCATGAACTGCACCGGAATGCTGCGTCTGAGAGCGAACTGCATGGCCTGCCATTCCGGAGAAAATTCGGCAAAGGGATAGAATACGGAGCGAAGCGGGTTCTGCCCGTCATAGATCAGCAGCGCGACCGGAGGGTTCATGTCCTCCCGGCCTGCCAGCCCGATATGTTCATCAGCATCCGGCGGGCCTTCGATAAGCAGACAATCCGGGTTCATCTCATCCAGAGATCGGATCAGATTACCGGCAGACCCGGGGCCGTGATGGCGGATGCCGAACACTGTGAAAGGAGATTTCTTCATGGCCGGTTATCCGATGTCGCTCCTGTCACGGCAGGCCCGGTACAGGTCTTTCCAGTCTTTGCGTTCCTTGACAACGGTTTCAAGATATTCCCGGAAGACAATCCGATCCTGAACCGGATCTTTGACTACCGCGCCGATAAGTCCGGAAGCCATATCCTCAGCCGTGAGAATGCCGTCACTGAAATGGCCGCTTAAGGCCATGCCGCTGTTGATGACCGATATGGCCTCGGCCGTGCTCAGGGTGCTGCTGGGAGACTTGATTTTGGTCTTGCCGTCTGTGGTTTTTCCCTCCCGAAGTTCACGGAAAATGGTCACCAGACGCCGGACTTCACTGGATGCAGGCGGTTCCGCAGGGAGTTCCAGCGCGCGCCCGATTTCCCGCACCCGTTTTTCCACAATCGCGACCTCCTCTTCCAGACGGGCAGGCAGCGGCAGCACAACCGTATTGAACCGGCGCTTGAGCGCACTGGACATCTCATTTACCCCTTTGTCCCGGTTATTGGCTGTGGCAATCACATTGAACCCGCGCACGGCCTGCTGCTCCCGGTTGAGTTCAGGAATGGGGAGAGTTTTCTCGGACAAAATAGTAATCAGGGTATCCTGAACATCGGACGGAATCCGGCTGAGTTCCTCAACCCGTGCAATTTTGCCGGTTTTCATGGCATTCATCATGGGACTGGGAACCAGAGCCTCCTCACTGGGGCCGTGCGCGAGCAGATGTGCGTAGTTCCAGCCGTAACGGATCTGCTCCTCACCGGTTCCCGCAGTTCCCTGTATGAGGCAGGTGGAATCTCCGGAAATGGCCGCGGCCAGATGTTCGGAAACCCAGGTTTTTCCGGTTCCCGGAACCCCGAAAAGCAGCAGTCCCCGATCCGTGACCAGAGTCGCGACCGCGATCTCCATCAGACGCCGATCCCCGATATACTTGGCGGAAACCTCAAAACCGTTATCCAGTTTGCCGCCAAGCAGGTAGGTGACAACTGCCCAGGGAGACATTTTCCAGTTCGCGGGCTTCTGCCGGGTGTCCGCGCGGCACAATTCCGCAAGCTCCTGTGCAAAATCCTGCTCCGCGTGTTTTCGTAAGACCTCACTCATGACAACTCCTTGTGCAACTCCATGCGCAATTTGATGATTTCAAAAAATTCATAACCGGTCTCCGCATAATAAGGCCAGTTTTCATGTGTGTCCGGCCATCCTTTCAATGCCGCATCCAGCACATCCGGGTGAATGAATAAGGCCATTTCTTTGATATAAGCCCTCAGTGTCCAATCCTGCCGGTGCCGGGCAATGGCGGATTTGACAGTTGCCAAGACGGCTTTGCTGAGTTCGGGGCTCCAGATTTCCTGATCATTGGAATGGATCAGGCTGTCAATAACGCGCAGGTTATCATGCGACAGGCCTGCCACTGCCCATTTTTCCAGATCAGATCGGGGCAGTGCCCTGATCAGTGCATCCCGGTCTGGCTGAAATTTGCCGGTTTTTCCGGCCTCAAGCAGAGCTGTGATCCATGCGGGATGGTGCTGTGTGATGGCAGCATTGGCCAGTCCCATGAAAAGCGCCTCTTTCCAGTCTGACTTTCGGATGATCTTCAAAATCTCTTTGGGTGAAAGATTCCCTCTTTCCTGCCACCAGCCCAGAGGGGTGAAGGAGACCATCCACATAAGCATGGCCGCGCGGGAACCCAGGCCGGAAACAGCTTTGTCAAGAATGCCGTCGTGTTTCATGGACGCATTGATTTCCTCCGGAGGCTCCACCTTACAGGCGGTTCTCAGCAGTCCCTTTTCCATGACAGCACAGTCTTTCATCCGCTCCTGCATCCGCCGGGACAGTGTGGAAGCCGGGAGTTGGGACAGCAGGGACGCAATGGTGCGGCGAACCTCAATGCTGCGGTCATCCAGCAGGCTTTCAAGTACAGGTTCATCTTCGGAATTCAGGTTGTGCTGAAACAGCGCGATGAGTTTGCTTCGGTTTGAAGCATTTTCCCCCTTCAATCCCTCCTGAATCAACTCACGGGCTTTGGCAGGGTCTTTTTCCCGAACGCGGATCATGTATTCGCACCGTTCAGCCAAAGTTCCCTCTTCCCACAAAGAGGTTTCAGACTGCTCCGCTTCCGCAGCCCAGCGCCAGTCAGGATTGGCCTGTGCCAGCCACTGTCCCCGAGGGCCGATACATCCCCGGACAGCAGACCGGTATATGGGAGTTTCGATCGCGAATCGGAGCAGTGCCGGAAGCGCCCGGAACGGCGGACGGGTATTGCTGCCGGAAGCTCTGGCAATCCATTCAGCCACAAGCTGGGGCCAGGGTTTTGCAAGAGCCTCCCGAAGAATGCGGCCGGCCGCGTGAGTGCAGGTTTTGCGATTGTCTTCGGGCGACTGCGTTATGGAAACAGAATCTTCGCTTTCCGGAAGAAAGGCCGCAGTTTCAAAAACACCTGCCAGTGCGCACTGATGCAGAAGCTGATCCTCCCTGCTGATCGGCAGCGCCGCAATGTTCTGAAACATCCGGGAGGTGACATCTGACACCCCCTCTGCTGTGCCCGCAGCCTCCCGGCGGGTTCCCACAAAAAGCTGTTTTGCAAGTGTGTCAATCATTTAAACCGTCAATTCTGCGGAAAACCGGTGACAGCCTTCCTCATTCCAGAAAGCCAGAGGCAGCAATGAGCGATCTGTCCACTCACCCGCAACTGTCAGGCTGTGCCCTCCTGACAGGGCAATGCATTCCCATACTTCGCGAAAGGAGGCATGGGCCGGAATCCTCCGGTTTTCTTTGTCGAAAAAAAACAGCCTGCTGTCCACCACGCGGGGAACCAGATTTTCAATCACCAGAGGATAAAGGGTCGTCCAGGGATTCAGGGAAACCGCTTCCGCATATTTTTCAAGGGCCTGCACAATGGTTTCTTCTCCACGCATTTCCTCCATCGGACTGGGCTCGGAACTCCGGTTTGCCACCAAAGCCCGCAGCGGCAGTGAGCCGGGGTAGAAAATCAAGTCCGCGTCAAGACAGGTTCCCGGAACCAGAGACACATCAGAGGGCTGACCGCCATAGGAAAAAGAGAGCACCAGTGCCGCAGCCTGCGTCCTGATTTCCCGCAGCCAGACACGCTGTTCTTTCATTTTGGCACTGTCCCGGATGCTCTCGCCCACAACAGCCCATGTGCCTGCAACTGTTTTGCCATGTGCCATGACCGTATCCCTGTCAATGGGCCAGCCCGCGACAGTCCTCACATCCGCCTGCCGGTCTTCCGGCAGTTCCCGGAAACGCTGAAATGCTTTGATCAGCAGATGGAGCTTCCCCATCAGGATGGTCAAATCCCGCAGCCAGGTGCCCGATCCGCTGGCCGCGATCCCGGCCATCTGCAGCACCATGCCTGCCGCACCCGGAACCTGCGCGTCAACCAGCCGGGCAGCCGCATTCTTCCAGAACGCGTCCCCCTGTCCCGGCAGGGAAGCCAGCCCGCCGGTCACCAGATCGCGCAGCCACAGTTCGCAGTCATTGAGGCCGCTGATCATGGTTTCGATTCGTTTGTCCTGTTTTTTGGCAACGGCTTCCGACTCAGCAGGCGCTGCCGCTTTTTTCTCAGCCTTGGTGACACGGGCTTTTTCCCGATCTTTGCGTTTGTCCAGCCAGTCTGAAACCCAGTCCGGAGAGGGGTGCTCAGCAACAGCCCCGCTGCCGTCAGCATAAAGCAGAAACAGGGCCAGCGCATGTTTGCAGGGGAATTTCCGGCTGGGGCAGGAGCATTTGAAGGCAGGCCCGTTCAGGTCAATTTTGACTTCATAGGGGTTCCCTCCGCTTCCCTGGCAATGCCCCCATACGGCCCCGTCACTGTGTCCGAGGAGGGGCCATTTGGAAGGAGAGGCAAGTTTTTTTGCCGCAGCCGCTGAAGAAGCATCCGGAGCAAGTGCAATGACCTGATCTTTTGTGTAATTCATAACAGTTCCCATCCCATTCGGGCAGAGTCCGGACAACGCCCCTTACTCTTTGTTGTCCTTTATGATTTCCTGCCTGTCCCGCGCATACTGATCATAGGTGGGCGTTTTTTCCCCTGCGGGCGGTATCGGATCTTCCCGCTGCATTTCCTGTGTGTGATTCGCACCTTCATACATGCCGCGCAGAAAGCCGTCATAAGCTTTGTCTTTTTCTGCACACGAACACAGGCAGAGGACAAAACACGCAAAAATCAGAATTTTTAAAACTGTTTTCACAGGTTTTTCTCCTTTCAATTGATAGGAGTTACGGAATTGACCGGACAAATCCTCATGTTTTTTAAAGCCCTGAGGGGTTCCGGATAAAGGGTCAACACGGCTGATTTATTAACATCTTAATTTCAAACAGAAAAAAACTCTGTGTCACTCTTCAGTTTAAAACAGTCGATCAGCGGATTTGACGTGCTGCCCTTAACTCAAAAATTTGGGATTTTTTCAGTCTTTCCGGCCTCTTGCATCATGAACCCCCAGACTGCCGGAGGAAAACTGTTCCACGATGATTTCATAAAACTTTCTCTGCTGGGATGGGGACAGCAGTTCCTTTTCTTCCAGAATATGTGCAATCACTTCTTTTTCCAGTTCTGACTGCCTGACCATAATCTCACCCGCGACCGTGTCAATCTTTGTCCTGTCTGCGGGTTCCTCAAAAAGGAGATCAGCCAGTTCGGCCCGGCTTTGGCGCAGATTTTTCCGAATATCTGCCACTCTGGGCAGGAACGTACTGCGGATGCGGCTGACCTGTTCCCGCTGGACAGAACTCAGATCCGGAATGAGATCCAGATAGCCTTTGATGGCTGTCAGGCTTTTCCGCTGTTTTTCCATCCGGAAAAAAATCAGGAACATGATCGCCAGCATTATCAGGACTGCGGTTCCGAAACCCGCTGCAAAATAGGTAAAAGGCAAGATATTATCTCCCTGGTGCTATGGGGAATTCAAAGAAGACTGAAATAAACACGGCTTAAGGAACAGGGCGGAAAATCCCCGAATTCATCCAAAGTTCCGGTGTTTTTCTTTTTGAAGACAAAAATGTTATCGAAAAAATATTCAGAAAAATGCAGCAGTCTGGAAGACCATGATCGCTTTTGCTGCAGTTCCGCTGCTTTTTTCATCAGGTTCCGAACAAAATCCTCACGCACCTCTTCCCGCGGAAGTCCGGCAAGCAGACTGTCCGCGTGTTTGAGCAGATCCAACTCCTGCCTGCATTCTGCACACTGTGACAGGTGTTTTCCCGTCTCCCCGGCTTTTTCCGGATCCAGTTCTCCGTCAAGATACACGGAAACGGTTTTTCTCCTTTTCCGGCATTTCATAAGCTCACTCCTTTTGCGGAAATTTTTCCCTCAGGCTTTTCCGCGCCCTGTAAATCAGGGATTCCACACCCGGCACACTGATATGAAGCACCTGGCTGATTTCTGTGTAAGAAAGTCCTTCAGTGACACGAAGAATCAATGCAGCCCGCTGTTTTTCCGGCAGTTCATTCAGAGCGGAAAATACCGCATTCTGGAGATGGAAGGTATCTTCCGGATTTGCGGATTCAGAGACTGAAAACCTGTGTTCCTCGCAAAGTTCCTTTCTGAAATCCCTTTGCCTTTTACGCCGCCGGGCCTCGTTCATGGAAAGATTGTACGCTATGGTGAATATCCATGCTGATACGGACGAATCCGGACGCACTTCAAAACGGGGGGCAGCCAGATACACTCTCAGAAAAACCTCCTGCGTCAGATCCTCAGCCTGGTGCCGTTCTCCGTCCATGTATTTCCGGATAAAACCGAAAACCGGATTTTGGTACCGCGTGACAAGGGTTTCAAATGCCTGACGGCTGCCATTCCGGATGGACTGCATCAGATCGGTGTCCGTTTTTTCCATGCGGTTCTGAGATTCCGGCAGTGGGTCAAATCCCCTGATCTGCCCGCTGATTCGGGGGCGGGAAAAAATCTGAAGGGATTGACATCTGTTACAGAAAAAAATGCAAAAAGACAAATCTGAATCCCAAAAGGGATGCTGTTGTCAACCAGTCTGCCCCCTGTCCGGCATTGCTGCACAACTGCATCAAAAAGATTTCAGCTTTGCGTTTTCTGCCGCGAAGACACAAAGTCTCACAAAGAGTCAATGCACATCTGTTTTTCAGATTTCCTGTTATTTGAAGCGGCTGTCAGAACGTTTGGCAGCCACTTCCTGTTTATCCGCTGTCATCCAGCCGGAGGAACTCTTTGTTACCGCGTCAAAATTTTCAATATAGGGTTTTATATCCAAAAGCGGGGTTCCATCAAGGACATCAATCCCTCTGACCGTGAGAACCGCTCCTTCCACTTTTATCAGTTGAACGATGGACAGTCCTATATGATTTGGCCGTAAAGGAGAACGTGTTGCAAAAACGCCCCGCTCCACTGTATCCAGAAAAGGTGTAACCGTGAGACAGGTTCTGGCTGCCCTGTGGAAAAGATAAATCAGATAAATATGACTGAATCCATCCAAATCTTTAAGCCCTTCAGCATAAGACTCGTTTACATGCACTGTGCCTTCGATGTCTGCCGCACCTTTGGGCTGTATCGGCATATTCTCCAACTCTTTAAAAGGGGAGTGAATGATACCTATGAGTTCCAATTTGTTTCTCCTCTTTTTCTTGGTTTCATCCAATTGAAATAACTGATGTTACGCAACATCGTCATACCGGCGAAAGCCGGTATCCAGAACGAATTGGAATCACTTGATTCCGGTTTACGCGGGAATGACGGTAAAAGCCGGTGACATCCTGATTTTTGAAAAGCTGTGTAATACCGATTCTCCATTGATTTGATGCAGTGCTTTCTGCACAGCCGAAAGTTTTCGGGTATTCAAAAAACCGGATTTTTCGGAAAAATCCATTTTTTCTGAGGAACCGGCAGAAAATATTGTATAATTTCAATAGCGATTTGGTATAACATCAGTGAAATAAGAAACGGCCTGATTCAACGGATTTGGCCTGCTGTCTTTTCTTTCATATCCGGGTAAGCAGTCCGACCATCAGGCAAAAAATCCGATGAGATATTTTCCCGCAACAAACAGCACGCACGCACAGAGAATCATCTTGATGATATGTGCAGGCACATATTTCTGGCAGCGTGCGCCAGCATACATTCCTGCAAAACCGCCTATACCGAACAATGCGCCCAGATACCAGTCCGGTGCAATGGACTGCGCAGGATAGAATACCGCCAGAATATGGTAAAAAATTACACCTGCCACGGAGGTGACAAAGGTTCCCATAAGTGCGGCTCCGGCTATGGTATATACCGGAAGTTTGAAAAAGGCCACAAAAAAAGGAGCGACAATGGCTCCTCCGCCAATGCCGTAAATTCCTCCGGCAATGCCCACAAGAAAGCAGAGCAGGAAAACCCCCATTGTCGGAAAGGAGTAGGGCTGACCTGCGAAATGAAATTCGACCCGTTGCAGAGAAAAACGGGTTTTTGTCACCACAAACTCGGCAGGAATTCCTGCTTTCGCGGAGGCAGGAGCCGCTCCTTTCCGGGTTTTCAGGATGTCAAGAAACAGACGGACGCCGATATACAGGAGAACAAAACCGGCAAAGAATTTGAAATTTTTCGGATCCGGCAGATACTCAATCCGCACCCAGGCACCGATGAACACGCCGGGCAGAGTTCCGATGATCACAGCCCATGTCAGGGGCCAGACCATTCGTTTTTCTTTCAGATACCGCCAGACGCCGCTGGGAATGGCAACAATGTTGAAAACCTGATTGGTGGCCGAAACCGATGGCGCTGTATAGCCCAGCACACTGACCTGAAAGGGCAGCAGGATAAAGGCTCCGGACACACCGCCCATGGATGTCAGGAAGGACACGGCAAATGCCACAAGCGGCGGAAGCAGAAGATTTGTCTCCACGCCGGATACAGGAAAACGGATTATCAATGAATTCAGAATATCCATACTTACCTCCCTCTGATCTGTTTAAATGATACGCACATATCTCTGAAAAATTCTGCCATATTCCTTTCTGAAATGTAAAACAGCAGAGAAAGGAAAAACCCGCGAAAAAATTTTTGCAGATGCGTTTTCTCCTTCTTACGGAGGCAACGAAGTTTCTGAAGTGCTTGCGGACTGAGTGTTCATGTGTCAATCTTTTCCATGCGATTGCTATGGCATGGTTCTCAAATTATTTCCGCATTTATTTGCCGGGTTAATAATACCGATTCCCCATTGAAAAGATGCTTATAAGCAGGCAAAAAGAAGTTTTCGTGTATTTAACAAACCGGATTTTTTTGAAAAATCCGGTTTGTCCGAAAAAAATTATATTTCAGATCAATGGAGAATTGGTATAACAAAGTGATGTAACGGGTTGAAACGAAAAACCATGAACAGTGTGCAGATGGATCAGCAGGCTTTCTGTAAAAAAGAAAACAGTTCCCCATCCGGACAGTTTCGGGCATAGGCAATGATTTTTTTGGAATATCTGCCATTGCGGATGATCTGTTCCGTTTTTTGGACACATTCATCACGGGAGAAATTCCCGGACAGCCTGAGAATGCGGGGAAAGAGGATTGCACTGATATAGGGAATTCCATGATCCCGGCAGAAGGCTGCTCCCCTGTAATCATCCATGAGAACAAAATCCCCTTCTCCGGCCAGCCAGAGCCGAATGGTATCCCCTTCTCCTTTTTTCACAGCCTGACTGGGCATCAGAAGTTCAGGACACCGGACTGCACAGACTGATTCTGCGGATCGTACAAGGATCTGTCCCTGTGCGCAGGCTGTTTCAAACACTTCCGCTCCCGGATACCCCCTGACGGTGATTTCCCCATAAACACTTTCCGCGGTGACAATCCGGAAAAAGGAAATCAGGGCCGGGAAAAGCTCGGCCCTGAACAGAAGAATAAGAGAAGATGCGTCTGCAAGAACGGTTTTCACTGCCAGGCATTTTTTCATGTCTTTTGATGCATAATTTTTTGTTAAAAACCGGGTTTTTTGAAAAAACCCGGTTTTTAACACCAGTGCTTACTGCGCGTCCTGAATTCCCACTTCCGCAAAGGTTTTGATTTCTGCCAGAATACGGGTGGATGCGTCAATCAGTTCCATTGCCAAAGCAGCGCCCGTGCCCTCGCCCAGCCGGAATTCCAACTCCAGCAGGGGTTTAAGTCCCAGATGCTTTAACATAAACGCGTGTCCGATCTCAACGGAATTGTGGCTGGCAAAGAGATAGTTTTTTGCCTTCGGAGCCAGTTCACACGCTATGAGCGCACCTGCTGTGGCAATGAGTCCGTCACAGACCACCGGAATGCGGTTGACAGCAGCTCCGAGAACCAGCCCGGCCAGCCCCCCGATTTCCAGTCCGCCCACTTTGGAAAGCACATCCAGCGGATCAGCCGGATTGGGGCAATGCAATTCCAGACTTTTTTCAATCACCCTGATCTTGTTCTGCAAGGCACTGTCATCAATGCCGGTTCCCCGTCCGGTCAGTCTGGGGACAGGAATTTGGGAATAAACTGCAATAATCGCGGTGGATGGCGTGGTGTTGCCAATGCCCATGTCACCGGTTCCCAGCAGATGGACCGGACCATCCTTTAGCAGTTCATTCACAATCTCAATACCGGCTTCCAGACTCCTGATCGCTTCCTCCCGTGTCATGGCAGGTTCTTTGGCAAAATTGGCTGTTCCTCTGCGAACTTTTTTGTGAAAAATGGGCAAATCCGGTTCAAAATCCCAGTCCACACCCAGATCAGCCACCTTCACCTGTGCACCCGCGTGACGGGCCAGCACACTGATGGAAGCTCCGCCATTGACAAAATTATACACCATCTGCCGCGTCACTTCCGAGGGAAACAGACTGACCCCCTCCGCGCAGATGCCGTGATCCCCCGCGCAGGTAATCACAACTTTTTTTTCCAGATGCACGTCAATTTTGCCGTGAATGCCTGCAATCCGTGCGCCCACATCCTCCAAAATGCCCAGGCTGCCGGCAGGACGCGCCTGATTCCGCAGCCGCTCCTTTGCGGCAGCATACACTTCCGCGTTGGGTTCTTTTATGCTCTGTATGGTTTTATCCAAAAGATTCATCTGTATCTCCTTTGTTTTAGAAGGGGTTGGGGATTGGGGATCAGGGGTTGGCGGGTCGGTACCCTGTCCCCTAATCCCTGTACCCTGTCCCCTGATTCATCCCGACTGACACCTTATCACCTTTTATGTCTTTTTCAAACAGAGAGATTCCCCTTTCCATCGCACAGAAATTTCCGCACATGGTGCAGGTTTTTTCATTTTCCGGGCGTCTGCTGCTGCGGATTTCCTGTGCCACTTTGGGGAACATCAGCAGCCGCAACTGATCTTCCCATCGCATATCCCGCCGCGCGAGGGACATCAGTTTTTCCTGCTGTCGGCGTTGCGGATATTTGGCAATGTCCCCGATGCGCACGGCCAGCCGTGTGACCCGAACTCCTTCCCGCACATCGGCCTCGTTTGGCAAAGCCAGATGTTCCGCGGGCGTGATATAGCAAATCAGATCAGCACCGTACCGGGCGGAATTGGCCGCACCGATGGCTGCGGTGATATGATCATAGCCCGCTCCTGTATCAGCCGGAAGCGGCCCCAGAACATAATAGGGCGCATTGCCGCTCATGCGTTTTTCCAGCATGATGTTTCCCTCAATCTCATCCAAAGGCACATGTCCCGGCCCTTCCACCATCATCTGGCATCCCATTTCCCTGCCCAGTTCCGCAAGTTCACAGTTGATGATCATTTCCGCCATCTGTGCACGATCATGGCTGTCATGAATGGCTCCGGCCCGTATGCCGTTGCCCAAAGAGAGTACGGCATCGTATTTTTTCATCAGACCGCAGACCCGGTCAAACTGCTCATACAGTGGGTTTTCCTTCTGATGGTATTCCATCCAGGAAACCATGAATGTACCGCCTTTGGAAACCAGCCCGCCGTAACGGAATCCCTGTTTTCGCAGCCGTTCAATGCTGAAGCGGTTGATGCCGCAGTGAATGGCCATGAAAGAAATGCCGTCATCCAACTGTTTTTCTATCAGATCAAACAGAAATTCCGGATCCAGTCTGTTGGGATTTCTGTATTTTTTCGCGGTATCATGAAAAGCCTGATACAGGGGCACATTTCCCACAGGCAATGAGCAGTTTTCCAGCACAGCCCTGCGCACGTTGTCCAGATCTCCGCCCGCGGAAAGTTCCATCAGGGTGTCTGCACCCTCTTCTTCTGTGATTTTGGCTTTTCTCACTTCCAGATCAATATCATAAATATCAGAAGAAGTGCCAATGGAGCCGTTGACCTTGGTGCGCAGCCCGGTTCCTATGCCCACCACCCGCTGATTTTTTCTTTTGGGATGGCTGGCAATAACGATTTCCCCCAGCGCGACTTTTTCCCGGATATATTCCGGACTGTAATCCTCGTTTTCCGCAAGGGTTTTCATCTGCGGAGTGACAACACCTTCTCTGGCCAGTTCAATCTGGGTTTTCATTTTTCTTTCTCCCTTTGTGTGAAAAAATATGATTCCGGAAATCCCGGCAGGGCAGGCACAGCACTTCCGCAACATCACAAATCCGCAAAAAAAATCCGTGCCACAGGGATTTCCCTGTAACACGGATTCATGCGGACAACATTTATCCTTACTGTTTATACTCCATCTGTCATGGCAGGTCTTCTGACTTGCAGATCATTCCCTGACCGCTCCTTCCCGGATTTTGCACAGTTTTCATGCTTCAGCCAGTGGCATTCTGCGGCTTTGGTCCCTGCTTACAGCGTCGGCCCAGCGTCACGGATTTTCACCGTGTTCCCTATTCTCCCCCGATCCGGAGGCACCATCACAGATTTCCAAAACTGATACAATATGTTAAATCGTCTTCATTCAGGCAGCATACCAATGAGTTAAGCGGCGGCAGGCTTTTTCGCCGTCCGCTTGACCGCCGGGTTATGCCTTTTCATACAGCATGTTTTCTCTGTATTTTCTCTGCCATTCCTGAAATTTTCTGAGAGCATCTCTGTTTATCTCATCAACAGTTTTCCGACTGAGTTCCTTATGCAGTTCATGCCTTATTTCATGAAGTTCCCACAGCATTATATCTTCATTTTTATCATAACTGTTTTTATATGTTTCCATACTTCGCTCCTCCGAATAATTCCAGCGAACCGATTTCAACAGATGAAAAGTTATACTTCCTGTTGATTTCATGTATTTTTCTTATCGGATTTATGCTGACGATATGTTTAAAATTCCAAGAAGCCAATGCGTCAATCTCATGAACCTATCCGAAAATTAAAAAGGAATTTTATATTATAAAATAAATATGATA
>CAZDIU010000030.1:0-28575 GCA_964505535.1 uncultured Desulfobacterales bacterium | reverse complement strand
CAGGATTATGCAGGACAGACAGGATGAAGTGACTGCATTTGCATACTGCACATTCTCCCTCGTTCCCACGCTCTGCGCGGGAACGCTTCGGCATGATCCTGCCGGGATAATCAGTGCGCAGAGCGTACAGTCTGCATTCCCGCGCAGAGCGCGGGAATGAGATTAAAATATATTTTCAATGGAGAATTGGTATGATACCAATTCTCCATTGATTTTATACAGTACCGCCGTTTTTTCAGCACCGGGGGAACCCGCGCTCCTCCATCGGATACATGACAAAGGAAGGATACCGGGCCAAAATTTTTTTAAATATCAGGAGGTAGGCAGTTGAGCAGATTAATCCTGAGGGTTTCAGGATTGATTTATTTATCAACTGCGTAACGCCCAACTCTGTCACGCCCCTGTACACCGCACAAATCCCGAATACGCGAATACACAGGAAAATATGACCAGAAAGACAGCGCATCCGGCAATCACATAGCGGTAAGTTCGGTCGCTGAGAAATGATCTGCCCCGCCATACGGCAGTGGAAATGGCTGTGTACCAGAACAGATCTCCGGCAATATGTCCGCAGAAGAAAGCGAAAACTCCGGCTGTTCCGACCTCCATGCTGTGCAGAATGTATCCCAGACCAATGGAAGCCCACCAGATGCTCCAGTAGGGATTGGCCAGACTCAGCAATGCCCCGGCCAGCAGGAGATTTCCTCCCCTTTTCTGTTCACCTGCGTACTGCAGGGTCAGGTCAGGCAGAGCGCGGAACATGCCATAGGCCATCCAGAGCAGAATGGCTGATCCGGCAAATGCGATCACAATAAACACAGTGTTCTGTTTCAGCAAAGGCGCCAGCCCGGCCATCAGAGCGATAACCAGCAGGAGTTCCAGAACAGCGTGACCTGCAATGAGCAGAGGCCCGGCCATATATCCCCGCCGCGAGCTTTCGCTGATGGTCACGGTGAAAAGAGGCCCAGGCATCATTGCACCGGACAGGGCAATAATAAAGGATGTGAAAAAAATCGTCAGCAATACAGACATAACACATTGTCTCCTTTTGATTTTTCTTATCCGTAATATTTTTTCAGCAGTTGCAGGGTGGTTGAATCTTTTTTTCTCAGAATCTTTGATCCCCTGGTGATTTTGCACAGACTGATCCGGTGCTTTGCCGCAATGTGGCGCTGGGTTTCTCCGGCAAACAGATCTTTGAGCAGTTCCCATCGCATGGACAAATCGCTGATCTCTTTGGGAGTAAGAATTTCCCTGAGAAATGCGGCCATTTTTGCTTTATCCCGGATTTCTGCAAAGACCCTTACGAGTTCTTCGGAGATGGGATCATCTTTTATTTTTTCTTGGGAAGAAATCATAACACTTTCCTGTTTCTTTATGCAGAAACATTACACCAACCAGAAAAAATAGCAAGTCTTTTTGCATTTTTGTGAAAAATGGAGCAGAAAAAATTTTTGCTGTTGACATTCCCATCCTGAAAAGGGATGAAGAGAGAGGCCAATTTCTCTGTTTCCAAAATCGGCACCGGATCAAAACAGATAATCTTTGTTCAGCATCAGAAAATCTTCCAGGGAAAGGAGTGCCAAACTGAAAGTTTGGCAAAGAAGCTCCCATGCTTCCAACCTTTCACGTTGGGACTCGTCACAATGCAAAGAAAAATTTTTTCCAAAGGAGATTTAAGGTATCATGAAACAGAAAATCCGCATCGGCGCACTGATTTCAGGGGGCGGAACCAATCTGCAGGCCATTATTGACGCGTGCGAATCCGGAAAAATTGACGGTGATATGGTATTTGTGGGATCAGACAATCCTCAGGCCAAAGGACTGAAACGGGCTGAAAAACACGGCATTCCCCATTTTGTGGTGGATTATGCTCAAATTATAAACAGTTACAGAAAAAATCCCCAAGACGGCCTCCTGCCCGAAGATTTTGATCTGGATGACATGCGCAAAAAGCAGTCTTTTTTTCTGCCGGACTGTGATCAGGAAAAACTGGATTTTTTTCTGAAAACCCGTGCTGTCGCGGAAGCCGGGCTGCTGGCAGAGATGAAATCCTTTCAATTTGATCTGCTGGTCCTGGCCGGTTTCATGCGGAATCTCACCCCCTATTTCATTGATCGGATCAACACCGATCCTGCAAATCCCCGCATTATGAACATCCACCCGGCCCTGCTGCCTGCATTTCCGGGAACTGACGGCTACGGAGATACGTTCCGTCATGGATGCCGCATAGGAGGCTGCACAGTTCATTTCATTGATTACGGCGAGGATTCCGGGCCGATTATCGGACAGCGGGCCTTTCCCATTGAACCCGCTGATACACTGGAAAAAGTCAGGGAAAAGGGACTGCAGCAGGAATGGATACTCTATCCGGAATGTATTCAACTGTTTGCAGAAAAGCGGCTGAAAACGGTTTCCCTGCATGTTCCGGGTGGTGAACATGGGAAATCTGTCACAAGAACCCTTGTGAAGATTCTGGAGTAAGGTCAGATGTTCAGTAAAAGGGGGTTGACACCGGATATGCTGATGCATTCAGTCGCGAATCAGTGAAAATCTGACAGGTTTACAGCTTTACCTTTGGACAGAACAAAGGTAACATAAGCAAAAAGAGAATCAGGAGATCGGCATGACTGCCGGTTCAGAACATGGGCATAATGCTTCTATTATTTTTCCGGCGTGAATTCCGGACTGTTAAGAAAGGAATATGATGCTTTTCAGAATATTCTGTTTTTGTGCAATGTGTGCAATGATGGTCATTATCGGATTTTCTGCGGCATGTCAGCCCTGCTGGGCTGAACAACTGCCCGAAAACATTGAATGGCTTACCAATGAAAGCGATCCGGTCTTTGCCTCCCCGGACGCGCAGAAAGGCGGAACCTTCAACACGGCCATTCTCACCTTTCCCCCAACCTTCCGCACGGTCGGGCCGGATTCCAACAGCGGTTTCCGCAGTTACATTCTGGGCAACCAGCTCAACCTCATCAATCTGCATCCCAATACCCTGAATATTATTCCGGAACTTGCGACCCACTGGGCCTTTGACAAAGACAAAAAGACCATGTACTTCAAACTCAATCCTGCCGCAGCCTGGTCAGACGGAAAACCGGTTACCGCGGATGATTATGTGTTCTCGCTGGAATTCATGCGGTCCAAATACATCGTTGCGCCCTGGTACAATGACTACTACACAAAGGAAATTGAAAAAGTGACTGTGTATGACGATCACACCATCGCAGTGGTCAGCACCAAGGCCGTTCCGGATTTGCATCTGAAACTGGGCATTTCGCCTGCGCCCCGTCATTACTACGGAGAACTCAATGAGGATTTTGTGAAGAAATACAACTGGGAGATCGTTCCCAATACAGGGCCGTACCAGCTCGGGGATTTCAAAAAAGGCCGTTATATCCGCTTTGATCGGAAAAAGGACTGGTGGGCCAGGGATATGAAGTACTTCAAAAACCGTTTTAACGTGGACAGCGTTATCTTCACGGTGGTCAGAGATTACAATATCCAGTGGGAATATTTCAAAAAAGCCAAACTGGATGCTTTCAGCCTCACTTTTCCGGATTACTGGCATATCAAATCCAAAATTCCGGAAGTGGAAAAAGGATATATTCATAAAATCTGGTTTTTCAATGATACCCAGCAGTCCGCGCAGGGACTGTGGATGAACCAGGACAAGGAGATTTTCAAAGATAAAAATGTGCGCTATGCCTTTGCCCATGCCATGAACATTGAAAAAGTGATTTCCGAGGTTCTTCGCAATGACTACTACCGGCTGGACGGTATGTTTGTGGGATACGGCCCCTATTCCAACACCGATATCCGCGCGCGCAGCTTTGACATTGACAAGGTGACATCCTGTATGGAATCTTCCGGCTGGGCCAGGGGAAAGGACGGCATATGGGAGAAAAAGGGACAGCGTTTTTCCGTTGAGGTGATTTACACCCATGATGAGCACACCCCTCGTCTGGTGGTATTAAAGGAAGAAGCCAAAAAGGCCGGGGTGGAACTGCGGCTTCAGAAGCTGGATGCATCTGCCAAGTATAAAAAAGTCATGGAAAAAAATCATGAAGTGGACTGGGGCGGATGGAGCACTTCGCTGCGGCCCCAGTTCTGGGAACATTTTCATTCCATCAATGCCCATAAACCCCAGACCAATAATATCACCAATACCGATGACCCGGAAATGGATAAACTTATTGATGCATACCGGAACTCTCTGGATGAAAGGGAGCGTATGGATCTGTCCAAAAAAATTCAGGAAAAAATCCACGAAATCGGGGCGTTTGTTCCCACTTTCATGGTTCCCTATGTGCGGGAAGGCTTCTGGCGCTGGTGGAGGCTTCCCGCACCGGCCGGCACAAAAACTTCCGGCAGTCTGTTTGATCCCTTTGACAGCAGCACCGGGGGGCTGTTCTGGTATGATCCGAAACTGAATGAGGAAACGAAAAAAGCCATGAAGCAGGGAAAGAAATTTGAGCCGGTCACGATTGTGGAGGAAACCTACAAGATGGAGTTTCTGAAATAATTTCCGAACGCGGGTTTATAGAATATCACGTCCGGTTTTCCTCAGAAATCTGAATCAGCCGGATACGTTCCTGCTTTGCAGGGAAATGACAGACGACTGCTCCGGATTCCGGTGAACTGCCGGGGTTCCGGATTCCGGAGCATAACCACATGCTGCTTTATGCTGCGCAGCGCTTTCAAACATCAGGAACCTCTTCTCTCTCCGCGAATATCACAGATGCAAAACATGGCAGTGTTTTTTATTCAGAAGCCATATAAGGATTCACACACAGAACCGGAACAGGCGACATTCTCACCACTTTTTCCGCAACACTGCCAAAGAGCATCTTCTCCAGTCCCTTTCTGCCATGCGTTCCCATGATGATCAGATCCATTTTCTCTTTTTTGGCATAATCAATGATTTCCTCGGCTGTCTCGCCAATCACAACCTTTTTTTGACAGGATGGGCAGGTTTCAAAAAACTCCTCTGCAAATTCTCCCAGCTTTTTTGCGGCTCCTGCAAGGATATCCGTTTCCATCTGTTTGATGGAGGGATGGGGAACATAGATGCTCTGCAACTGTTCAAAAATGCGGCCTACATAAAGAAGATGAATTTCTGCATTGAATTTGGTTCCCATTGCAGCAACATAAGGAACCACCCCCTGCGAAGCTCCGGTGAGATCAACAGGAAAGAGAATTTTTTTGAAATCTTTCATATAAACCTCCTTATTTTTGTGTTGGCATCAAATATGAAACAGCCTCCTCCCTCAGTGTTCCGCAAACCTGCCCGCTGAAGGGGAAGGTCTTTCATCCCATGAAAAAAATATTTCTCCATTTTCTGTTATTATATTCATTTTTCCGGGAAACTCAACAATTTTTGGATTCTTGTCTGTTTTTTTCTGTTTCATACCGATTCCCCATTGAAAAGATACCTGCAGGCAGGCAGAAAGAGGTTTTCGCGTGTTCAAAAAAACCGGATTATTTTTGAAAAATCCGGTTTTCCCGAAAAACCTGTGTTTCAGATCAATGGCGAATTGGTATCACCCCAAAATGTGCGGGACAGGTTCGCAGGGAGCGGAAATGTCGGAATCTGTTTTTTTGATTGACGGAAATTTTTGAGGGAGATATGAAAAGATTTTTCCGTTCCCGTTTTGAAACCAAAGCATCAGAGTTTCCAAAATCCTGAGAGTTTTCACGATGACGGCACTGAGGAGGAAAAGAGTTTCTGAAACCGCAGGGGCTCAGCAACTGATGCTGTACCGATTCTCCATTGATTTGGTACAATGCTTTCCTTTTCTGTCAGCGGGTCAGATGAGTCCCAAACTGAAAGTATGGGGAGCCCGCATGTTCTGCCGGACTTTGAGTTTGGCACTCCGGACATTCCCTGACCTGACGGCATACGGGAACTGGGGATAAATATCGTATAAATTCAACACCGAACATAGGTATAATATCGCTTAATGACATTATCATTCAATATGCAAACAGTTTCGTGTGTTCAAAAAACCGGATTTTTCAGAAAAATCCGGTTTTTCTGAAAAACCTGTGTTTCAGATCAATGGCGAATCGGTATAATATCGCTTAATGACATTATCATGCAATATGCAAATATGCAAACAACTGAAAATATACTGGAAATAAAAGGACTGGTCACGGCCTTTGACACAGAGGCCGGTGAAATTCATGCTGTGGATGATGTGACTTTTTCCGTACCCAAAGGCAGCACATTGGGACTGGTGGGGGAATCCGGATGCGGAAAAAGCGTGACTGCGCTTTCCATTATGCGTCTGCTGCCCCAGCCTGGGGGAAAAATCAAATCCGGGCAGATTCTGTTTGACAGCAGAGATATTGTCAGCCTTCCGGTGGAAAAACTCCGGGAAATCCGGGGCAGGCGCATTTCCATGATTTTTCAGGAACCCATGACAGCGCTCAATCCGGTGCACCGGATTGGAAAGCAGATCAGCGAGGTTTTTCATCTCCATTTTCCCCGGATGTCCAAACAGGAAATGGCGGACGCGTCCGTGGAAATGCTTCACAAAGTGGGAATTCCCGAACCTGTGCAGCGGATGAAGGAATATCCGCATCAGCTTTCCGGCGGAATGCGGCAGCGGGTGATGATTGCCATGGCTCTGGCCTGCAAACCGGATATTCTTATCGCGGACGAACCCACCACCGCTTTGGATGTGACCATTCAGGCACAGATTCTGCAACTGATACAGGAACTGCAGGGGGAAACCGGCATGTCCGTGATTTTCATCACGCATGATCTGGGGGTGATTGCGGAAATCTGCGACCGGGTGGTGGTCATGTACGCGGGAAGAATTGCGGAAACCGGGCCGGTGAAAGAGATTTTTCAGTATCCCGCGCATCCCTACACGCAGGGGCTTCTTTCCTCCATTCCCCGCATGGAAACCCCGCGAAAAAGCAGACTCAGCATCATCAAAGGCATGGTTCCCAGCCTGCATGATCTGCCGGAAGGCTGCCGGTTCCAAAACCGCTGTCCCCATGCGCAGGAAATCTGCAAAACACAGCCGGAAATGAAAGCAGCGGGAGAGGATCATTTTGCGGCCTGTCATTTCAGTGAAAAGGTGTCAGGTGTCAGGTGTCAGGTGTTCGGTGTCAAATCAGGGGGGTCAGATTTCGAATCTCAAATTTCCGGTTCCATGCCCGTCTCCGGTTTTCACCCACGAATCCCCAATCCCCAATCCCCAGATCCCAGCCTCACCGTGCGAAATCTGAAAATGCACTTTCCGGTGCGGGGCGGTGTTTTCATGCGCAGAATTGGCACGGTGTATGCGGTGGACGGCATTTCCTTCACAGTGAGCGCAGGGCAGACATTGGGATTGGTGGGAGAATCCGGATGCGGCAAAACCACAGTGGGACGCAGCATTCTGCGCCTGTATGAATCCACCGCGGGCGAAGTGATTTTTGAAGGGAAAAACATACCGGAGTTGAAAGGAAAGGAGTTGCAGGAACTGCGGCGCAATGTGCAGATGATCTTTCAGGATCCGTTTGAATCCCTGAATTCCAGGCACACGGTCGGAACCATTCTGGAGGAGCCTTTTGTCATTCACCGGATCGGGAACCCATCGGAACGGCGGGAAAAGGTGAAAAATCTGCTGGAAAAAGTGGGCCTTTCCCCGGACGCGGCAGATCGCTTTCCCCATGAATTCAGCGGGGGCCAGCGGCAGCGCATCGGCATTGCGCGGGCCATTGCCCTGAATCCCCGGCTGATTGTCTGTGATGAACCGGTTTCCGCGCTGGACGTCTCCATTCAGTCCCAGATTCTGAATCTGCTGCTGGAACTGCAAAGGGAAATGGGACTGACCTATCTGTTCATTTCCCATGATCTCACAGTGGTCAGACATATTTCCGATTCTGTGATGGTCATGTATCTGGGAAAAATTGCGGAATACACGGATGCGGACACGATTTACAGTGCTCCGCTTCACCCTTACACCCAGGCCCTGATCTCCGCTATTCCCGTGCCTGATCCCCTGAACCGAAAAGAAAAACAGGTGCTGACGGGCGATATTCCCTCCCCCATCCGTCCGCCCTCAGGCTGCCGCTTCCGCACCCGGTGCCCCATTGCCATTGAAAAATGCGCTCAGGAAGAGCCGATTTTGCAGCCTGCTCCAGGCACAGTGGGAGAAACGCATCTGGTGGCCTGTCATCGGGTGAAATGAGCAGAATATCTGTGCGAATGAAGGCATCGTCAGGGAATTTCCGGACAGGTGAAAACCCCTTGTGTCCTGCTCCCGCTGAACGGCCGGACAGTCAGTCCATTCCCGAAGAGACCGCACATGACCGCTCAGTCCGGCTGCCGTCGCCGGTGTTCTGCCCGCGGGTGTTCCCTGCCCGTCCTTTTTGTGAGGAGTTCTGACCGGCCGGCAAAAATTATGCATGTGCATGATAAAACAGGTGACGGTCTCATGAACTTTCCGGTCTTTTGGGAGGCAGCATGTCTTCCGCACCTTCCGCCGTTTCTGTCTGTTCCGCTGTGCCGTTCAGCAAAGGCGGTGCTGACCTGACTGCCCACCCTGATTTTTCCAATGCCTCTGCTATGGTGTTTAGGGATTTGGAAATTGCTGATATACCGGTTTTGAGGTTTCAGTGTTCAGGTTTCAGTGTCTGTTTCCTGACACCTGAAACCTGACACCCGGCATCTGAACCATACGGTATTGAGCAAATTTCTATCTGAATATCCCGTACCTATATTTTCTCCAGCCGGTATTTCCGGGTTCCCAGCCCAAGCTGCTGAGCGTATTCCAGTTGAAGAGTCCAGTCCACTTTGGGATAAATGCCCCTGAACTTGTCCTCTCCGGGTTTGAGATGGGTTTCCGGACAGGTTCCCGGAAGTCCGTGTTCCGCGTTGACCAGATCCACCGAAGCCTGATCAATCGCCACCGGATCTTTGGAAGCCAGAATGCCGATATCCCTGACAATGGGAGCATCATTGTATTCGTAGCAGTCACAGGCCGGGGATACACTGGTGATGAAATTGACAAAAAAGGCTTTGTCTTTTTTGTTTTTCAGCACACCTTCTGTATATTCCACCATGTTTTCCAGAAATACCGGAATGGCCTGATCCCATTTGATTTCAATGGCGGCATTGGGACAGATCAGAACACACTCCCCGCATCCTATACACTTTTCCGTATCCATAACAGCTTTTTCATCTTTGAGAGAAAGTGCTGACTGGGAACAGTGCTCTGTGCAATCCCCGCAGCCAATGCATTTTTCTTCATTGATATAGGGCGATACGGTGGAATGCTGTGCCAGTTTTCCCCTGCGGGACGCACAGCCCATGCCTGTGTTCTTGATGGCTCCGCCGAAACCGGAAAGCTCATGCCCCTTGAAATGGGCTACAGAAACAAAGGCATCAGCCTGATCAATTTCCTTTGCGATATACACCTCTTTGAAACGCTTGCGGTTGACGGTCACAGCAGTTTCAGATTTGCCCCGCAGACCGTCTGCAATCACCAGAGGAACTCCGACCACAGCATAGGAAAAACCGTTCTGTATGGCTGTGTGAAGGTGATTCGCCGCATCACTGCGGGTTCCCGCATACAGGGTGTTCGCGTCCGTGAGAAAGGGACTGGCGCCAAGTTCTCTGATCCGATCCGCAATCCGGCGCAGAAACACAGGCCGGATATAGGCCGTGTTTCCCAGTTCCCCGAAATGAAGTTTGACCGCAACCAGATCCCTTTTTTCAAAAACATCCTGTATTCCTGCCGCATCCATGAGTTTTCTGAGTTTCTGATACAGATTCTCTTTGGGTGTGGTGCGCAAATCCGTAAACCATACATTGCTTTCCATACTGTCCTCCTGTTTATTTACGTTTTTAAGAAAAAAAAGTCCAATGCAAATCCTGAGATTTTTTCGGACAAACATTTTCTGAAAGTCTGTATCTGTCTGGTGGTGGGTCAAACCGATTGATGAAGACGCTCCCCTCCGGCCGGGGAGGGGAACTGTCAACAGATTTGACCCTTTGCCATCTGTCTGTTTTGTATATCACCAGGCCCATGACCATGACGCGGTAATGGTCCCGTCTCTGAACTTTCCGGTATTTTCCGCCCGGTCTTCTGAGGAAAAGCGGTTTCCGGAATAATTGTTGTACTGAATCGAAAAACTTCCCGGATGCCAGTCAGGAAAACCGAAGCCGTAAGTGTAATCCGGGTCCCAGGGCTGCTGCTGGCCGGATTTGGGATAACAGAACACATTCACATCGAAATACCACCATTCATGGGAACTCAGCACCCTTTTCATAATTTCGGCTGCTGTCTCCTCTTCTGCTGCGGCATTCCGGGGCACAGGCCAGTTATCAGCCAGTTATCAGAAAGATCAGCAGAAAAATGCCACAGGCATGACAGGAAACTTGTGTGAAAAAATATGGTTCTTCAGTGAATTTTACGGAAAATTTTTTCCGGAGGTCTGCTTTTGCAGGCATGACGTCATTCCCGCGAAAGCCGGAATCCGGTATTCCGGAAAATATATTGAAGACCCTGAAAAATCAGCAATCTGCATCAGAAAATGCTTTACTGTGTCAGTTTGTGCAGTTCCATATACAGGAACGGGAAAGAAAAAAATTTTCCGGGCTGTCATTTTTTTCCCTGAACCACTTTCCGAACAGTCATTCCCTGAACCAGAACCGAAAAGGCCACCACCATATAGGTCATGGTGAGAATGAGTTCCCGGTGAAAAACAGCCGGAAGGGACAGGGCCAAAGCCACAGATATGCCGCCCCGCAGACCGGCCCATGTCATGATGGAGATCGTGCGCGGGGCATAGTCCCGCCATTGTTTCAGGATTGTCACCGGAAGCCCGATGCTGATGAACCGGGCCAGCAGCGCGACCGGCACGGCCATCAGCCCGGCAGTCAGGTAATCCCAGCGCAGGGTAAGCACCAGCACTTCCAGACCGATGAGGACAAACAGAATGGCATTGAGGATTTCATCCACCAGTTCCCAGAAGGTGTCCAGATGCTGACGGGTGATTTCCGACATAGCCATGCGCCGCCCGTGGTTTCCGATGAAAATACCCGCGGTCACCATGGCCAGAGGAGCGGAAATATGGGAAGCCAGCCCCAGAGCATATCCGCCCATGACCAGCGCCAGCGTGATCATGATTTCCACCTGATAGTTGTTGATGCTTCTCAGCATCCGGTATGCGATATAACCTGAAAGCAGTCCGAAGAGAATGCCGCCCACAGCTTCCTTGAGAAAAAGACCGGCAACGCTTCCCAAAGTCACTTCTTCCCCGCCCGCGGCCATCTGCAGCAGAATGAGAAAAACCACCACACCAATGCCGTCATTGAAAAGAGATTCTCCTGAGATTTTGGTTTCCAGACTTTTGGGTGCGCCCGCTTTTTTCATGATTCCCAATACGGCAATGGGATCGGTGGGCGAAATCAGCGCACCGAACAGAAAGCAGTGCACTGGCCTCAGATGCCAGTCCATCAAAGAGCTGAGACCATATACAGCCGAGCCCACCATAAAGGTGGAGGCCAGAACGCCCAAAGTGGAAAAGATGCAGATTTCCAGTTTGTGTTCAGCCAGATCATCCAGATTGACATGCAGTGCGCCTGCAAAAAGAAGCAGCCCCAGCATTCCCTCCAGCAGGACTTTGCTGAAGTCAATGTCTGTCACCATCTGATCGGCCTGTATGCTGACCGGTATCCCGAACCGCTCCATAAGGAGAAGCAGCAAAGAGATAAAAAATGACATGAGCATCAGCCCGATGGACATGGGCAGCCGGAGATAACGGTGATTCACATAGGCAAATCCTGCGGTGACGGTCATGAGTGCGGCAATTGCGTCAAAGGGGTTCATCTCAAATCCTTTCAGCAGTTATGGTTTATTCCATATCCATTTCCTTTTCCAGTTTTCTGATCTTCTCCTGTATCTCTTTTTTCTGTTCCTCAGTGAGATTTTCCTGTGCGATCTGTTTCTGAAGTGCAAGCAGAAGCATTTCCTCCCGGTACTGTGTGCAGGTGTATTTCACTGTCTTCCTCCGTTAAAGAAATATGATATGCAAATGATACATGAATCGGAATAAGTACCCAACCGAAAGTTTTCAGGTATAAAAAAACCGGATTTTTCCGGAAAAATCCGGTTTTTCTGAAAACTTTGCACCCGAAAATTTATGTTGCCTTACTTATCTTCACAATGCTCAGAAATTCACTCCAGCAGCACCATGCCGGTCAGCATTCCCATGGGCACTTCATCCGGCCGGGTTGAACTGGTGATTATTTTCATTTCCCAGCCTGCGCTTTCAGCCAGCCGGAACACATCCAGACCAAAGGCGGACATGGAGGCCCTGGCTGACTCCGGATGTCTGCACCCGCTGTCCGGATCATCAAGAACACTGCAGGTTTCATGTTCTGCACAGAAAAGCGGTTTGCAGGAACCTGCTGCCAGTCCGAGTGCATCGGAAAATCCCTTTGAACGGGCAAAAGTTTCCATGTCTGCGGCCAGTTGATGAATTTTTCTGGAAAATCTGTAACGCTTATACGTCAGCAGAGATTCAGTGGGAACATTGGTTTTGAAAATCAGGGCATGGGAATATCTGCTGAGTTTCTCTTTGAACAGGAGGGGCTTTTCTGTATGGGGCGGGCAAAAGCCTGTCCTGCCGAATCCTTCGCAGGTTTCACAGTATGTCACGTATTCCTCATTGATGACAATGCTGTCAGCGGAAATAATCTTTGCATCATCCGCACCCATCCCGATAACGCACTGTATCAGTTCCTCAAATACCCTGCTGTCATGATTCCTTGCATGGCTCATTATGATGTTTTCCAATAGGTTTTTGGAGAGTAACTTTTGTCTCCGACTTCCGGTTTTTGCCAGGGCAGGTCTCACTGTTTTCAGAATCATCATAATTGACGCACATCAGAAACAGTCCCTGCGGCGGTGCTGTTGCCCCTGCCCTTGCCCGGTCTTTGGACAGCATGATTTCCCGGAAATCATCAGGTGCAATTTTTCGCAATCCCACACTGACCAGGGTTCCCACGATATTGCGAACCATGAAGCGCAGAAAACCGTTGGCCCGTATTTTGAAAACAATATATCCTTTTTCCTGATTTTCAAGGTCAGCCATAAAGACATGCCGGACAGTGTGAGCCCTGGGGCTGCCGATTCCCTCAAATGCCCTGAAATCATGCTCTCCCATCAGATGAAGCGCTGCTATGCGCATGGCTTCCGTGTCCAGGGGGGTGCGGATGAACCAGGAAAAATGACGGTCAATGGCCGAAGGCAGAAACCGGTTCAGGATGCGGTAATGATAGGTTTTGTCCTTTGCATCAAAGCGCGCATGAAAATTTTCCGGGACTTCTGCGCACTCCCGGATCACAATGTCCGGATCCAGCAGGCTGTTGAGTCCTTTGAGAAAAATTTCAGAAGTCAGCCGGGTCTCACAGCGGAAACTGGCCGTCTGCCCCAGCGCGTGAACTCCTGCATCGGTTCTGCCGGAGCCGTTAAGGGTGATTTTCCGGCCGCACATGGTTTCCAGGGCTTTTTCGATTTCTCCCTGTACGGTGCGCTCATTTTTCTGGCGCTGCCATCCGTGGCAGGCAGTGCCGTCATATTCGATAAGAAGTCTGAAATTTTTTGTCATACTGATTCCCCATTGAAAAAATACCTGCAGGCAGACAAAAAGAAGTTTTCGTGTGTTCAAAAAACCGGATTTTTTAAAAAATCCGGTTTTTCTGAAAAACCTGTGTTTCAGATCAATGGCGAATTGGTATAATGCCGCCGTTTTTTCAGCACCGGGAGAACCAGCAGTTCCCCTTAAAACACATACACAATTAAAAATGAAACAATGCATCAGGTTCTGTTGACATTTCAGATCAGAGCACCGGTTCCTGTTTCAGGTCTGAACAGTGCACAGTGCCGTGTCTCATTCCGGACAGATTCCGTGAAAGTCCGATGGGTTCAGGCCGGAGATGCCGCTTACGGTAAAATCATAAGGTTGCAGAAATGTCAACAGAACCTGATGCGGTCTTGTACCGGTTTCTTTATTTGTCCCCGTTCCTGTCGGTTTCTTCAATCAGGGAGACAAACACATCCTCCATTCCGGGAAGAATCTTTTGAATGCCCATCAGGGGAATTCCCTGTTTTATGAATTCGTTCCGGATCGCGGTTTCCGCGTTTTCCATATGGGATACTCTGGCATGGATTCCCGCGCCGAACAGCGCAATGTCATTGATTTCCGGGAGCCTGTCAAGGTGTTCCATCATCTGCTGGGGCTGAGCGCACCGGATATCCAGAATTTGATCTGTCATGAACCGGGTTTTCAGTTCCATCGGTGTTCCCATCGCGATCAGTTTCCCGCGATAGATTAAGGCCAGCCGGTCGCAGTATTCAGCTTCTTCCATATAATGCGTAGTGACAAAGACGGTTATGCCGTTCTCCGCCATTTCATGGATCAGATCCCAGAATCTGCGTCTGCTGATGGGGTCAACGCCGCTGGTGGGTTCATCCAGAAAAACAATGGGCGGTTCATGCAGAATGGCGCAGGCAATGGCCAGCCGCTGTTTCCATCCGCCGCTTAACAGTGACGCCAGACTTTTCCGATGCTCCACAATGCCTGCCATCCGGACCGCCCAGTCTTTTCTTTCCTTCAGCCGTTTTCCGCTCAGGCCGTAAATTCCGCCGTAAAAATCAATGTTTTCTTCGACCGTCAGATCTTCATACAGGGAGAATTTCTGGCTCATATACCCGATATTCTGTTTAATCTCTTCAGCCTGTTTCCATACATCAAATCCCGCGACTGTGGCTTGTCCCTCAGAGGGTTCCAGCAGCCCGCACAGGATTCGGATGGTGGTGCTTTTCCCCGCTCCGTTCGGCCCCAGGAAACCGAATATTTCCCCTTTCCGCACTTCAAAACTCACCCTGTCAACAGCAGTGAAATCCCCGAATCTGCGGGTCAGTTCTGTCACACGGACGGCGATGCCCATTGGATCCTGATCTGCTGTCTGATGACTGACTTCATTGACGCCGACACCTGTTTCCTGAATCTGATTTCCGTTGCCTGCATCGCCAAGCATACTGACAAAGACATCTTCCAGATTCGGGGTCTGAACCTGCATGTCATCATATGGAATATTTTGGGAATGCAGAATCTCCGTGATGGAATCTTTGGCGGATGCAATGTCTTTGCACACGACATGAACCTTGTCTCCGAAAATATTCGCACTGTCAAATTCCTTCCGGTTTTTGAGGATTTTGTGAATCTTTCTCGCCTCACGGGTGCGGACAGCCAGAATCTGTCCTTTCATCATCTGCCTGACTTCATCCGGAGTTCCGACAGTCAGCAGGATTCCATGATGCAGCAGTCCCACCCGGCTGCACCGTTCCGCTTCATCCAGATACGCGGTTGTCACCAGAATCGTCACATTTTCCTTCAGCAACTGCCAGAGAATTCTCCAGAAATCCCTGCGGCTCACCGGGTCAACGCCGTTGGTCGGTTCATCCAGCAGCAGGACTTCGGGCGTATGAATCAGCGCGCAGACCAGTTGCAGTTTCTGCTTCATGCCGCCGGACAATTTTCCTGCCAGTCTCTTTTTGAACGGACGCATATAGCTGAAATCCAGGAGTTCGTTAAACCGTTTCTCTCGGCCCGTGCGGTCAACGCCATACAAATCAGCATAGAATTCAATATTTTCCCAGACCGTCAAATCCGGATACAGGCCAAACCGCTGACTCATATAGGCAATCCGCTCTTTGACCTGATCTGCATCCGCAACCGTGCTGAATCCCGCGATGACCGCTTCACCGGAACTCGGTTCCATGATACTGCTCAGCATCCGCAGCGTCGTGGTCTTGCCTGCTCCGTCAGGGCCGACAATGCCGAATATTTCTCCGGGCATCACCGAGAAACTGACTTCATTCACAGCTTTCAGATCGCCGAAACACCGGGTCAGATGATGAACCGCAATGGCTGGGGAATTTGAGGAATTCATTTTAAGTAAGCCTCGTCATTTTAGTGAGATGGAAGTTCCTGATATAACGGTTTTGAGTTTTCAGGTTTCAGTCCTGACTGCATACTGACACCTGAAACCCGAACCATCCGGTATGTTAAAAACTTCCACTCTCCTTACGCCTCATTCTGGATGATGGCATCCGCAGGCATACCGGGTTTCAATTCCCAGTCCGGGTTTTCCAGTTCAATTTTGATGCGAAAAACCAGTTTGACGCGTTCCTCATGGGTCTGAACGGTTTTGGGTGTGAATTCGGCCTCACTGCTGATAAAAATGATTTTCCCTTTGAATTTCCTGTCCGGATACGCATCTGTGATGACCTCTGCTTCTTTCCCGATTTTGATCCGGTTCAGAAATTTCTCATTCACATACGCCCGCATCCACACATGATCCAAATCAGCAATGGTGACAACCGGAGCCCCCGGCGTCAGATACTCACCGGGTTCCGCGCCTTTGCTCAGGACAACACCGTCAAACGGAGCAAAAAGCTCTGTATATTCAAGCTGCTGTTTTGCATTGCGCAGCGATTCCTCTGCAATGGCAACCTGGGCTTTTGCCTTTTCAATGGTTTCGGATCGGGTTCCCTCCTTTATCAGAGCGTAATCCGCTTCCGCCTGCTGAAGGGCTGCTTTGGCACGGTCGATTTCTTCCTGGCGGGGGCCTTCTTTGCGAAGACTTAATCTTTCCTGTGCGCTCTGCACCTGGGCTTTGGCTTCTTTGTAAGCACTTGTCGCCTTTTCAAGCTGGATCCGGTAATGATCAAGATCCCTCAGGCTCACAGCCCCTGTGTTTTTCAATTCTTCATAGCGATTGTAATCCGACTGCGCCAGGGTAAGATTGGACAACTGCATTTTCTCACCGGCTTTGGCTCTTTCCAGTTCGGCTTTTGCATCGGCAATCTCCTGATCCCTGCTTCCTTTTTCCAGTTCCTGCAAAGCAAATCGCGCGTGTTCCAATCGCGCGTGTGCTTTTCTGATTTCCTCTTTTCTGCTGCCTGCTTCCAGTTCTCTCAACGCAGCTTCATAAAAAATCTTATTTGCCTGCGCCTGGGATACCATCAGTTTCTGGTCGGTGTCATCCAGCCGTGCGATGAGATCCCCTTTTTTCACTTTGTCGCCCTCCTCCACGGGACGTTCACGCAACCTTCCGGATATTTTGAAGGAAAGTCTTGCATCGGTCACATCAATGTTTCCGGAAAGAAGCAAATGCGCTGAGCCTGACTGACCATGATAAAATTTATAATACAGGACAATGGAAGCGATAATGAATACGGGAATGATGATTCTGATCCTCTTTTTCATGCTTACTCTCCCTGAAACGGTTATTTTCCGGTTTTATTCTTTATTTTTTCAATTCCTCCCATGGAGAAATGGAAAATGTGATCGGTTATGTGCGCAATAAAATTTGAGCCTGATTCCATATGCCAGTCCAAGCGCAGCATCACCGGTCTTGCCAGTGCATAATGAAGACACTGTCCAACAGTGCTCATACAGCAGTATTGAATATCCGGCGGTTGAGGGTCAGTCCCGAGCAAATCCGTCATGATGGAAACCAGTATGTCTTTCATGGGGCTGATGTATTTCATGACAATCACATCCAGCGCGGGACCGGGTTCAGCCAGTTCCCGCGCGATCAGTTTTCCGCTTCCTTCCATTATTCCGCTTTCTCCGAATAACCGGGAAAGGTAGGAATGGATGAATGCCCGTAATTTTTCTTCCGGACCGGAATCTGATGAAAATCCCATATCAGGCGGATATTTCTTAAATGCGGTGGACAGGATGTCCTCCAGAACGGAAAGATACAGTCCCTGTTTATCCCGAAAATAATAATTCACCAATGCAATATTCGCATCGGCTTTTCTGCAGATTTCGCGGATTGTCGCTGCCTTGAATCCTTTTTCTCCGAAAATTTCGGCTGCAGCCCGGATAATGCGTTTCCGGGTCTCTGTTTTTTCATCATTCATATGGCTCATATGGCAAACCTTGATGAACACTTTTTTAAACAATTGCATAAAACATTTGTTTAATTCGGTCAAGAAAAAATTTCCGTCTGAATGTCTGCGTCAATGGGAAAATACATTTGAAAATATGACAAGTTTCAGTTCAGGACTCCGGAGCCTCTCCTGAATATGACCAATGCCGTTTCCTTAAGGCTCCCCTCCCGCGGGGGAGGGGAATTTTATCCTTAAGGAAACGGCATTGTGAATATGACAGCATCTGTCAGGAAAAAATCCTGTTTTGAAAACTGAGATGATTTATGCAGACGTTACGCAGTTGACCGAAAAACCCTTAGGGTTCAACAATACCAATTCCCCACAGACTTTATACCGTTCAGTCATTTTTTTCCCGATGCCGATGAACTGACTGAACAAGACCCTGTATGACGGATGTCAAAATATGTAAGAAAAATTCTTACGCAAAAATCAGAATTCTTCTAATTTACGAACTTCATTGAATGAACTATATTGCCTCTCAATGAAAATTCGGATCTTTTTTGCACCTGTTCAGTCTTTTTGTTTCAGAAAAAGGTTTTCGCTGCCCTCTGCATTCCCGCCTGAAAAATTTTGGACGGGAAAAGGTATGGTTTCCATAAAACAGACTTTGATCAGAAAGAAAGGAGATGGAAAAAAAGCGTTACAGACAGGCCATGTTTTCCAAAAGATTTGTTTTTTCATTTCACCGTTCACATCCAACTCACATCCAAAAGGAGAAAAAAATGAAAACAGTGTCACGTTTCACCACCGTCACCCTCTGTTTTGCACTTGCAGCAGCACTTTGTCTGGCACTTGCCGGAACAGGTGAGGCCAAAACCCGGCTGGCTTTTTCCGGCGGCCCGGATGGCGGAACCTTTCAGTATTTTTCCAATGCCATTTCCACCCGGCTTTCCAAAAACATAGCGGATCTGGAAGTCTCCAACATGGCTTCTGCGGGTTCTGTGGAGAATCTGCGCCGGGTCAATTCCGGCGATGCGGATTTCGGCATTGTGTATTCCGCTGATTTGTATCTGGGGCTCAACGGCAAACTGACCAATGACACCAAAAAATATGACAAAACCTATTCCATGGCCTATCTGTACGGCGCGCCTGCCCATCTGGTGGTGCTGGAGGGAAGCGGCATCCAAAAAGCCAAAGATCTGGTGGGAAAACGCATAGCCGTAGGCCCGGCAGGTTCCGGAGCCGCTGCTTCGGCACAGCGCTATCTGACTTCTCTGGGCATATGGGATCAGGTCAAGGTGGAATATATCGGTTACAGCCAGGCTGCTGCGGCCATCGGTGACAAGCTCATTGATGCCATGTGGGTTCTGGCCGGATTCCCCAACTCATCTGTCATTCAGGCCGCTGCCAGCAACAAAATTGCCATGCTGAATCTGGTGGAGGAAGGAAAGGAAGCCGGATTTTTCAAGGAATATCCCTTTTACACCGAAGTGGTGATCCCCAAAGGAACCTACACAGGTGTGGATTATGATGTGCAGGTTTTCCAGGATGCCACAGTATGGGTGTCCGGCAGACATGTAAAACCTGAAATCATTTACAATGTGCTCAAAGATGTTTACTCGCCGGAGGGACTGGCCTACATGGTCAGTGTCACCACTGCGGCCAGTGCCATGAATGTGAAAGACGGACTGATGGGCATTGTGACACCGGTTCACAAAGGGGCCATCCAGTTCTGGACAGAATCGGGCCTGACCCTCACACCCGAACAGAAGGGTGAGTAATTTTTCTGATGCGTTTTTAAGGAAAATGTTTGTCTGAAAAAAAACCGGAGGGTTTTCAGTATCCTCCGGTTTGGGCAGCGAAAATTTTTTTCTTAACAAATCCAAACAACAGTATATTTTCCCGAACTGCCGGACATAATTTATAACTTTTTGTTTTTATTATAAAGCAGGTTTCTCCAGCTTGAATGAAATCAGCAGGTTGCAATTTTCTGTCCGGCAGCACGACATTTCCCATAAGACAGTTGGCTGTCCTGCGGAAACCGGTTAAAAACCGGAAAAAAATCATCATCCTTATCTTTCAGGGAGGCAAAAGTATGTCGGAAGAATTGAATCAAATTGCTGGAATTGATCCCAGTGACAAAAAGAAACTGAAAGAACTCATGGAAAAAGACGCGAAAACCATGCGGACCGTAAGCGGATTCTGGAAAGTGATCGTGTCTGTTCTCAGTGCGTTCATGGTGCTGTTTTATTTTTATGCCGCAGGAGTTGCACCGGTCGGGATTCAGTATCATCTGGGAATCTATGTTTTCATCACCTATGTTCTTGTTTTTCTGCTTTATCCTGCCGGCAGTACCCAAATGCGGTGGGCACTCGATATCCTGCTGGGCGCGGTGCTTGCCTGCACACTGGCTGCCCTTTTCTATAAAAGCCCGGCAGTTCTGCATGAAAAATTCATTGCTGTGGGAGAAACCTGGTCATACGACGGTGCTGCCAAAGGTCTGTCCCTTGCACTGGGTCTGTGGCCCATCGGCCTCGGAACCCTTTTGTTTGCCGCCCTGATTTTCCTTGCCGACCATGCCATGATGAAAAAATGGAAAAATATCCCCCTTCTTTCCGACATCCTTTTTGCCCTTGCCGCAGCCGGAACAGTTATCTACTGGATCAGTCAGTTTGAAGCCCTGAATTACCGCGCGGGTGCGGAAAATGAACTGGATTCCCTGATAAGCATTTTGGGCATTCTGATTTCCCTGGAGGTCTGCCGCAGGGTGCTGGGATGGTCCATGACCTTTATTGGCGTGGGCATGCTGGCCTTTGCCTATTTCGGCCCCCATCTGCCGGAAATTCTGGCCCATCGCGGCTTTGGCATTGAGAGAATCTGCAATGCGCTCTTCATCACCACCAACGGCGTCTTCGGAGTCATGGCCAGTGTTCTTGCCACCTATGTCATTCTTTTCATCTTTTTCGGCGCGTTTTTGCACAAATCCGGGGCAGGACGCTTTTTCATTGACCTTCCCCTGGCCCTGGCCGGGCGCAGCACAGGCGGTCCGGCAAAGGTGGCGGTCATTGCATCTGCTCTGTTCGGATCAGTTTCCGGCAGTGCCATCGCGAATACGGTTTCCACAGGAGCCTTCACCATTCCCCTGATGAAACGTGCAGGATTCCGGCCCCATGTGGCAGGAGCCATTGAGCCTTCCGCATCCATCGGCGGTATGTTCCTTCCTCCCATCATGGGGGCTGGCGGTTTTCTCATGGCAGAACTCACCGGCAAACCTTACGCTTACATTATGATGATATCCGTAGGCCCGGCACTGCTTTATTTCTTTTCCGTATTCTGCATGATTCATTTTGAGGCAAAAAAACAGAAAATTGTCGGTATTTCCGCAGAGGAGTTTCCCCACTGGAAAACAGTTTTGAAAAATGACTGGTATTTTTCCATGCCCCTTGTCATCATCACCATCCTGATGGTGATCGGTTATTCTCCCGGATATGCGGCCTTCTGGGCCACAGTTTCCTGCATTGTCATAAGCTGGTTCCGCAAAGAAACCCGGATGGGAATCAAAGAAATCTGGGAGGCCATTCAGGACGGGGCCAGAAACACCCTGATCATCGGCGCAACTCTGGGCGTCATCGGCATTATTGTGGGCATCATCTCCCTGTCGGGCGTGGGCCTGAAATTTTCCGATATTATCATCTCTCTGGCCGGAGGCAATCTTTTCCTTGCGGTTCTGCTGATTGCGCTTGCCTCTCTGGTTCTGGGCATGGGGGTTCCCGTGACTGCAGCGTATCTGATTACTGCCGTGCTCGCGGTTCCGCCCCTGGGTGCGCTGGGTGTATCTGCCATTGCCGCACACATGATTGTTTACTGGTTCAGTCAGGACAGCAATATCACTCCGCCTGTATGTGTGGCAGCTTACGCGGGAGCGGCCATTGCCGGGGCCGATCCCTGGAAAACCGGATGGACATCCTTCAAGTTTGCCAAACTCCTGTATGTCATGCCCATGCTCTTTGCCTTTACCCCGGCCATTCTGTTTGAGGAACCACAACGGAAATTGTTTTTTCCTTTGTGTCAGCCACGCTGGGCACACTGGCCTTTTCCTCCCTGACCATGGGGTACATGATCCGGAAAACCACTTTGGCGGAATGGCTGATCTTTGCTGTGGCAACCGTCTGCCTGTACTGGCCCACCATCCCCACAGACTGTCTGGGACTTGTGCTGGTGGCAGTGGTATGGATGATGCAGAAGGCAAAAAACAGACGCGAGGCAGCAGCAGGAGGGAGTTCAGTGTTGCCGGCAAAAGCTCCGGCTGCCGGATGATTTGCAGATGATCCGGAAAGCAGATGATGGCATCGGCTTTCCGCTCTCAGCAGGTCAGAACTATCTTTGATTTTCCCCTTTCCCGGTTTCTCAGCCTGGAAAGGGGATTTTTTTCTCCGGCCCCGACCGCTCATGGCACAATTCTGATGAACCAGCTCCTGGTTCTGCCCTTTTGAAAATCCCCTCTGTTTCTGGTCTTCACTGACAATCCCTGCTTGCCTTTGTTTCCATATTCATATATAGATGTTAAGAAACAATGGTTCGGCAATTTTTCTCAATTTGGCAGTTTGAAACTCATAACAGCTTGAAATTATTAAAGCTGTTCTTTTCACTTTGATCTGATAACCTGCTGAAATCATTAAGTCGGAAAAATTTTGCCGAAGCATTGAATAAAAAGTTTGTACGAAAAATTCTGATGGCTTTTGGATGACAATCTTTTCGGCTCTTCAGGGATTTTTGTGGAAAATTTTTCCGGATGCCTGCTTTCGCAGGCATGAGGTCATTCCCGCGAAAGCCGGAATCCGGTGTTTCCGCAAAAGATATTGAAGAACCTCTTTTTCTTGCAAACAGAAATCGGATTTGATCCATCAGCTTCTTTTCAACACTGCCAAATGATTGAACGCTTGCCTATGAACAGAAACTGGCAGATAAAAGATATTGTAGATCTGGAATATTTTTTCCATACGGATGAAACCCGCGGGGAGGAACAGGCTGAAGACAGGCTGACGCAGCGGGATCGGGATATTTTTCTCCATCATGTCCTTCCCCTGTTTCCGGATCAGACAGGGAATCGAAAACAGGATCAGATTCCCGAAGAAAAAAAAGTGTCCGGTCATCTGACACAGCGGATACTGATCCGTGCCTGGCTGGAACAGCGCAGGCATCTGGAAAAGGCCCATACCGGGCCGGAGGCTGTGCTTCCCGGAGATATTTTTTCAGAAATATACCGTTTTCTCATCTGGCTGTTTTTCATGACCGGTCTGCTCTGCGGGGGGGGCGCTGCCTTTTCCCTGCTCATTTATACGGGACAGTCGCCGCTGAATGTCTCTGTGTTTCTGGGCTGGCTGGTTTTTTTTCAGATATTTCTGATTCTTTTTCTGATCCTGTTTCTGACTGTCCGGGCCTTCAGCCGATCCCTGGGCGAAAAATCCCTGCTGGTCTCTTTGCTGAGCCGGATGTTTGTCCGCATGATGAAAAAAATGGGAAACCGGGCCATGCGCAAACTTTCCGGTCATCAGCGCCAGAGCATGGAAGCGGCCGCTGGCCTGCTTCGGGGCAGGAAAAAAATTTACGGTTCCCTGTTTTACTGGCCTGTGTTTATCCCAATGCAGATGTTCGGAGCAGGGTTCAATATCGGGGTTCTCGGATCCACCCTGCTGAAAGTGCTGGGAACCGACATTGCCTTTGGCTGGCAGTCCACCGTGCAGTTCAGTGCGGCTGCTGTTTATAATATCGTGAAGACACTGGCGTTTCCCTGGGCATGGTTTGTGCCGCGGGAGACTGCCCATCCTTCCCTGTCCCAGATAGAGGGCAGCCATATGATACTCAAGGAGGGCCTCTGGCATCTGGCAACCCCGGATCTGGTTTCCTGGTGGCCCTTTCTCTGCTTTGCCGTGCTGTTTTACGGGCTTGTGCCCAGGCTGCTTCTTCTGATTTCCGGCATTCTTGCACGGCAGACCGCTCTGTCCCGGCTGGATTTTGCCTTCAGCGAATGCGACAGACTGGTGCGGCGAATGAAAACGCCTTTGGTGCAAACCGAAGGCAGGCCCGTATCTTCTGAAACAGAATCGGAAACAGAACAGGAACCGGAAAATTCCCCGCGTGCGGATATTCCTCCAAAGGATGTGCAGGAGGAAAGCATTCTGACCGTCCTGATTCCGGACGATATTTTTGATGACTGCGGGGAAGATGAACTCCGTGAACGGGTCAGGGCGCTGACCGGAACGGATTTTCAGGAGACGATCCGCATCGGCGAAAACAGGGAAAAAGACCGGGAAACCATACGGAAAATTGGACAGACACAGTCCCGGGATGCCCGTGCGGATGTGCTGATTCTGCAGGAAGCCTGGCAGCCCCCCATCAGGGAATTTCTTGCCTTTATCGCTCATCTGCGGCAGACTCTTGGCGATTTTTCCCGTATCCGTGTGGGGCTGATTGGCAAACCCCGGCCGGATACGGTTTTTACACCGGTAAAGGAGGAAGACTGGAACATATGGCAGCAGAAACTCCGCACTCTGGGCGATCCCCGGCTGCACCCCGAAAGGCTGGTATCTCATGAAACGCAACGTGCCTGAATTCGCAATTGTGGGACATCCCAATGAAGGCAAATCCTCAGTGGTTTCCACTTTGGCCGAGGATGACAGCGTCCGGGTCAGTCCCACCCCCGGAGAAACCATTGTGTGCCAGACCTTTCCCGTGCTCATTGACGGACAGGAGATCATCCGTTTCACAGACACTCCGGGATTTCAGAATCCCATCCGGACACTGGAATGGATGCACGCTTATAAAGGCTCGGATGAACTCATTGTGCATGTGTTCCGGGAGACGTATGCAGATGACCCGGAATTCCGGGATGATGTGGAACTGTTCAGCCCCATTGCAAAGGGGGCGGGCATCATCTATGTGGTGGACGGTTCCCGGCCTCTGCGAAAGATTGACAGGGCGGAAATGGAAGTGCTGCGTCTTACGGGCAGGCCGCGCATGGCCATCATCAACTGCAAGGAGAATGAAACCGCTTACATAGAGCACTGGAAAAGCGAATTCCGGAAGCATTTCAATTCGGTGCGCATGTTCAATGCACACCGGGCCACCTATGCCGAGCGGATTGAACTGCTGGAAACCCTGAAAAGCATTGATCAGGACTGGCATCCTGCTCTGGTGCAGGTGATTTCCGCTTTCAAAAAAGACTGGGAAAACCGCAACATGCAGACCGTTGACATCATCTGTGCCATGCTTGCGGATTGTCTGACCTATTCGGTTTCCAGAAATTTCACGGAAAAAATCGGGGAGGATGTGCTGAGAAAAAATCTGCGGGAAGAATACAGTCAGGCTGTGGGAAAGATGGAAAAACAGGCACATCAGCGCATCAGAAAACTGTTTCGGCACAATATCTTCAACTGTGAACTTCCCGTGCATTCCATCCTGCACGAGGATCTGTTCAATGAAAAAACCTGGCAGTTTCTGGGGCTGACACGCGGACAGTTGATTACTGCCGCGGGACTGACCGGAGGCGCCCTGGGTGCTGCGCTGGATGTGGCCGCGCACGGGCTGACATTCGGTGTGTTTACAGCTATCGGCGGACTGGCCGGAGCAGGATGGGCCGCATTCGGAGGAGGGAAAAAACTGGCAAAGGCCAAAGTCAAAGGAATCAATCTGGGCGGTCAGCAAATCCGTGTGGGGCCTTTGGACAATATCCAGTTTCTCTATATCCTGCTGGATCGCGCCCTGATTTTCTATTCTCATATCATCAACTGGGCGCATGGCAGACGGGATTATCTGCCCGCGCCAGTTTCAAAGAATGAAAGCACAAAAGCAGGCATTATCAGCCAGTGGGATGACAGCAGCCGCAGAATCTGCACCGCGTTTTTCAATGCCCTGCGCGGCAGTGATGATATGGCAGCAGACAGGGCCAGAAAAGAGATGAAAAAAATGCTGGCAGAGGCTCTGCAAAAAATATCCACCAGTGAACGCCGCTACGGGCTGGTGATGAAAGAGTGATTCAGACAGCAAAAAAGGACAACGGATGAAAGTAACATTGTTGATGGCTGTCACTTTGGACGGAAAGATCGGCAGAAGCCCGGATCATTTTCCGGACTGGACAGGAAAGGAAGACAAGAAACTCTTCAAAGAGATTTCCCTGAAGGCAGGCGCGGTAATCATGGGTTCCAAAACGTGGGACACCATTGGCATGCCCCTGCCGAACCGGAAAAACATCATCCTGACACGGGACAGAAACCGGAAATCTGACCGGGAAAACCTGATTTTCACCAGTGATCCGCCCCGTTTGATTCTGGAAAATCTGGAAAAACAGGGATTCTCAGAAGTGATACTGGCCGGAGGAGCATTGGTCAATTCCCTGTTTGCCGAGGAAAAACTCATTGATGAAATCATTGTCACCATCTCACCCAAAATCTTTGGATACGGTCTCTCCCTTTTCACACAGGAAATTGCAATGGAACTGGAACTGAAAAAAGTGGAGAGACTGGGAAAGGAACTGGCATGTCTGACATACAGCGTAATGAAATAGATGCACAGGCACAATCTTCTGAGCTTCCCGATAATGAAACAAAAGCACAGACACAGTCCCCTGAAATTTGGGACAGGGAAACAAAAACAGAGGAAAAACCCTTTGACATTCCCAAACCGCCTGAAATCCCCAAATCGCCTGAAAGTCCCCGGAATCAGAAAGTCCTGAAGCTGGTGCCCAAGTCTCCCCGTGAAAAAAGCATGATGACGGACTGGTGGAAAATGCCGCTGAAAATATTCGGCATGACCTTTTTTGCCCTGGTCAGTTTTGTCACCCTGCTGTTTCTTTTCAGTCTTTTTTTCATCGGAGCGGGTGTGGGGGTGGGCATGTCCATGAAAGGCAGGGACATCAAAAGATTCAGCACGGCAGCAGAAGAATCGGATTACAGTTATGTTTCCGGAAAAAAAGGCAGTCAGAACTGTCTGCTTTCCATATCGGTGGAAGGCATCATTCTTGGCAGTCCCTCTTATGACATGGGCACTGCCATGAACTGGATGGGCGTAACCTATGGATATGAAATACAGGAAGTCCTGAAAGATGCGGCAAAGGATGACAGGGTCAAGGGGATTTTTCTTCATATGCAGACTCCCGGAGGCACGATTTTCGGGTCCATGGCCATTTCTGAGGGGATAAAGGCATTTCAGGCAGCCACCGGAAAGCCTGTGCTGGCATATATTGAGGGATTGTCCGCGTCCGGTGGGATCATGTCCATGGTCGGTGCGGACGCGATTTATGCGGATTACGGGAGCATGATTGGCAGCATCGGCGTCATTGGCGGAATGCTGACCTACTTCAACAAACCCACAGCCATTGACGGCGGGCTGTTCAGCAACGGCATTGTCACCCGTGACGGCATTGAGCAGACCGTGATTTCCGCAGGCCGAAGCAAGGATCTGGGCAATCCCTTCCGCCGGGCCACGGAAGAGGAAATTCAGACCCTGCAGCAGAACATTGACAGGGAATATCAAAATTTTGTCCGTCATGTGGCCGCAAACCGGAAAATGGATGAAAAAATCATCATTGAAAAAATGGGGGCACAGATTTTTGACAATGAAAGCGCACGCGCGTATGGTCTGATTGACGGCACGCTGGCCCGCAATGACGCGATTGACAAACTTGCACAACTGGCAAAAGTGGGTGAGGATTTTCAGATTGTAAGAGTAAAAAAGGATCCGAAACGCTTATGGCAGCAACTCCTGCTATCCTTTACGCAGGATCTCAAACCTGCAACTGCCGTGCAGCAGGCTGTTCAGCGTGATATTTGTCAGGCAGTGAGCGGCCTGCCTCTGGTCTATCACGGAAATATGGACAGACTCTGCGCACAGTGCCGGGAAAGCTCTCTGCTTTTCTGACAAAGAAGGAAAGATTTGGCAAAATCCCTGTCATTCCGGCAAAAGCCGGAATCCATAAGTCTGTATTCAATGCCGTTTCCTTAAGGCTCCCCTCCGGCCGGGGGAGGGGAATTTTATCCTTAAGAAAACAGCATTGAGTCTGTATTGGCATTCGCTGGCATGACAGGAATGGAAGACTCTTTGCATTGCGTTGTGTTTGTTGCAATTTTACAGGAGATACCCCTATGGATACTCTCACAGAGCAGTTGCACCGTTCTCCGAAACTGGGCCTGTATTACCGGGATATCCGGACAATTCTGCATGAGGAACGGAAAAAACGGAAACAGTTTTATGCGGATGTGCGGGAAGATGAGAAATCCGAATTCATCAACGGGGAGGTGATCGTGCATTCACCAGTCAGAATTGAACATGAATTTGCGTCTTCATCGCTGATGAGACTTATGAGCATTTATGTCATGGTTCATCAGCTTGGCTATGTGGGACATGAAAAGATGATGATTTCCCTGACCCGCAATGATTATGAACCGGATGTGTGTTTCTGGGGCAAAAAGAAATCCGCAAAATTCAAACCAAAGCAGACACAGTTTCCTGTTCCGGATTTTATAGCGGAAGTGCTGTCTCTCTCCACCGAAGAAAATGACCGGACAGTCAAATTTGAAGATTACGCAGCCCACGGGGTGAAAGAATACTGGATGATTGATCCGGCCTCCTGTGCGGTCGAGCAGTATTTGATTGAAAA
>CAZDIU010000029.1:0-29147 GCA_964505535.1 uncultured Desulfobacterales bacterium | reverse complement strand
TCTATAATAATTAAATTTTTGTTTTTTTAATGTAATCCGTAGAGGCGACCGGCCGATCGCCCCTACAGAGGGCTGTTTGTTTTTTTGGAAAATCCCTGACTGAAAGACAGAATCTGAATTTCAGCATACAAAAAATCCATTGTAAGGGAGATGAATTCATCCTATAAGGACAGTATCTGAATCCTTACTCCGTTTTTATGAAAGGAAGCACAGAATGAGCATCCGGAAAAAAATATTTCTTCCTGTACTGGCTGCGGTCATTTTGCTGAGCACTGTGTGCACCCTGATTATTTTCCGTCAGTTTGCCGCGCTGCGGCAGGATTATATCCGTCAGATGGCGGAAATCCGCAGGGATGAAATTTTGCGCCGCATTTCTGACGCGGCCGGGCAGTCTTTGGAAAAAACCTCTTTTTTCACAAAAATGCCCCAGGTCATTGCCGCGTTTGAGACAGCGCACAGGGGGAACATGGAAAATGAAAATGATCCGGAAGCACAGCTTGCAAGGGAAATGCTGCGCAGGGATCTGAAGGATATTCTGGATGGGTATTCGGCATTGACCGGAGAGAGACTCAAACTTCACTTTCACCTGCCCAACGGCCGGAGCCTGGTGCGTCTGTGGCAGGAAAAACAAATCCTCACAGACGGGCAGTGGAAAGACATTTCTGATGACCTGTCCGGATTCCGGAACACCGTGATGGATGTGAACAGAACCGGAAAAGCTGCCAGGGGCATTGAGCCGGGGAGGGGCGGTTTTGCCATTCGCGGGGTCATGCCTGTAAAGAACACCGACGGGAAGCATCTTGGATCAGCCGAGATTCTGCTGGATTTCGATACCATTCTGAAAAACATCTCCTCTGAGGGGGGGCATCAGGAATTTCTGCTTTTTATGAATGCCCAGCTTCTGCCCGTTATCCATATGCTCCATGATCCGCAGAAACATCCGGTGATTGGAAACCGCTATGTAAGGGTGTCCGGCGGGGAAAACGTCCAATGGCCGGATCCGGCAGAGATGCTTCCCCTGCTGGATGCGGGACAGAAAGAACTTGCTCTTTTCACTGAAGGAAACCATGCCTGGGCAGCCTTTCCTGTTTCTGATTGCAAAGACAGGCAGATTGGGGTTCTTGCGTTTGACATTGACATTTCCGGTCAGAACAAAATCCTTTCTTCTGTCACCCTGAGCATTTCTCTTCTGCTGGCCGGAATTCTGACCGCGGGCGGCGGAATGACTTTTGTGCTTCTTTTTTTTGTCATACACAGACCCATCAGTCAGATCACCTGTTTTGTCAAAGAGATAACCCGGGGGGATCTCACCCTGCAGATGTCTTTGCCCCAGAAGGATGAGATGGGGGATCTGGCACGGGTGCTGGATAAAATGTGTTTTCACATGAATCGGATGCTCGGAGAGATTTCCCGGATGGCCACGGAACTGGGGGATTCCATTGCTCGGATTTCAGCGGCCCTGAGTGAACAGTCGGCAACTGTCACCCAGCAGTCTGCCTCTGTGAGTCAAATTTCCGCCACCATGGAGGAATTTTCCGCGACCTCTGCCCAGATAGCGGAACATTCGGAAACAGTGGTGGAAATTGCGGGTTCCACCCTCAGCAGCACACAGGAAGGGGTTCAGTCTCTGGAGATTCTCAGGGAAAAAATGGACAAAATCAGTGAGGAGAACCGGCACAATGTGGAAGAAATCAACGCGCTGCGCAACAAAACCGATGAAATCACCAAAATTATGGGATTTATTGACAATATAGCGGATCAGACCCGGCTTATCGCGTTCAATGCCAGCATTGAGGCTGCTGCTGCCGGGGAAAAAGGCAGGCGTTTTGGCGTGGTCGCGTCCGAAATCCGGAGACTGGCCGATTCCGTTACCGAATCCACAGGCGAGATCGAAGGAAAAATGAATGAGATACGCGAGGCAGTCCACCATATGGTGGTGGCCTCGGAAGCAGGAACACGGGGCATCCGGGAGGGACTGAATCTGTTTACACATACGGTGGATCGCCTCAACGAGATCCTCAGCGGGGCCAAATCCACCACAGATGCGGCCCGGCAGATTTCCCTGTCCACCCATCAGCAGAAATCCGCGACCGAGCAGATTGTGATTGCCCTCAGGGAAATATCCCAGGGCGCTGGTCAGAACTCCGAAGCCATTTCCCATATTTCCGAGATCAGTGACAGACTGAAATTTTTGTCAGAGGGTTTGCAGAACATGATGAAAAAGTTTATACTGGACAATCCCGATGAACTCCGTGCGGGCAGAACCGGGAGGGGGAGAACAGCGGATCGCAATGAAAGAGCAGGGGCATGAAACCGGTCAGGGTCTTGGTTGCTGATGACAGCAGTTTTGCCAGGGAACTTATCACGGCAATTCTTTCCGAAGACAGCGGCATTGAGGTTGTGGCTCAGGCTGTCAACGGTGCGGATGCCGTGAAAAAGGTGGAAGAACTGCGGCCCGATATTGTCACCATGGATATTGACATGCCGGTCATGGACGGACTTGAGGCCATCAGCCGCATCATGTCTTCCCATGCCCTTCCCATTCTCGTGGTCACCTCCAGGGCTGACGCAAATACGGCCTATCATGCCATTTCCAAAGGTGCACTGGAGGTCATTCCCAAACCGGATGTCAATGCAGCGTCTGCTGCGGAATTCAGTCGGAAAGTCAGACTGCTGGCAAGGGTAAGGGTTATTTCCCACATCCGGAGGGACAGTCTGCCCCGCATGGAAATGCTGTCCCGGACAGGAGGAAACCGTCCGGGAAAACTGGTGGCCATCGCATCTTCCACCGGAGGGCCAAAGGCTTTGAGCCTCCTGCTTTCCGCTCTGCCGGAATGTTTCCCCTGCCCGATTATGGTTGCCCAGCATATCGCTCCCGATTTTGTTTCCGGACTGGTCAGCTGGCTCGACAAAACTGTCCGTCTGAAGGTGAAAACCGGGGTCAGAGGGGAGACGCTTATGCCCGGCACGGTTTATATTTCCCCTTCGGAAAAACATATGCGCGCGGAACAGGGAAAACGCATCGGATTTACCCTGGCCCAGGCCGGAGACATCTATTTCCCTTCCTGCAATATTCTGCTGACTTCCGCGGCCGAGGTTTACGGAGCAGGAAGTATCGGCGTCATTCTGACCGGCATGGGGGATGACGGCATTTCCGGACTGCAGGCTGTCAAAAATGCAGGCGGATTCACCATTGCCCAGGATGAGCAGACCTCCGTGATTTTCGGAATGCCCAGAGTGGCCATTGAAAAGGGATGCGCGGACAAAGTGCTGCCCATCCATAAAATTGCAGAAGAACTCATGCTTCGTGTGGCAGGAATCTGATGGACACCACACCTTTCAAGGAACTGATTAGGGAAAAGACCGGGATTTGCTTTGACAGATCCCGCGCGGATCTGCTTTCCGATGAAATACAGAGTCTGATGTCCGGCAGGGGGCTGAAATCCCTGCAGGCCTGTTATGATCTGCTGTGCCGGGATCCGGATGAGTTTTTCCGTTTTCTGAATCTTCTCACGGTCAATGAAACCTATTTCTTCCGGGAGCCTGTCCATCTCCGCCTTTTTTCAGAAAGACTGATACCTCAGATGCTTAGCACCAAAGCGGAACAGGAAAAAATCCGCATTCTGAGCGCTGGCTGCTCCACAGGCGAGGAGCCTTATTCCCTGGCCATCATTCTGCATCAGAAATACGGTGCGGATGCCCCGAAATTTTTTTCCATTACGGCAGCCGATATTGACACGCAGGCCATCCGAAAGGCGCGGGAAGGCATTTATACGGCGCGGGCTTTCCGAACTGCCGGGGCCGGGCTGAAAACCTCGTATTTCACGGATCTGGGAAACGGCCGTTTTCAGATCCATGAAAACATCCGTTCCCGTGTCAGTTTCCATACCCTCAACCTTCTGAGTGTTCCCTATCCTGAGCCCCTGCGGGCCAATGACATTGTTTTTTACCGGAATGTCTCCATTTATTTTGACAGCACAGCGCGCAGAAAAATATTTCGGAATCTGGCAGACATTCTGAAGCCGGGCGGCTACCTGATTGTCAGTTCAACCGAAACTCTTTCCCATGATTACAGGATACTGAACCTTATGGAAAGGGACGGTGTTTTTCTGTTTTGCAAATCCGCGGACAGGGGGGAGGCTCAGAATATTCCCTCTTCTTTCGGAACTGCTCAGGCTTCCGCCGGGAGAAAAAGGGATACAGGAAACAGCATTGCTGCTGCCCTGCAAACACCTGCACCTCTTACCCGGCAGGCAGTTTCCGGCAGTCCGGGTTCTGCAGCAGAGATTTTCCCCTCAAAGACCGGAGCGGGTCTGACGCAGGGTTCTGACACGGCAGGAACACCGCGAGCAGAGCAGAAACACAGACAGAATGAGAGTTCTGAACAGTTGCACAGCAGGGCACTGTCTCTTGCCCGGCACAAGGCGTATGCCAAGGCCCTGGAAGTGCTGGACGAACTGCTTGGGGACTGCCCCTCTTCTGTCCGGGCAAAGACCCTGCAGGCCGAAATTCTGTTCAACATGGGACAGACGGATGCTGCGGAACAGCTTTGCACAGATGTGCTGGAAACCGATCCCCTGTGCCTGGAGGCCTGTGTTTTGCTGGGACTGATTGCAAAATCACGGCAACAGGCGGAAGAAGCCCTGAAAAGTTTCCGGCAGGCCATTTATATCCGTTCTTCCGCCTGGCTGCCCCATTTCCACACAGCCGGGATTTGCCAAAGCAGAGGAGAGGATGAAAAAGCCATGCGGGAATATGCAATTGTCATCCGGCTGATCAGCAGCGGGGGATTTGGCGTTCACGGTCTGTCCTTTTTCCCCTTTTCATTTTCAGATGCCGATATTTTGCATCTCTGCCGCCACAATACGGAAAAGATCAGAAACAGCAGACACCAGACTCATGCAAAGGAGAAAATCGGTGGCATTTGACAAAGCCAAATTTCTGACCCGTTTCATTGATGAGGCAAAAGAGCATGTCAGCCGTCTCAATGAGGGGCTGCAGATTCTGGAAAAAAATCCGGATGATGCCGAAACCCTGAATGGGGTTTTCCGCTCCGCGCACACCATCAAGGGATCTGCCCGGATGATGAAACTGATCCCGGTCAGTCTGCTGGCCCACAAAACGGAAGATGTGCTGGATGCCTTCCGTCAGAAAAAGATCATGCCATCCAAAGCTCTTTCCGATCTGCTGTTTCAGGGAACTGATGCCATTGACAGTATGCTGGATCGGATTGCAGAGGGTGAGGAGGTGAATGAAGTTCCGGAAACGCTGTGTCTGGCTTTGGAAAGGGCAGTGCTGGGCGAAATCACGGGACAGGGATCAGGGGACAGGGATCAGGGAACTGGGGAACCCCTGACACCGGGCACTCAGATGTCCGGAGACAGGAAACTCCCTGACATCGGACAGGATGCGGCAGATGCAGCAAAAGCGGAAGGCGGGGACACGACAGAGAAGAAAAAAGATTCTGCCCCGGTGACTCCTGCCAAGCCGCAGGATGCGGAACCATCTTCTGCACAGTCCGCGCCGCATACGGAAGCTCTCCCGGTGGAGGCTTCGGACCGAAAGACAGAAAAAAAAAAATCTGAAACCGCAGGCAGTCCGCAGCATATCACTTCTGAAACCATACGGATAGACGCGGACAAACTGGATGAACTCATCAAACTCATGGGAGAAATCGTGTCCGGTCACAGCCGGACCAAACGCAGAGTTCTGGATATCCGGGAGATTGAAAAGATATCAAAAAAGCATCTGGAATTCATCACTTCCCTGCCTGGGGATTGTCCCTTAAGTTCCAAACAGCGGACCCAACTGCTTTCCTCTGCGGAAAAACTCGGTGCCGGGATCAAAAAACTTTCCACCCTTTTCAAAGAGGATATCAATGTGCAGGGGATTCTGACCGGCAATCTGCAGGACAGATCCCTGAAAATGCGGATGGTGCCGCTTTCCACAATTTTCCGTTCCTTCAGCCGCTCCGTGCGCCAGCTTTCCCGCAGTTTCGGGAAGCAGATTGACTTTGCCGCGGAAGGTGGGGAAACCGAACTGGACAAAAAAATCGTTGAAAAAATCGGCGATCCCCTGCTGCACATGATCCGCAACTGCATAGATCACGGCATTGAACCCCCTCAGGCGCGGAAAAAAGCCGGAAAATCCGAAACCGGCCTGATTCGTCTGACGGCCGGATATGAGGGGGAAAATGTGGTGATCCGGCTCAGTGATGACGGGGCAGGCATCCCCGTAGACAGGATCAGGGAAAAAGCCCTGAAAAAAAAAATGTTCACTGCCGCTGAAATGGAAAGCATTCCGGAATCCGAGATCATCAACCTCATCTTTCTGCCCGGATTCAGTTCCAGTGAGATTGTCACGGATATTTCCGGCAGAGGCGTGGGCATGGATGTGGTCAAAAAGAATGTCATCGGGGATCTCAAGGGATCGGTCCAAATCGAAACCGCACAGGGAAAGGGGACAGTCTTTCACATCCGCCTGCCCCTGACCATGGCGGTGATCCATGTGCTTCTGATCCGGGTGGCCCGGATGGTGTTTGCTGTTCCGGCCAATTATATTGATGAAATTGTCCGAATGCACGGGGAAAAGGTGATTCAGGTCATGGAGCGCAGGGCTGTCCGGCTTCGGGAGCAGATCATTCCCATTGTCCCTCTCATGGATGTTCTTTCCCTTCCGGGTGAAAGGCCGGTTCAGCCGGATGCAGAATACCTGATTCTGATTGCCTCGGTGGGCACTGAGAAGCTGGGCGTGATCATTGACGCGCTGCTTGACGAGGAGGATATGGTCATCAAACCCCTGCCTGCCCACATGCGCAATGTTCCCTTTGTCTCCGGCTGCATCATATCCGGAGGCAATGAGATATTCAGTGTCCTGCACATGCCCCGGATCATTGAAAGTGCAAGAGAAATCAGGGTGCGGGAGCGATCTGAGAAACAATCTCCTGAAAAACAGCGGCATATTCTGATAGTGGAGGATTCCCTCAGTACGCGCGAGATTGAAAAAAGCATTCTCGAATCTTACGGATACACGGTCAGTCTGGCCGGTGACGGTATTGAGGGATATGAAAAAGCCAGAAAAAACCGTTATGATTTGATCATCACGGATGTGGAAATGCCCCGGCTGGACGGTTTTTCCCTTACGCAGAAACTGCGCGAGGAAGAGGACTGCAGGGATATTCCCATCATCCTTGTCACTTCCCTGGACAAAGAGGAAGACAAAAAAAAGGGCATACTGGCAGGTGCGGATGCCTATATTGTCAAAGGCGATTTTGAGCAGTCCGCACTGCTGGACACGGTGCGCAATCTTCTGGGATAGGAGGGTTCAGGTGTCAGGTGTCAGGTAAAACCGAACACTGAACACCTGACACCGAACACTGAACACTGAACACCGAACACTGAACACCGGACACCGAACACCGAACACTGAACACCGGACACCGGACACCGAACACCGAACACTGAACACCGAACACTGAACACCTGATAACTGATTTCCCATGGCTGATCAGAAACTGAAAATTTTGGTGGTGGATGATGAACCTTTTGTCCGTGATATGCTGGAAGCCATTCTCCGTTCGGCAGAGATGCCTGTGGAAGTGGAAACCGCATCCAACGGAGGCGAGGCGCTGGAGAGGTTTCGGCAGCATCCGGACATGGATCTCATCATCTCCGATATGAACATGCCGGTGATGGATGGGCTGGAACTGATACAGAATCTGCGAAATATCAGCCAGGAGGTGCCCATCATCATTCTGACAGGAAACAGCGAGGTGAAAACAGCCATAAAGGCCCTGAATTCCGGAGCCAGCGATTATCTGCTGAAAGATGAGAACATTGAGGACACCGTTCCTGTTTCTGTGAAAAGAGTCATGGAGAAATACCGGCTGGAACAGCAGAACCGGCAGCTTTTGAAAGAACTTGCCCGAAAGAACAGAGAACTTGAACGCCTTTCCCTTCTGGACGCGCTGACGGCCATTCCCAACCGCCGCTGGTTTGACAGGGTGATGGAACAGGAATGGAACCGGTCCATACGGGAGAAGCTCCCTCTTTCCCTGATTATGGCTGATATTGACTGGTTCAAATCCTACAATGACAGTTACGGACATCAGGAAGGAGACAACTGTCTGAGAGAAGTGGCCTGTGTGCTGAACCGTTCCCTGCAGCGGCCCGGAGATTTCGCGGCCCGCTATGGCGGTGAAGAATTTGCTGTCATTCTGCCGGACACAGATGAAAAAGGCGCGGGGACAGTGGCAGAAACCATCCTGAAACGGATAGCAGAACAGAATATTCCGCACAGGGCTTCGGAGATTGCCGGGCATGTCACGCTCAGCCTGGGTTTTTCCACAGCCTGGCCCGGAAAGGGTTCTGTCCTGTCCGAACTGATCGAAAATGCAGACCGTGCGCTTTATCAGGCAAAGGCTGAAGGCAGGAACCGGGTGGGGCATTTTCCGGATCCGTGCAGGGGAGAATAACGGAAATGAATCCGGGAAAGGCTCAGCTTCTGGTGGTGGATGATGATCCCTTTGTGCGGATGATGCTCGGAGAGATTCTGTCAGACATGGGATATACGGTCCGATGTGCGGTCAACGGTGCAGATGCTTTGGAAAAATATTCACAGCATCCGGATACGGAACTGATTCTGTCCGACATGAACATGGCCGGAATGAACGGTCTGGAATTCATCCGGAAACTGCGTAAACAGAATCAGGAGGTTCCGCTCATCATTCTGACAGTCAACACGGAAATCTCCATCGCTCTGGAGGCCATCCGCAGCGGTGCAAATGACTATCTGCTGAAAGATGAGAATATTCAGGATGTGATTTTGATTTCCATAGAAAAGAATCTTCAAAAGCACCGTCTGGAGCAGCAGAACAAAAGACTGATAGAGGAGCTTGCCCGCAAAAACAGGGAACTGGAGAAACTTTCCCTGCTCGACGGACTGACCGACATTCCCAACCGCCGCTGGTTTGACAAAGTCTTCACACAGGAATGGCTGCGGGCGGCACGGAAAGCGGGAGCCATCTCCCTGATGATGATCGACATTGACTGTTTTAAAAACTATAATGACACATACGGCCATCAGGCCGGAGATGAATGTCTGCGGAAGGTGGCAAAATCCCTGGGACGGGCACTGAAACGCTCCGGAGACTTTGTGGCCCGGTACGGAGGTGAGGAGTTTGCAGCGATTCTGCCGAATACAGAAGCGAAAAACGCTCTGCAGGTTGCGGAAAAAATGCACAGAAACATCTCAGATCTGAAAATTCCGCACCGAGCTTCGGATGCGGGTGAGCAAATCAGCGTCAGCATAGGCATCGGTTCCGCAATACCCGCAGAGAGAAGATTGGAGGCTTCGTCACTCATCTCTCTGGCAGATGAGGCACTTTACCGGGCAAAGGGCAAAGGCCGCAACCGTACCGAAGTGATGCAGATGAACCGGAACAGTCCGGAAAACAGAGACTGAATTTTGAAAACCGGGAACACGCATGGAAGAATACATAAAAATACTGGTGGTGGATGATGATCCCTTTGTCAGGGGAATGCTGCAGGAGATTCTGGAATCCGCAGGCCATACCGTGCAGACAGCCGGAGACGGCACAGATGCCCTGCAACTGTGGAATCAGTCTCCGGAAAGCGTGGAACTGATTCTGTCCGATATGAACATGGAACAGATGGACGGCCTGGAACTGATCCGGAGTCTGCGGAAACAGCAGGCAGATATCCCCATCATCATTTTGACAGTCAATGATGAAATATCCATCGCGCTGGAGGCCATCCGCAGCGGAGCCACCGATTATCTTCTCAAGGATGAAAATATTCAGGACACCATTCTCATCTCTGTGGAACGGGTGATGGAAAAGGAGCGTTTAAAAAAGCAGAACCTGGGGCTGATGAAAGATCTGGAACAGAAAAATATCCAACTCAAACAGTCCAACCGTGAATTGCTGGAACTCAATCTGCAGAAAAACAAATTCCTGGGGATTGCGGCCCATGATTTGCGCGGTCCCATTGGCGGCATCATGGGACTCAGTGAGGTGCTCCTGGAAGATACAATGGGAAAACTGTCCGAGGAGCAGACACAGTTTGTCAGCATGATTCATTCTGTATCCAAAGGAATGCTGGAACTGATTGACGATCTGCTGGATGTTTCGATCATTGAAAGCGGAAAGCTGGAAATTGAGCCCCGCAAAGACAATCTGAAAAAACTGCTGGAAAACCGCATTGCCATCAGCCACTTTGCCGCGGACAAAAAACAGATCCGGATTCATGCGGATATTCCCCAACTGCCGGAATTCCCTTTTGATGCCAAGCGGATTGCCCAGGTTTTTGACAATTACATGAGCAACGCCATCAAATTTTCCCCCCCCCAGGCCAACATATATGTTACAATGGCAGAGGCGGGGGATATGATTCGGGTAAGCGTCAGGGATGAAGGTCCCGGAATTTCAGCCGAAGATCGGAGCAAGCTGTTTGGAGAATTTCAGCGGCTGAGCGCAAGACCCACAGGCGGGGAAAGCAGCACAGGACTGGGACTGGCCATTGTGAAAAAAATCATTGATGCGCACCGGGGAAAAATTGGTGTGGACAGCAGACCGGGCCAGGGTTCCACCTTCAGTTTCCTGATCCCCGCGGGCAGAACATAAAAACCGGGAATAGGAGATAGGGGACAGGGGCTGGGGAACAGAGGATTGAGAGTGAGTTCCAGAAATCTTATGACAATTGTCACAGCGTCTCAGCATCTGCCCTCCAAATCCTCAAGCCCCCATTCCCTGACAACTGACAACTCGTAACTGGCAACTGTTAACTGAATGACTGACAACCGTTTCACTGCTTCACTGAAAAAGAGTTATGATCGTTTTGTGAAAATCCGGGGCAATCCGAAAGAAATTGCCCTGGGTTTTGCCCTGGGGCTTTTCGTTGGCATGAGTCCCACCCTGGGCATTCAGATGTTTATCGCTGTATTCCTTGCGGCGATTTTCAAATGGAGCAAAATCGCTGCCGCTGCGGGCGTGTGGATCAGCAATCCGCTCACAGCGCCTGTTCTTTACGGAATCACCTATTATACCGGAGCAAAACTGCTTGATTACAAAATGAGGCATCCGCTTCCCCGGGAACTGGATATGGACGCTGCCCTCCTTATGCTGAAACAGGCTCCGGAAATTTTATGGATAATGACTGTGGGCGGAGTGATTCTGGGTCTTCCCCTTGCGGTGGCCGGGTATTACTTTGCCCTGTCGGCTGTAATGAGATACCGGGAGCGCATCCGGCAGACCATTGCCAGAGAAAAGGAAGTGCTGACCCGGACCAAAGAGAATATCAAAAAGAAAATTTCCCAGCGCAAAAAGAAAAAACGCAAAAACTGACTGTTGGGCGGTTTTCAGGAGGGATATGCGGCAAGGGCGGCCATTTCCCGCATCAGATGAAGAGATTCCATCGCTGCCGTTTCATCAATTTTCTGAATGGCAAAGCCCGCGTGGACAATGACATAATCACCGATGTGCGGGTCTTCAATCATCAGCAGGCTGCACTCCCGCCGGACACCGTCCACATCAATCACAGCTTTGTTATTGCTGATTTCCACAATTTTTGAGGGAATGGCAAGACACATTTTCTTCGGCTCCTTTTTTCTGATAATGCACACCCAGGCGGGTCAGTTCCTCCAGCACTTTTTCCATCATATCACCCATCCGGGAATGGATAAGGGGGGTCAGTTCCACACCCCAGGTTTGAATATCCTGCGGCTCCACACCGAAAATCACTGCCTGCGGGACCTTGTCCAGTCCGTAGCGGCAGAAGGTCATGGCCTCCAGAAAATCAATCTGGTGCAAAGAATTTTTGGCGCGGATGCGTTCGGGAATATCCTCATTGTCAATCCGGTACAGGGTTCCGGGTTCTCCGCTGCCGCGTATGGCATCCACCACAATGAGATGATCAGCCTCACTGATCACAGCCATCAGATTCATGCCCAGCACCCCGCCGTCCACCAGGGATACGTTTTCCGGAAAATCATACATTTCCTGCATTTTTTCAATCACACGGACTCCGAATCCCTCATCTGTCAGCAGGATATTTCCAATCCCAAGCACCATGATATGCGGCATGTCTGTCATAAAAAAACACTGCTCCGAAACATCCGCAGGCCAGAGCACCTGCCCTGCGGATGGGTTGAAAGAAATCTGTTCAGACTCTCTTACAGAACCTTTACCTTGTATACCTCATTGGAATCCGGATCAATCACATGCACAGCGCAGGCGATGCAGGGATCAAAGGAATGGACGGTGCGCAGAATTTCCAGCGGACGTTTGGGATCTGCCACAGGCGTTCCGATCAGTGCCTCTTCCACAGGTCCGAGTTTTCCCGCTTCACACCGGGGGCCCAGGTTCCAGGTGGAGGGAACCACATACTGGTAGTTGGCAATCTTTTTGTCTTTGATCTCAATCCAGTGACCCAGTGCGCCTCTGGGAACGTCGTTGAGCCCATACCCCATTCCCTCATTCGGCATTTCCCAGGGCTGGAAGGTTCTGGTATCGCCCTTGCGGACATTTTCCACCAGTTCCATAATCCAGTTTTCCATGACACCGCCGATCAGGGCAGTTTCTATGGCTCTGGCTGCGGTTCTGCCCAAAGTGGAGAAAATGGCTTCAACCGGAATATCCAGTTTTTTGAGTGTGCTGTTTACAGCATCCTGCACAGGTTTGCTGCCTTTGGCATAGCCCACGACCGCACGGGCCAGAGGACCGACCTCACAGGATTCACCTTCATAGCGCGGGGCCTTGAGCCATGTGTATTTGTTGGTTTTGCTTTTCCAGAACAGCAGTCTGGTCTCCTCTCCGGGTTCATATTTGATCCCCTGGGTCATGGGATCAGTCACTCCCTTGAAAGGATGCAGCGCTCCGCCTTCCGCATACCAGCCATGTTTCACATCCTCGGTTATTTTTTCCTGATCCATATCCATGACTTTTTCGAGATTGCGATTGAGAACCACACCTCTGGGGATCATGAAGCTTTCCGGTTCTTTTTCGCCGGATGGCCAGTCACCGTAGGCAAGGAAGTTGCGGGTTCCGCCGATGGCTCCCCAGTCTTTGTAGAAAGAGGCCACTGCCAGCAGGTCCGGAATATACACATCTTCCACAAATTTCTGGGTTTCCTTCCACAGATGCAGGAATTCAAAAATCCGGTCAGGGTTCAGATCCCGGACACAGGTCACACCGCCCACCACCAAAGACTGGATGTGCGGGTTTTTTCCTCCGAAAATGGCGTGCATTCTCGCTGTTTTTGCCTGCATCCGCAGGGCTTCGATATAGTGGGCGCAGGCCATGAGATTGGCTTCAGGCGGGAGTTTGTAGGCCGGATGCCCCCAGTATCCGTTGTTGAAGGGGCCAAGCTGGCCGCTGTCCACAAAGGTCTGCAGACGCTGCTGAATCTCCCTGTAATACGCGGAACCGCCCCAGGGCGCGTTGCTCACATTTTCCGAAAGCTCGGATGTCTTTTTCGGGTCCGCTTTGAGTGCACTGACCACATCCACCCAGTCCAGGGCATGGAGATGATAGAAATGAACAATATGATCATGCTGAAACTGGGCTGCATGAAGCAGGTTCCGGATCAGCCGCGCATTGGGCGGAATGGTGAGGCCGATTGCCGCTTCCACAGCCCGGACCGATGACAGGGCATGAACATAGGTGCACACGCCGCAGGAACGCTGGACAAAATGGTGGGCATCCTCAGGTGCACGGCCTTTGAGGATCATTTCAATCCCCCGGAACATCTGGCCGGAACTCCAGGCATTTGTCACTTTGCCCTTGGATACTTCGACCTCAATACGGAGGTGTCCTTCAATTCTGGTGATCGGATCGATGATGATTCGTTTACCCATTCTGTGTATTTCCTCCCTTTTTCGTAAAAGGATTGTTTTTTGATTTTCAGCGCTGATTATCTGCAACTGCCGGTTAAGCCAAAGATTCCTCCATTGGCAGAAACAGGATAAACGCGAATCTGTTTTGCAGCCGGCCGGTTTCAGCCTGCGGGATTCAATCCTGCACCTGCATTTACAGTTCTTTGTAGAACGGCGTCATGGTATCCCAGAAATTCGGTTCACTGCATCCCATGCAGGGATGACCGGCCTGAATGGGCCAGCTTGTTCCGCCGTGGAATTTGGCAATGGGACAGTTGTTGTAGGTATTGGGGCCTTTGCATCCGACCTTGTACAGACAGTACCCCATTTTGGCTTCCTCTGAGCCAAAGACTTCGACAAATTCGCTGTTTTCAAAATGGGAACGTCTGGGGCACTGATCATGCACAGTTTTGCCGTAGGCAAAAAGCGGACGTCCCAGATTGTCCAGAACCGGGAGGCTGCCCATGAGAAGATAATTGACAACCGTGCCCACAAAATTGACCGGGTTGGTGGGACATCCGGGCAGATTCACGGTTTTCATGCCCAAAGCATCCCCCACACCTTTGTAACCTCCGGGATTGGGACTGGCGGCCTGGATACCTCCGAAAGCTGCGCATGTGCCGATGCAGACCACAGCCGCGGCTCTGGGGCACACGTCCTTTGCAATCTGCATAAAGGTGCGTCCGCCCACCATTCCGTAATTCTCGTATCCTGTGGCAATGGCCCCCTCCACCACGCAGATAAATTTGCCATCGTATTTTTTTACAGCATTGTGCAGATTCTCCTCGGCCTGTTTGCCCGCAGCAGCCATGATGGTTTCATGGTACTCAATGGACAGAATATCCAGCACCAGATCGGCAATCCAGGGATATACGGACCGCAGTACGGATTCCGTGCATCCCGTGCATTCCCCGAAATGCAGCCAGACCACAGGCGGTCTTTCCTTTGGCGCGGCAAAAACTTCCGCCACCTTTGGCACATAGGATGAGGAAAGCCCCATGGTTGCGGTCAGGAAGGTACAGTATTTCATAAAATCCCTTCGTGAGACGCCTTTTGCTTCCAGTTTTTCGTAAAACTCCCGATTCTTTTCCATCGGATCCATTTGCACCTCCTAAATGCAGTTATAGTTAAGAAAAACAACGCACAGACCGGATCTGTTCAAGGGAAAATTCCGAAAAATCAAATGCTGATCGGAAAAATAAATTCGGTTTATTTTTCCAAATCTGCTTTAACAGGCTATTAAAACATATTTTATGGAGATTTTCAAGATAATGAAAAGGTTTTGAAAAATTTTTTTCAGATGATGTCTTTCTCCCATGCCTTTGCGTGCAATATGACATAAGGCAGAATTTCACGCAAGGGCAGCAAAGAAAAAACAGAGCGGGTCAAACCGGTTGAAAATCCCCTCTCCCCTCAATGGTCCGGCCTGACCCGCCACCAAAAAAACTTTGCGGAACTCAGAACTTTTTTTCAGCACGTTCCGGGACAGGTTTTCAAAGTTTCATTTGCAAACCTGCTTGCAAACAGCAGGGAATTCATGTTAATAAAAAATATATCCGGTATTTTTCACTATAAACAGGGCGGATTTGCCCTAATCAGAAAAAGGGAGGAAAAAAATGAGAAAATGTTTTGGTATCCTGACAGTTGCACTGCTTGCCGCAATGATTGCATTTCCGGCCGGCCTGTTTGCCGGGGAAACCCTGGATGCAGTGAAAAAGAAAGGCTTTGTGGCAGTGGGGGTGAACGGAAGTCTTTTCGGATTCGGCCAGCCCGATGAAAAAGGGGTGTGGAAGGGGCTGGACGTGGATACGGGCCGGGCCATTGCCGCTGCGGTTTTCGGAGATGCGCAGAAAGTGAAATTCGTTCCCCTGACCGCTGTGCAGCGTTTTACTGCCCTGCAGTCCGGAGAGATCGATGTTCTCTGCCGGAATGCCACCCGCACCCTGAACCGGGACACCGCGCTGGGACTGAATTTTGTCACCGTCAATTATTATGACGGCCAGAGCTTCATGGTTCCCAAAAAACTGGGAATCAAAACCGCAAAGGAACTGGAAGGGGCAACCATCTGCGTTCTGCCCGGCACCACCACGGAACAGAATGTCGCAGATTATTTCCGTTCCCACAATATGAAATGGAAACCGGTTGTGATTGAGCAGAATGCGGAACTGGCCAAGGCTTTTTTTGCGGGCCGCTGTGACTGCCTGACCTCGGACGTGTCCCAACTGGCCGGAATCCGGTCAGTGGCCCCGAATCCCTCAGACTATGTCATTCTGCCGGATGTCATCTCCAAAGAACCTCTGTCCCCTGCTGTCCGCCACGGTGATGACCAGTGGAGAGACATAGTGGATTATGCTGTGCTTGCCATGATTGAGGCAGAGGAACAGGGCATCACTTCCCAGAATGTGGATGAAATGCTCAAAAGCAGCAATCCCGCGATTCAGCGTTTTCTGGGTGTCACCGAAGGAAACGGAGCGACCCTGGGAGTGGATGAGAAATTTGCCTACAATATCATCAAACAGGTGGGCAATTATGGCGAAGTGTTTGAGCGGAACGTGGGAGTCAATACCCCTCTTGCGCTGGAACGCGGACTGAATGCCCTGTGGACCAGCGGCGGTCTGATGTACTCCCCGCCGTTCAAATAAAAATCTGACGTTACGCCGCCTTTCCAAAAACCAGGCGGTTATCCACTTTTACCGTCATTCCGGCTAAGTCTGAATCCTTTGTTTTCAGCATGTTCCGGCTTTTGCCGGTATGACGGGAGTGCGCAGCATCAGAAAAAATTATCAGGCGCTGACCGGAGTGCAAAAATTAGTGCTTCATTTGGTGGTGGGTCAAATCCGTTGATCTGAAATCCCCTCCCTCAAGGCAGGGCTGTCAAGTTCTGTTTCGGGTTTCCCCCTTTGCTCTCGTTGCGGGGCAGAGCCCCAATGCCATTAAGTTAAGAAAAATTTGTATCTTTTTCAAAAACCCAACCCCCCCTGCCCCCCTTCCCTGAAGGGAAGGGGGGAGCGGGACGGCAAAATTTCCCCTTCCCTTCAGGGAAGGGGTCAGGGGTTGGGTTGTTCCCTAACTTAATGGAATTGGGGCAGGCGGCGAACCTGACAGCCCTGCCTCAGGGGAGGGGAGTGTTTTTTTCTGCATCATCAGCCGATTTGACCCACTATCCTGTGTTCCCCATTGGACAAAACCAGTGGGGAACCGGTATTATGCCAGATTTTTGCCCTGAAGGACATGGGGTTGAAATCTGCCTCTGAAAATAAGGATGGCAGGATGTTCTGACAACAGCCGAATCCCGGAAGATCAAAGAATAAGACATGAGCGAATATCTGTATGGTTGTTTTGAGAAACTGAACATTGTTGATCCGGATCTGACCGGAAAAATTCTGGCCACCCTTGAGAAAAGGCCGAAAATTTTGTCCCGTGAAGAGTTGGACGCTGCTGAGGAGGATATTCTCTGGGCCTTTGTTCAGGACATTGAACTTGGGGAAACTGCGGCCAATGGATATGCTGCTCTGCTCGGAGATGCCTCACCGGAACGGGTGAAGACATACCGGGACATGCTTCACCGCTCCTGTGAAAAAGGGCTGAATCTGGGCCGCATGATGGCCCTGTACTGGGTTCCGGTGCTGAAATACGGAAATCCGGACTGTCTGGACCGTTTTCCGAAACTTGTCCGGGTTATGCTTGCCAAAGGTGAATACATCCTCAAAAAACCCCTGGATTATCTTTCTGTGCTTCTGGAAAGGGGCAATCACGCGGCTGTCACAGCCTTCATGGGACTGGTGCAGGATGTTTTTTCCCAGGAGCTGCCCTACAAGGAAAGCCTTTCCCTTGCCCGCGCAATTCCCCAGTGTGTCAGCAGCTTTTCTCCGGAAAAACAAAGCTGGCAGGTTTCGCAGATTCGCCGGATTGCCCGCGCGGATGTTTCTCTGACCGCTCCTTTTCTCACAGCGTTGGAAAAGGGGCTGGCCCTGCTTTCAGAAGAGGGGCTGAAAACCTTTGTCAGTCTGGGGCTGGAAAAATCTGCGCGCAGTGAATCCGCAGGCCGGAAATTCCTCTCTCTGGAATCAAAGCCCGGAATGGATGCGTACAAAGAACTGCTGATCACCCTGTCCCTTTCCAGGATAAGCCCAGACCTGAACCGTTATCTCCGGGCCAGAACCGGTTCCGGTCTGTCTGTCCGTTCCCTTTCTGCCGTACCGAAAATCTTTTTTCCGGAAGATCAGAAAATGCCGCTGGTCTGCTCGGACGGAAAGCATATTTATCTGCCGGATCATCTTTGCCAATGCCGGACACTGGCTGAAAATACGGAATTCTGCAAATGTCTTGCCAAGCTGGAATCCGCATTTTATGAATTTGGCACATTTGACTTTGATCTGGAACGCGCGATCCGGCATTGCGGTGACAGATTGGAAATTCCGGATGATCTTTCCGGCAGTCTGTCAGATATGGAGAGATTTTTTCATCTTTTTCCCCTCCCGCGCATGGCAGAGGATTTGTTCAACATCTTTGAGCAGGGACGCATTCGCATCCTGCTCACGCATTTTTATCCCGGCATTTCCCGCCATGCTTTTCCGCTTTTGCAAAAAGAAGCCCGGCAGATGGAACAGACTGGCTTATCTGAAAATTCTCTGTTTTTTCTTTACTGCTGCATCGCTCTGGGAGAATCTGGGGAAAACATCAGGCTGCCTGATTCAATGCTTCCCATTGTCCGGTATTTTGAAAACAGCGTAACCTGTGATGCAAAATCAGAAATCTGCGCGGGTCTGGTAGGGCGTTTTTATCCGCAGGTGGCAGAGAGGATGGAATTTCTGCTCAAAGAAAGCCTTCGTGAAGAAAATTATCCCGTGCTGCAAATCCCCTGCGGACGCAAACTGCGGCCTGATATGGTCTGCGCGGCTTTCCGGGATGCAGGGCACAAAGCCAGGCAGATAAAAGTGCGGCTGGAAGAAAAAGGACTGAAAAGCTACCGATCTGACATTCAGAAAAAACTGCTGGAAAAACAGGGCAGTCTGAACGAAGAGGATATTCGGGAAATTGTGCTGACCCGCCAGAAAGAGGAATCGCCCGAAAATTTGTCACAGATTGCCGTCTGTTCTGATCTTTTCCTGCCGGATCTGTCTGACATTCTGGGCAGCAGGGAAACTGATATGCAGGAAGATGCCTCTTCGCCTTATCCTGTTTTTCGCTACAAAGAATGGGACAGTCATATGGGCGACTATCTGCAGGATCATGTGCGTGTGACAGAGCGTTTCATGACAGAGATTCCAGGCGATTTCTGTGAGCGCACCCTGCACTCGCGCTATGCCCTTGTGCGCGCCATGCGCAGAGCTTTTGAAATGCTCAAACCCGAAGACATCACCATTCTGCGGCAATGGGTGGAAGGGGATGAGTTTGATTACCGGGCCATGCTGGATTTTGCCATTGACCGGAAAGCAGGAATCACACCGTCAGATCGCCTGTACATCAAGCGCATCAAACAGCAGCGGAATGTGGCAGTTCTGCTGCTCACGGATCTCTCCCGATCCACTGCCAACCGGGTTTTCGGATCCCATGCCACAGTGCTGGATATGGAAAAAGAGGCCATTGTCCTGTTTTGCGAGGCACTGGGGGTGATGGGGGATGATTTTGCCATCGCTGGATTTTCCGGAACAGGCAGGCTGTCTGTGGACTATTTCCGGATCAAGGATTTTGGCGAACCTGTATCAGATGCGGTGAAGAACCGCATCAATGGCATGTCTCCCCTGCGCAGCACGCGAATGGGCGCGGCCATCCGCCATGCCACACACCAGTTGGAGCAGGTTGCTGCAAAGGTTCGGATTCTGATTCTCCTGAGCGACGGATTTCCCAATGACACAGATTACAAACGGGAATATGCGATTGCAGATACACGCAAGGCTGTTTCCGAGGCACGGGCAAAAAATATTTATGCACGGGCCATCACGGTCAATATTGTGGGCGATGAGCAGTTGGATGAACTCTACGGCAGTTTTCATCACAATGTCATCTCTGATGTGCGGGAACTTCCGGTCAAACTGCTGCGGATTTACAGCAGTCTGACACGGTGAACCCATTGTGATATTGCCGCAGCGCATGACAGCGTCAGATTTTGGATAAGAAAATTCCAGAAAAAAATAACAATATCAATTTGTTATCAGGAAAGTGCGGGGGCGAAAAATTTTTGATTCCTGTTATACCGGTTCCCCATTGAAAATATACTCATAACCAGGCAAAAAGAAGTTTTCGTGTGTTTAAAAAACCGGATTTTTCCGAAAAATCCGGTTTTTCTGAAAACTTCATGCCTGAAAAACTTATGTTTCAGATCAATGGCGAATCGGTATTACGCAGCAGTCTCAATGGAAAAATCCCAGATCAGGGGAGCATGATCAGAGAGTTTCACTTTGGGAATCTCAAAATTCCGGGTGCGGATTTCCGGGCTGTGAAAAATGAAATCCAACTGCTTTTTGGGGGAAGTGCTGGGATAGGACGGCATCCCCTCCCCGTTTGCACTCTGCAGCCCGGTGGCTGCCAGAAACAGCCCCAGTTCCCTGTCCCCGGCAAACGCGTTGAAATCCCCGGCCACAATCACTGGTCTGTCCGAATTCCGGATGATCTGGTACAGTTCATGAAGCTGGTACTGCCGATCCCGGAACTTCAGGGAAAGATGCACCAGAAAGATGTTCACATTTCGCAGTCCCACCTCAATGACCAGCCGCTTGACGCCGTTGCTGAAATAATGAAAATTCTGTGAGCATATTGCCCTGTTCACCAGCACCGCGTTTCCCTGCTTGTTGAGCACCGGTACCATGTGTGCCACGGAGGTGTCCGCATATTTGCTTTTAAACACATGAAGAAGGTTCAGTTCTCTGGCAATGGTTTCGGCCTGGCTGTTTCCTGCGGATCGGAAGGAGCCGCTGTCCACCTCCACCAGTCCCACAATATCCGGCTGTGCGGATTTGATGAAGTCAATGATCTGATTCATGTTTTTGCCGGTGCGCTTCAGATGTCCCGCATAGGGAAAGGGAAAATGAAGACGGAAACCCGCACCTGCTCCGTAACTGATATTGTACAAAAGAAAACGCATGTTCCTCCTGTTGTGAAAATATGTTTGCATCCCTGTGGAAAAGGTTTTTTGTCACCCTGTCTGCCGTCAATATTTCCCGACTCAGACCGGAATCCGCATCAGATCCTCGGCCAGCACCAGAGGCCCGGCATAAGTTTTCCGGCATTCAGACACAATGTCCGCATCATCGCACTGGGGATAAAAATGGGTCAGAACCAGTTTTTTCACTCCGGCTTCCGATGCCATCTGCCCGGCCAGGGAAGGGGTCAGGTGTCCCGGAACCTTTATGGCATCCGGCAGAGAGCACTCGCAAATCAGCAAATCCGCATCCTTTGCCAAAGTGACCAGATTTTCGCACACGTCCGTGTCTCCTGAATACACAATGGAAAATCCTGCGGGACTTTCCACCCGGAAGGCAATGCTTTCCGGATTGTGCGCCGCCGGTGCGGTGCGGAGCCTGAACGCGCCAAAATCCCGCTGATCCGGCTGCTCAGTGCTCATTTCCGCAATGCGGAAAAGGGTTGGATCAAGTTCAATCCACGGGCCGTAAGCATCTGCAAGCCCCCTGAAAAAATCAGCAACACCCTTTCCGGCCGCAAGGGTCAGGGGTTTTTTGCGCAGGGAACCGTCCGGATATTTGTTGGAAAAAAGAAAAGAAGCCAGTTCACCGCTGTGATCCGGGTGAAAATGGCTTAAAAAAACAAAGGATATTTCATGCACGGACGTACCGGCCTCCAGCAGACGGCGCATGGTTCCGGCTCCGCAGTCAAACAGCAGTTTTTCCTCTTTGCACTGCATCAGCACCGAACAGGTGCTGCGCCGCAGGGACAGGGCACAGGTTCCGGAACCGAGGATGGTAATGTGCATTTCTCTGTTCTGTGTGTTCATCATCTTATTTCTCTGATTGACAGTTTCTGATTATTTCTCTGATTGACAGTTTCTGATCAATAATTTCATCACATCTGCCGGGGCATGGCCTGCCCCCTGCAACTTACCTTGCTGATGTTACGCAGCCATTTTTAAAATCAGGTTTACACTTTCTTTGGCCGTCATTCCGGCGTAAGCCGGAATCCAGTAATTCCAGAGAGTTCTGGATACCGGCTTTCGCCGGTATGACGAGGGTGTATAACATCAGTTGCATAAGCAGTCAGGAATGTTCATTATGAATCTGTGCAAGACTTTGCAGAATCTTCTCCACTCCCTTTTCATAGGAGGCGGACAAATCCACCCGGTGCAGATCCCGCAGTTTATCCTCCTGGGGTTCGCATCTGTCCAACTGCACCGGGACAAGAAAGATTTCCGAAGAGGGGAATTCATCCAGAATATCAAGGGCCATTTTCAGTTCTTTCTGCACAAATCCCCGTTTGCTCAGGGAGTTGGAAGACAGCAGCGCGATAAAGGTTTTGCATTCCCGGATAACCCGGGTGATGGTGAGTCTCCAGTTCTGCCCCGGCAGCAGATCTTCCCGATCCATCCAGGGGGTTAAACCGCTGTCTTTCAGGTCTTCATAAAGTTTCTGCGCGGTTTCATAATCTTCCGTGGCATAACTGATAAATATTTTTGGATGGTTATCCTCTGTGCATTGAAACAAATCACTGTCTGTCTCCGGCCAAGTGGCATAACTGATAAATATTTTTGGATGGTTATCCTCTGTGTCCTGAGAGCGGAGCAGATTTGCTGCTCTCCCCTCCCTTGAGGGAGGGGCCGGGGGAGGTTGAAAACGCTTTTGAATTCCAGCCCCCTGTTTTTTCGTTCCTTCATTGACCTGAACGCCATTCACCACATTGACAGCGTTGATGACATTGGCGTGAATGCCGCCGGTTCTGATAATGGTGCTGCCGTTTCCTGCCACGGTATTATGGTTTCCGCTGATGAGGACGGAGCCGTGAACATCACTGCCCACGGCAATACCATGTTTTCCGGGAGCAGTTGCGGCATTGCCGGATGAAACGGCCCCGGAACCGCTGAGACGGGCCAACCGGTTTTCCAAATCCTGTTTTCTGGATTCCAAATCCCGAAGAATTCCATCCAGAACCTCATCGGAAATCATGCCCTTGAGTCCTTTCTGGCTTTGAATCGCGGATTGGAGTTTTTGCAGTTCATTTTTCAGTTGGGTGAGATCGTTTTTTTCTGTCATTGTTTTGCTTTGATTTCAGTTGGATTTGCAGGATTTAGGCTTCGCTGACCCAGCGTGGCCTGCCCCTGTGAGGTCATTTTCATGTCATTTATTTTTTTGCCTCTGCTGCCTGACCAATTTTTCACAGCACCTTTTGTAAAAATAACAATTTAAATCTGTTCTGGCAATATACGCTTTGTGCGGTATGATTTCAGAATTATGTCGGGTTAGGGCCTGCGGCCTGACCCGACCTGCGCATCTTTTTGAATCATCATGAAAATCCTTTCATCCTGTGAATCATGGTTCAGACAACTCAGCCGGAATGGTGGGTTACGCTTCGCTCCACCCACCCTGCTATGAAAAAAAATCGCGCTGCTCGCTTCGCTCGCAGGATCAGAGTTCCAGAGTTTCAGAGGATAATGCCGGGTTACGGCCTTCGGCCTGACCCGACCTGCGCGCTGATTCAAACCATCAGGCGAATCATAAAAATCACAGGGCGATTTATCGCCCTTTGCATATTCAGCGTGGGCATTCATGCCCACGCTGCACCAGAGTCCAGAGTTTCCAGAGTTCAGATTACCAAACGGGAGCGCACACACAACCGAAAACCCCAATTGTTGTACCTGTCATCGGGATTGTACCAGTACCGGGCGGCGCAGCGCACAGACGCCGCATTGATGATATACGAGCCGCCACGCAGAACACGGGATATATCTCTTTCCGCTTTTTCATTTTCCCTTCCGTCATCCGGCACATAAGGATATTTCTTATAAATACTCCGCGTCCATTCCCACACATTCCCAGCCATATCCAAGCAGCCAAAAGGTGAAATGCCGGAACAAAAACATCCCGCTACAGACGTAGAACCGATGCCGGTATCATTATAATTTGCCTTGTTTTTGTCTGCTTCTTCGCCCCAAGGATAGGTGCGGACAGTATTTTTTTTCCTTTTTCCGTATTCCGCTGTATCCCATCCCTTAGCCGAAGCCGGAAGAATGAGCGGATTTTCCGGTATATCAACTCCTCCCCTTGCGGCCTTTTCCCATTCGGCCTCCGAAGGCAGCCAGATATGCCATCTGTCATTCAGAATTCCCTTTTCCCGCCAGAAATCCGTGAGCCACCTGCAGAAGGCCAGAGACTCGTACCAAGAGACGCCGACCACCGGATGGTTGCTTAAATGATACGGAAAAACGTAATCATAAGGACAGGTGCGGGAACTGCTGTCAAAACGACCTTTGAATTCTCCGGATTTCCAGTACCCGGCTTCTTCGGCTTCTGTCCAGTACCGGGATTCTGCATATCCCCCGGCCTGCACAAAGGCTTCATACTGGGCATTGGTGACGGGATGGCGGGACATCCAGAAAGGATGGGTCAGGCATTTATTCAGATGCTGCTCCTTTCCGTCTCCCATCACAAAATCCCCGGACGGAATCAGGCAGAATTCCATATGCTCCAGTGTCATGATTTCTTTTCTCGGATCGCCCAGAACGGCCAAAGACTGGCCGCATTCGGCCCTTTCTTTGGCTTCCAGACTTTTATCCGAGATGACGGCGGCCAGCAGCCAGTTCTGCACCCGTTCAAAGGTGGCCGAATACATCCCGTTGTCAGATTCTTTTTCCACATGCTTTTCAAATTCCGTTTCTTTCAGCGCACGCACACACGCGGATTTCGGCGGCTTTGTCCGGTTTTACCTTTCCGGAATCCCCGGATTTTTGGGGATAAGGGCCGAAACCATTGCGGAAACATACATGGGGAATTTGCGGGAGTGCCCGGCTGCCCGCAGAAAGACTTCCTGCCACCACAGCCGGTCTCTGCGGATTCTGTCCCGCAGGAGTTCATGAAAATTGCTTTTGCTTTTGATATGAACTGCGGCCAGATATTCCTGAAAGGTGCGGTGGGGAAAGGCATATACCCGGTACTCTTCCAAAGCATGGAGCAGACCGGCCCGCTCGTGAATGTATTCCACCACGGTTTTAGCTTTGTCCAGGCTGTTGAGGTCTTCTTCCAGCACATAGAGCAGATCGCTCATGGAAATATCCGCACACCGCAGGGAACGGTCTTTGTCCTTCTCCTGTTTTTCATGGGCCGAAAATGCCAGCCGTTCCAAAGCCGAACGCAGGGTTTCCAGGCGGATACCCAGGCGCATGATCTGCCCTTTTTTCACACTGCATCCCTGTGTATCCCGCACAATCCGGTTGTCCCAGTGGGCCAGCAGCAGGTTGACGGCACGGTCGTAAAGATCAGCCCTGTTTTCCGGCAGATAACCGATCACACTGTGAACCTGTGCCATAAGGGTCAGCAGCAGGGGATACTGTGCCAGTTCCTGCAGATGGGGAAATTCCTTTACCGCCTCAGACAGATATTCGGCCTGTTTTTGGCTTTCTTCTTCACTCAGCCCTTTGCGCATACCGATGAGCTGATACCAGATACGGGTGAAGGATTCAATCTGCTCCGAATGAAACAGGGCCAGTTCAATTTCCGGAAATTCTTTGGACGGAAGACGCCAGACATGGGATTTGTGATAGGCATATTCCCGGCTGGTCAGGACAATCCGGCACTTGTCCAAAGTTCCGGAAAAATCCTGCACGGCTTCTTTTACGATGACTCTTCTCGGCTCTTCCTCTGATTGTATGACCTCATCCAGCCCGTCAAAAAAGATGATCCCGCCCTGTTTTTTCAAAATGCGGCTGAGGGTATCATAAAACAGTCCGCAGCCCTCTCTGTTCAACTGCTCCCGGAGATAATCCCATACCAGCCCGGCATGTCCCCTGCGGGTGTTTTGTGGAATCTGCGCGGCGAACTGCCGGAGAATGATGTGCACCGGCAAAGGGTTTTCACCGGCTTTCCATCCGGGCAGGTCTTTTGCTGATCGGGTATCGCCCAGTCTGCGGAAAGCCAGTTGCGCGCAGATATAATTGACCAGTGTGGATTTCCCTCCGCCCGGATGACCGAGAACAGCAAGACGCTGCAAGGCTCCGATGGCTTCAATGGCCTGCACCGGAACAGGTTCATTCTCCTGTTCCTTTGTTCTCTCCGGTCTGTCTTTTCTCTTCAGGGCCTTTGCAATGCTCTCCCCCGGAAACCGCTGAACATCTTTCACATGCAAAGCCGTAAACACATCCGAGATACGCAGGGCATCATCCGCACTGCACATCTCATCAATACTGGCCAGATCCAGATAATCGCAGTGGCGGATCAGGGTTTTCAGGTAATGCTGTTCCTCGGTTTCGGCCTGTTCCCTGCTGTCATCTTCCGGACGGACGACGTTATAAATGATCTGCTGGCCGCTGACCATGTTCTCGGCCTGTACGGTTCCGGCATGAATTCCGGTAATCCGGTGATTTTCATCCCGGAGAAAGGCCACCAGGTCGCGGATTTCCGCCAGCATTTTTTCCTGAATCCCGGTCTGCTCTGTCAGGTTCCCGGCCTGAATTACGGGGCTGAGTTCCGGTTCCGCAATGGCCGATTCTGTAAACGCCGCAGCAAACGCGTGCATGGCGGTTTCAAAATCCAGTCCCGGCAGGCGGTTGCTGTCATACCCGGCCTCTTCAAAAAGATACAGCAGTTCTTCCCTGTCCGGCTGTTTTCCCCGGAGCATTTTGGACAACTCCCGGCCGACGGTTTCATTTCTGAAAAAGTCATTGAAAAAATCTTCGAGGATATGTTCTGTATCCGGAGAACAATCCGCCGAACGGGTCAGCAGGGCCATAATGCCGTTTTTCACACATCGTTCCAGTGCTTTCTGTGTTTCCTTTTTTCCGAATTTTTCACCGGCTTTTGATCCGGCCGTCTGAATCATCAGGGCAGAAAGATTGGCGGCAAAAGCCGGGAGAAAACCTTGTATAAATGCTGACATAAAAGTACCTTATATTAATCACTGATGTCAGGCGGTGTCGCCATACCGGCAAAAGCCTGTATCCGGAACATCTTGAAAATACTGGATTCCGCCTTTCGCCGGAATGACGGAAAAATTGATGAAAACGAAAAAAACAGCGCTGCCCGCTTCGTCCGGAGGTTCAGTTTCCCACAGTTCTCAGAAATCAGACTTCCCATTGGGAGAGCATATACAGCGAAATCCCCAGAGGTTGCTCCTGTGCACCTGTTTTTTTATGATGTCACAATCGTATCCAAAAGTCAAAAAATTCCGGGCCGGTGTTCCATCCGGAAAAGGAACTGCCGGGAAAAAAGTGTACCGGCAGAAATATCCCCCGAACTTCTTGAAATTTTTCTGTCAGGTCTGTAATACCGATTCCCCATTGAAAAGATACTTATAATTTAGCAAAAAGAGGTTTTTGTGTATTACAGCATTTTTCAGTCGGACAGAATACAGTCGTCATTATTCCGTCATGCCGACGAAAGTCGGCATCCAGACTGGATTCCGGCTTACGCCGGAATGACGGTGTATGCTGTTCAATCAAAAAACGCTGTAAAAAAACCGGATTTTTTTAAAAAATCCGGTTTTTCCGAAAAAAATTATATTTCAGATCAATGGGGAATTGGTATTGCTTATGAAAGCAGAAAAACAATTGTGCGAAACTTCGTGTCCCTTTGTCTTCGTTACGGTCTGAAAACAGGGGGAACAGGAAATCTGTTTTTCCTCAGTCCCCCGTAAACTTTTCGCCATGCTGATATTGCAAAAAAGATTTGGGACTGGTATATAAATCCGATACGCTGCATACAGAAACATAAGGATAAAAAAAATGCGGGATGATTATGACACTCCCTGGAAAGAGGTGCTGGAGCAGTATTTTCAGGAATTCATGGCCTTTTTCTTTCCGCAGGCACATGCGGAGATTGACTGGCCAAGGGGGTATGAGTTTCTTGACAAGGAATTTCAGAAGATAACAAAAAATGCGGACACAGGCAGGCGGTACGTTGACAAACTGGTCAGAGTCTTTCTTCTGGACGGGCAGGAGGCCTGGGGACTGGTTCACACAGACATTCAGAATGAGCCGGAACCCGGATTTTCCGAGCGGATGTACATTTACAATTACCGGATTTTTGACAGATACCGGCGTCCGGCTGTCAGCTTTGCCGTGATCGGCCATGTCCCGGAAAAAGCGGAGATTGGAAAATATGACCGCAAAAAATGGGGATGCGAGGTAAAGTTCAGATTCCCGGTCATCAGGCTGTCCGCGTATGCAAAGAAACAGGATATGCTGATGAAAAGTGCCAATCCCTTTGCCTTGGTGGTCATGGGCCATATTCTGGCACAGGAGACATCCGGGAAAAGTGAAAACCGTCTGCATGAAAAAATGAGAATCATCAGACATCTTTACAGAAAGGGATTTTCCCGGCAGGATGTGATCAGCCTGTTCCGCTTCATTGACTGGGTGATGGACCTGCCGGAAAAAGAGGACAATCTGTTCTGGGAAGATCTGGCTTCCCTGGAAAAGGAGGAAAAAATGCCTTACATGACAAGTGTGGAAAGGATTGGTTTCAAAAGAGGATTGCTGGAAGGGGAAAAACGGGGAGAAAAACGGGGAGAAAAACGGGGAGAGGAGCGCGGGGAAAAACGCGGACAGGCACGGGGAAAAAAAGAGGGACAGGTTTCCCTGCTGGCAAAACTGATAGCCGTAAAGTTCAACTCCCGTTCATCAGAAGAATCCCGGATTCTGAAAAAACTTGGCATCAAAGACCTTGCTGCTCTTGGGGAAAAACTCTTTGATTTTGAAACGCTGGATGAGGTTCACGCATGGATTGAAAACCGGGCTGATCAAAAAAAATCTGATCGGCAGAAAGCATAACTGACGATAAACTGTCTGAATCCGGATTTGCAGGATAATTAATGATGGTTCTTCAAGGATTTTTGCGGAAAATTTTTCCGGATGCCTGCTTTCGCAGGCATGACGTCATTCCCGCGAAAGCCGGAATCCGGTGTTTCCGCAAAACAGATTGAAGAACCTGTAAACCAATGGCGATTTGGTATAATCGGAAGATTCTCAAATCGGCAAAAACCATCCTTTCCGGACATCCCCCAAAATATCTTTTGAACCTCTTGAAATTTCCCTGACAAGTTTATACAATAGACCTCTTTCAAAAGTAACTGTTGACATTAAACACAGGAAATTATATAAA
>CAZDIU010000028.1:0-30195 GCA_964505535.1 uncultured Desulfobacterales bacterium | reverse complement strand
GCAGAAACAGTTCTGATTTTGGACTGAAAAAATGGGATTTGACAACTTTCAGAAAATTGCCAAATCTTTTGCAGGCTGTCAAATTTTTTGGAAAAATGCAAATTATATGTGCAGACCTGGTTCAGTTGGGATTCGGGAGCTTTCAGAAAGTTGTCAAATCTGCCGTCAGATTTTGCACAGCATGTTACATTATAAAAACAATTTTTATCAAATTAAACAGATTGTTAAGGAAATTTTTTGATTATGAGTGATGTGGATCCTGCCGTTGATCTGTATGTGAAAGCGGCTTTGGGAAAAAAAGCGTCCGGGCTTTTGGTGCTGGATGTGCGCGGTCTGACTTCCATTGCAGACATATTTATCATCTGCAGCGGCCGTTCCAACCGGCAGGTGAGCGCCATTGGGGAACATATTCAGACAGAACTGAAAGAAAAGGGCATCCGGCCCATAGGCGTTGAGGGAATGCAGGATGGCCACTGGGTACTGCTGGATTACGGTCATGTGATCATCCATGTTTTTTATGAATCCACCCGCAATTTTTACAATCTGGAAGGACTGTGGGCCGATGCAGAGCGTATAGAAACGCCATCCATGCTGCAAATGGCAAAATCGGGAAACACAGAGCGGACAGATGAGGATTTTGATGATGAGGACTGAGCGCACTTATCTGCTGATGATTCTGGACGGCTGGGGCTTCAGCCCGATTTCCGAAGGCAATGCGGTCATGGCTGCCAAAACCCCCTGTCTGGACAGGCTGCTGGCCCAATATCCCCGCACACGGCTGATCTGTTCAGGAGAAGCTGTGGGACTGCCGCAGGGAATCATGGGCAATTCCGAAGTCGGACATCTCAATATCGGGGCGGGCAGAATTGTGTATCAGGATCTGCTGCGCATTGACCGGGCAGTGCGGGACGGCAGTTTTTTCCATAATCCTGTCCTGTCTTCCGCAATGGAAAAGGTCAGGGAAAAGAATTCAGCGCTTCATCTCATGGGTCTGGTTTCAGACGGCGGTGTGCACAGTCAGTTGACCCATCTGCTGGCCCTTCTGGACATGGCCCGTGAAAAGGGGCTGAACAAAGTGTATGTCCACGCGATTCTGGATGGCCGGGATACAGCCCCGACAGACGGGATCCGTTATGTGAAAATGCTTCAGGATCATATGGATAAGCACCGTTTCGGAGCCATTGCCAGCATCTGCGGACGCTATTATGCAATGGACAGGGACAAGCGCTGGGACAGGATTGAAAAGGCATTTCGTCTGTACACATCCGGAGAAGGCATGGCGGAAAAGGATCCGGTGCAGGCAGTGCAGAACGCGTATGACCGGGGCGAGACTGATGAATTTGTCAAACCTGTCGCGCTGCAGAATCCGAATGGGACTCCGGCAGGAATCATTCAGGACCAGGACGGTCTGATTTTTTTCAATTTCCGCGCGGATCGGGCAAGGGAGATCAGCCGTGCGCTTGCGGATTTGAACTTTGATTTCTTTCCGCGGCAGCATGTGCCGAAATTCTGCGGATATGTCACCATGACACTGTATGATGAAACCTTTGCCTTTCCCATTGCCTTTCCGCCGGTTCATCTGAAGGGTATTCTCGGAGAGGTTGTCAGCGCGCAGGGGCTGCGCCAGCTCCGCATTGCGGAAACTGAAAAATACGCGCATGTCACCTATTTTTTCAACGGCGGAGAGGAAAAACCCTTTCCTTTGGAAGAACGATGCCTGATTCCTTCCCCCCGTGACGTGCCGACCTATGATTTCAAACCGGAAATGAGCGCGGTGGAAGTCACGGAAGAGGTGCTTGCACGTCTGCGAAGCCGTGAATATCATTTCATTGTTCTCAATTTTGCCAACATGGACATGGTGGGGCATACGGGCGTGATGGCAGCGGCGGTAAAAGCCTGTGAGACTGTTGACAGATGTGTGGATCGCATTGTTTCCGAGCTTCTGTCCCAGGGCGGTGCGGCCCTTGTCACCGCGGATCACGGCAATGCGGAAAAAATGCTGGATGAAAACGGAAATGTGCATACCGCGCACACCCTCAATCCGGTGCGTCTTGTTCTGGTGGATGACACGCGTAAGAATGTCTGTCTTCGGGAAGGTGTGCTGGGGGATATCGCTCCCACGCTGCTGGATATGATGGGCATTGAAAAACCGGAGGATATGAGCGGTCTTTCTCTGATTGAAAAAACCTGACAGTTTGATTCAGGCAGTTTGATTCAGGCTGTGGAATCATTTCCGATTAAATCAATGGGATTGACCGGCAACTGAAAACGCGGAGCAGATGATGAAAAATACCAGACAGACCGATACCCTTACGGATTTTATCACAGGAAAGGAAGTTCCGGATACAGGTTCCGAGGCCAACCGGCAGGCAGTTGAGCGCCTGCTGGTGGAAGAAAAAGGGTTTGACAAAAGCGATATCAATGTGGATACCCCCATGGAAATCCGGGTTGCAGGAGAGACCTACCGCTCCGCTGCGGATCTGGTCATACGTGTCAAGGGCAGGCGTTTTATGCTCATCAAATGTGCGGCAGGTTCCCTGGGCTCCCGTGAGCGGGAAGTGATTTCTGCTGCCCGGCTGCTGGATACCTATCAGATTCCCTTTGCAGCCGTTTCGGACGGCAAAACAGCCATTGTGCTGGATACGGTGTCCGGAAAGCGCATTGGTGAGGGGCTGAATGCAATTCCGACAAAAGAAGCCGCAGTAAAGCATTTCCAGGGTCTGCCTCTTTTCCCTCTGCCCGATGAGCGCAGGGAAAAGGAAAAACTGATTTTCCGGTCTTATGACAGTATGAATGTCAACCGGGCAGGAGCCTGATATTTTTTGCAGAAACAGCCATGAGCGGATTAGGACAGCAGCGTATGAAAGAATTCTCTGATCACGGGAAGCGGAATCGCCTTGATCCGTTTTTCTGTGCATTCTGGGGAGAAGGAATGCGTTACAGAGCAAGGAGAAAAAACAATGAAACAGAAATACATGATTGTAAGAGATGATGAAAAAAATTCACTGATACTCAGAGAGTTTGCCGAACTGGACAAGGATATTCTTTCCCTCCTCTGTGAGCAGGTGTATGAGCGAAATGAGGTGCAGGCCAGAATGTCAGAAAGTGATGACGCGCTGGTGGCCTTTCTGCGGACCAAAAACCTGTTTCCACCCACCTCCTACATGGAAAAAATTGTCAGTGCTGTCCGGGAGGTTTATGACCCGGACGGCCCGTCCTCTGCTGAAGCTGTTTTTGACGATACCCAGCTTTTGTCAGCAACTGCCTCTGCAATGCCTGATGAGATGGATACCCTGGGTTCCATTGAGGAAGATTCTTCGGATCTTGATGATCTGCTGGAAGAGGAGGCACTGGAAGATGATTTTGTGGGAGAAGATGCCATCAGCAGCATATCTTCCAATTCTTCCATCAAAATCGCGGATGATGAGGCACTGGATATTGAAGATGAGACCTGAAAGCCTTGAGGGGATTTCATTCCCTGAGGACAAAGGGGAAATTTGAAATTTCGGAGGAATACCATCAAAGCAGTCCTTGTGGCCGGAACCAGAAGCGGTTGCGGCAAAACCACCATTGCTCTGGGACTGATGGCCGCGTTTGTGCGGAGAGGACTTCGCGTTGCGCCTTTCAAGGTGGGGCCGGATTTCATTGATCCGGGGCATCACAGTGCTGTCGCGGGAAACATCAGCCGGAATCTGGACGGCTGGATGCTGTCCAGAGACTGCAATATCCGCTGTTTCCAAAAACATGCCGCGCAGGCTGACATTGCTGTGGTGGAAGGGGTCATGGGCCTGTTTGACGGATATGACGGCAGAAGCGAGGCCGGTTCTGCCGCTCAGATGGCAAAATGGCTTGGGCTTCCGGTGCTGCTGGTCACAGATGCCTCCAGCATGGCACGGAGTGCGGCTGCACTGGTGCAGGGATTTGAGCGCTTTGATCCTGATGTGCATTTTGCCGGTGTGGTATTCAATTCTGTGGGCAGTCCCCGGCATCTGTCTTATCTGAAAGAGGCTCTGGAAGATCATGTGTCCATGCCCTGCATTGGCGGCATTGTCCGGAATGCGGAGATAAGCATTCCGGAAAGACATCTGGGACTGGTGACAGAGCAGGAGCATGGACTCTCAGCGGAACGCATCAGGAGACTGGCAGATCTGATTGAATCCCATATCAGTTTGGATGAGCTTTTGAAACATCTGCCGGATTTTGCTTTTGAATCTGCCTCACAACAGCAGACAGCAGCGCAGGAAAAAACTGTGCGCATCGGCATTGCATGGGACAAAGCCTTCTGTTTTTACTATCAGGACAATCTGGATATGCTGCGGGCTTTTGGTGCGGAACCTGTTTTTTTCTCTCCCGTCACAGACAGGTCCCTGCCGGAAAATCTCGACGGCCTGTATTTCGGCGGCGGATATCCGGAACTGTTTGCGGAAAAACTGTCCGCAAACATGCAACTGCGGCAGCAAATTCGGGAAAAAAGTGAAAAGGGAATGCCCGTTTATGCAGAATGCGGCGGATTCATGTATCTTTGTGAGGAGATCAGCGACACAGAAGGGAAAAAATGGCCCATGACCGGCATATTTCCCTTTCATACTGCCATGTTTCCGCGGCTGCGCTCTCTGGGATACCGGGAAATCTGTCTGAAAACAGATACACTGCTGGGAAATCCGGGACTGCGGCTGCGGGGGCATGAATTTCATTATTCCGGCATTACAGCAGATTCCGGCAACAGAAATATGGAAAAAGTGTATGCGGTGTCAAACCGCTCCGGAGAATCACAGATGGCCGAAGGGTATCAGATATACCGCACCCAGGGCAGTTACATTCATCTTCATTTCGGCAGTGAACCCGAAGCGGCCCGAAATTTTGTCAAAGCCTGCCGCGAATACCGGCAGGAAAGGACTGGCACATGAAACCTGAAGAGATTGAATCCCTGAGTTTTGAAATTATTGACAGGGAAGCCGGAGTGCACGACTTTCCTTCGGAACACTGGAACATTGTCCGGCGGATGATTCATACCTCGGCGGATTTTGAATATATGAAAACTGTTCGCTTTCATCCCTGTGCCACAGAAGCGGGGCTGACGGCCATTCGTTCGGGAAAAACCATTGTCACGGATACGGAAATGGCCAAATCCGGCATACGGAAAAAAGACGCGGCCCGGTTCGGAACCCCGGTTGTCTGCCTGATGGGAGAGGAAAAGGTCGCGAATTTGGCAAAGAAAAGCGGGCAAACCCGCGCTCGTGCCGCAGTGGATGCGGCAGTTCCCCTGATGAAAGACGGAATTTATGTCATTGGCAATGCGCCCACCGCGCTGCTGCGTCTGATGGAACTGGTGAAGGAAAAAAAGGCAGAACCCGCTCTGATTGTGGGCCTGCCTGTGGGATTTGTCAACGCGGCCGAATCCAAAGCAGAATTGATAAAAATGGACATTCCCTTTATTTCCAATACCGGCCGCAAGGGCGGTTCCAACATTGCAGCCGCTGTGGTCAACGCGCTTCTGATTATGGCTTCGGAAAACAGATTGTAACACCTCCTCAGAGATTGAGTAATCATAATGAACAAAACCTATGGAACCTTATACGGCATTGGCACAGGCCCCGGAGATCCGGAACTGATTCCCCTGAAATCTGTCCGCATTTTAAAGAGTGTGGATACGGTGTTCGCGGCTTCCTCTTCCAAAAATCAGTACAGCATGGCGGTCAGCATTGCGCAGCATCATATTCCGCAGACAACTCCCATTGTCATACTGCCCTTTCCCATGACAAAGGACAAAGAGAAAGCAGAACAGGCGTGGCGCAGTCATGCCCTGACCCTTATTGAGCATCTGGAATCCGGCAAAAATGCTGCTTTTATCACACTGGGAGATCCCACCACCTATTCCACTTACGGATATATTCTGAAAAACGTGCAGAAACTGGCTCCGCATCTGCCCATTGAAACCATTCCGGGCATCACCTCCTATCAGGCTGCCGCGGCACGGCTGAACATTCCCCTGACTGAAGGCGAGGAATCCCTTTTTCTCACCTCCGGTGTCAAAGGCGGAGATCATCTCCGTTCTTTGGACCCCAAACCGGAAAACGTGGTTTTTCTCAAAGCATACAAAAACGCGGGGGATATTGCGCAGGCTTTGGAGGAATGCGGGTTTCTGGAAAACAGCGTGGGCATCTGCAGTTGCGGCCTGCCTGAGGAGGAAATCATCCGGGATGTGCGGGAATTCAAAGACCGGCCTCCGAAATACTGGTCCATTATCATCGCAAAACAGAACAAAGCATAACCTTGTCCTGCCATAGTGAAAAAAAACTCCGCACGGGTTTTACAACCGGGGCAGCCGCGGCTGCGGCCGCCAAAGGTGCACTGCAGTATCTGCTTACCGGACATTTTCCGCCAAAGGTCAGCATTTCCCTGCTTACGGGTGATCTCATGGATATTCCCGTACACGCGTGTCATGCGGAATCAGCGCGCAAATCTGTCTGCACGGTCATCAAGGACGGGGGCGATGATCCGGATATTACCCATCATGCGGAAATCGGCGCAAAGGTTGAGATTTCCAATGACACCCGCAACGGTGCGGAAATCCGCATCACAGGCGGAGAAGGTGTGGGCCGGGTGACAAAGCCGGGATTGGAAGTGGCTCCCGGAAATCCGGCCATCAATTCCGGGCCGCAGAAAATGATCCGTCAGGCTGTGACAGACGTGCTGGATTCGCATTACCGGAGTGTCTCGGTTTCCATTGAACTTTTTGTGCCCAAAGGAAGGGAACTGGCAAAAAAAACCCTCAATGCCCGGCTTGGCATTGTGGACGGGATTTCCATCCTCGGAACCACCGGCCTTGTGCGTCCCATGTCCCATGAAGCCTATATCGCGACCATTGACGCGGCCATGTCTGTGGCTTATGCTTCCGGCCTTCGGCAACTGGTTCTGACCACCGGACGCCGCAGTGAACGCTTTGCACAGGCAGTCTGGCCGGTTCTTCCGGAAGAAGCCTTTGTCCAGATCGGCGATTTTTTTGAAAAATCCCTGCAAAGCGCATCCGGAAAGGGTTTTGAGAAAATCCGTCTGGCGGTTTTTTTCGGCAAGGCCCTGAAAATGGCTCTGGGTTTTCCCCATACCCATGCGGCCAAATCAGAACTCACTTTGCACAAATTGTCCGAATGGGCAAAGGAAATCACTGGAAATCAGAAACTGGCTGAAAACATTTCCCATGCCAACACTGCCCGGCACGCGTTTGAAATCATCTTCCCGCAGTATCCGCATCTTATTGCCTGTGTGGGAAAACAGATGATGGCCTCTGCCAAAAATTTTGCATCTCCCTCTCTGCGTGTGGAAGGCATGATATTTGATTTTCATGGCCATCCGGTCTATGATTCGGAAAAAGGGGAAGAACTGCCATGAAAATGGTATCGGTCATCGGTCTGGGACTTTCAACGGCTGATCTCACAGCAGAGCATCTGAAAATTATCGGTTCAGCGGATATTCTCATCGGCGGAAAGCGGCATCTGGCCTTTTTTGAAAATTTTTCCGGAATCAAAAAGGAAATCGGCAAAAATCTCGGCGAAGTTGCGGATTTTGTCCGGCAGCATAGGGCAGATAGGGCCATTGCGGTTCTGGCTTCCGGTGATCCGCTTTTTCACGGCATCGGGTCTTATCTGGTCAAAAAAATCGGAGCGGAACATGTGCGCATTTGGCCCAATGTCACTTCTGTCAGCGCTGCTTTTGCCCGTATAAAGCAATCCTGGCAGGATGCCTGCATCATCAGTATGCACGGACAGTTGGATGAAAGTCAACTGATGGAGGCGCTGTGCAGAGAAAACAAAATCGCTCTCCTGACCGATCCCCAGCATTCTCCCGCGTGGCTGGCACAGTTTCTTGCGAAAAAAGAAATAACAGCTTTCCGCATGTGCGTGCTGGAGCAGATGGGAACAGACGCGGAACAGATGCAATGGCTTGATGCGAAAGAAGCTGCGGAAAAAAAATTTGCCGATCCCAATCTGGTCATTCTCATCCGAAAAGAAAAAATGCAGTTTTCCGCGAATCTGCATACAGGAATGCCGGATGATGTCTTTGCTCACGAGAATGGCCTGATTACCAAAGCTGAAGTCCGGGCTGTCACCCTTTCCAAACTTCGGCTGAATTCTCCGGATTTGACTCTCTGGGATTTGGGCGCGGGCAGCGGTTCCGTGTCTGTGGAAGCATCACTGTTTCTTCCCAAAGGGAAGATTTTTGCTCTCGAACAGCATCCGGAAAGAATTGCGCAGATCCGGGAGAATCGGAAACGCTTTGGGGCTTATCAGATGGAAGTGATGCAGACGGTTGTTCCGGACGGACTGGAAAATCTGCCCCGGCCTGACCGGGTGTTCATCGGCGGCGGGGGAAAACATCTTGAAAGCATTATCCGGGCGGCTGCCGGATATATGAAAGACAATGGTGTCATGGTCATCAACACAGTTCTGCTGCAAAATATGCAGACAGCTCTTGACACCCTGCGGAAAATCGGGTTTACAATGGAAATCATACAGATGCAGATCAGCGCGGGAAAGGCCATGCCCTGGGGTGAACGTCTTGCCGCGCAGAACCCGGTGTGGATTGTCACCGGAAATAAAAACGACAATGTCTGATGATCCCGTAAAAAGTCGAAATTTTTTTCGTCATTCCGGCTTTCGCCGGGATGACGGGATTTCTGACTTTTTACAGGTTCATCATGTTTCATCTGCAGATCAGGACAGTCAGGTATAATCCGGCATTCTGTACTGTAAATCTTTTCTTCTGTCTGCCACCCGCGGGAATCCTTGCCGAGAATCGTGGCCCGGTGCATATCCAGCGCATCCCGCAGACGAAGTGCCGTACTGCCGGTGCTGCTTTCCGTGATCTGTTTTCCGCCTCTGTAGCAGGAATCCCACAAAGGCGAAGGATCAAGGGGATTTTCCACCCCGGTCAGTTTCAGGGTGAAAAGTCTTTCATCGCTTCCCAGCCAGGGGGAGGAAGGGGCGGATTTTCGGAATATGCCGAACATGGGGAAATTTCCTTGTAACTGCAGGTGCTGTTTTCTTATGCTGTATCCCGAATAAAGGCCAGAACCTCTTCGGGTGATTTTGCGGCTTTGATTGTCATGATGATTTCTTCCAGTCTGCCATTATCCTGTATCTTTTTTATTTCTCTGTACAATTCCAGTATGTTGGCTCCGAATTTCACTTCCAGCAGCGTTATGACAGACCTTAAAATTCCTTCCCGGATTCCCAACTGAATGCCTTCTGCTTTTCCATCGGCTCTTCCTTCTGCTCTTCCTTCATTTTTAATAATATCATATGCTGCGGATTCGATCATAATGTCCCTCCTTCTTGCAATCAGTTCCGCGGGAAGCTCCGCGGAGATAAGCCCGGACAGAATGGCCATGGATGTAAGCATGTCCGCTGTTTCCTTTCTGGGTTTTCCGCTGCGGTAAATCAGGCTGTCAGCCTGGCTGACCATCTCTTTTCCGTGTTTCATTAAGGGAACAAAGGGGAGCAGGCAGACAGGGCCTTCGGATACGATCTTCCGGGCATCGGCCTCATAAATTTTTACCAGACGGTAGGAAAACCGGACTTCATTGTCCTCATAAATATCTGAAGCCGAGCCCGAAGGCAGCAGAAGAATGATGCAGGAAATGACTTCCATGTCGTTTTTCAGCAGATACCGGGTGCGGTAGTCCAGCAGGTTGAGCGGGGCCGTCCAACTCCACCGGGTCAGGATTTCCAGAATCACCATCATCCGTTTTCCGTTTGTGTCGGTGACGATGACCGGAAAATCGCTGCGTTTCAGGCTTACGGTTTCCTGCGGCAGATTTTCAGTCATACGGCTTTCACTGATTTCAATGCCGATGAATTCCCGGATCAGTTCATCCCGGCAGGATTCGATGAGTACTTTGGCTGCAATGTCATACTGCTGCATGATTCAGTCTCCGGTTTGAAATCATCTGTTCTTTTACCATATTCCATATCAGAAAGACAATCAATATTAAATTGACCTGTCCCCTTTCCTGTTGTATAGGATTTTTATGATGGAAAAATGCACAGTCATCACCCTGGAAAAGGGAAAATACGAAATCACGGACATATAGCTCATCTTGTCTCCAGCTTCTTTTTCCTTTCTGGGCTGGATTGCCCAGACCGCCAAAGCACTGCTGAAAATTCATTCCACACACCCGGAAGACAAATCCGAAGACAAAATATATGCGCTCCGGGATCTGAAGTGCCGGAGGGTGGGTGTTGTCTGAACCGGGATTTTCAGGATTAAGGGATTGACAGGATTTTCAGAAAAACCGGATTGTTAGGAAAAATCCGGTTTTTTTGAATGCACAAAAACTTCTTTTTACCTGCTTATAAGTGTATTTTCAATGGGGAATCTATTTCAGATTTATCCGATCTTGCATTCCTGCCCAACCTCATATATTTTTACACTGACAGAAAATAATCCGGACATAAAAGAACAGGCCGCATGAAACACAGAATTGATCCGAAAGTGGACTGCGTTTTCAAAAGCATACTGGGAAAGGAGGAGAATAAAAATCTTCCCATCCATTTTCTCAATGCCGTGCTGGAACCGGAACCGGGAAAACGTATCCGGGATGTGAGCATACTCAACCCCTGCAATGAAAAAGAGTTCATCGGGGACAGACTGACAGTGGTGGATGTCAAGGCCCTTGATGAAAAAGGGAATAGTTACCAGATTGAGATACAGATGGCCGTTCATGCCGCGCTGACATCCCGTGTGCTTTTCACCTGGAGCAGCATATACCATTCCCTGATGGGGGACGGGGACTCATACCTGAAACTCTGTCCTGTGATCTTGGTGTGGCTGGTGGACGGAAACCTTTTTCCGGAAACGGATGACTGCCATCTGCGCTTTCAGGTGTACGATCCCGCACACAGTCTTTCCCTGACGGATCACCTGAAAATCCACATTCTTCAGCTTCCGAAATGGAAACAGGAAAAAAGCGCGGGGACTGAAAAGGACAGATGGATATATCTTTTCAGGGAGGGAAAGAATGCTGAAACGGACAGGCTCCCGGAAATCCTTGACACAGAGGAAATGAGGCAGGTTATGAACGTATTGCGGAATTTTTCGGAAAATCAGAGTACCTGGCTGCTGTACCAGAGCCGCCTGGAGGCCATATACGAGCGCAACACCTGGCTGCACCAGCCTGAGGAGGCCAGAAAGATGGTTGCCCTGGCCGAAGAAAAGGCTGAAAAGCAGAGAAGGCAGACAAAGCAGGCTGAAAAGGAAAAAAAAGCAGGTTGAAACAAAGGCGGCGCAGACAGAGGAGAAATTAAGGCGTATTCAGTCCCTGCTGAAAGAAAAAGGAATAGAAATTCAGGATGACGGGCACAGTTGATTTTTTTTATTCCTTTTCCCACCCCCCGGCCATCATCCCCAACACCAGCGCAGGCAGCGCAAAGAAAATCAGGTGGCTGTTGGCGGCCGAAATCCATGTCATGGGCTGGCCCATGACCGGCAGCAGACCCAGTGCGTTGCTCCATGCAATGGCCCAGCGGGTGATGTGCATCCAGGCCGGTCCCCGCAGAAGAAGTTCCAGCACCTGCCCGGCTTTGCGCCGCTCATGATCCCGCAGTTTTTCTCTCTGCATCCGGATCTGTTCCGCACATTCCCGCAGGATCAGCACACAGGCCGCCTGCACCGGCAGCAGGAGCATTCCGGCCAGTCCCCTGAATTTGTTAAGACAAAGGCCCCGATAAAATCATTCTCATATGCCCGGCAGGGGAATGATACAGGGCATTCAGCAGTTTTTCCTGCTGTTTCATTTCTTCCGTATCCGGTAAATCCGGATGTTCTGCCTTTTGAATCAGAAAATAATCCGGCGGTTTCATTTCCAGAAGATCATCGGACACGGGGAGAATCAGACCTGGTTCCCACAGAGCACGGAACAGGCTTTCATCCTCAAGAATCTCAGTCGGTTCTCCCGATGCAAATTCTCCCTCCGGGGCAGAAATATTGTCCCCTGTCTGCCGGGGAATGAGCTGTTTCTGCAAAAAAGACAGGCGCAGGGACATGCCGGAAAGCAGGGTGCAGAGGATGAGGAGAATGGTGACGCTGTTTTTTTTCACATGAACCTCCATTTCTTGCTGACTGTTTACCATATGTTATATTTTGTGCGCAACCAGGATAAACAGTACGGTTGACCTTTTCCCCTTTTCTGTAGTATGAAAAAGGAAAATAAGTAAGGCGACATAAATTTTCGGGTGTAAAATTTTCAGAAAAACCGGATTTTTCCGGAAAAATCCGGTTTTTTTATATCTGAAAACTTTCGGTTGGGTACTTATATTGATCCAGCATATTGGCAGTTTTCTGTGCCATATAAAGACAAATCTGGATGAATATAAAAATATATTTTTAAAAATAAATACTTATGAAAGAGATCGCACCATGAAAGGCATTATTTTGGCAGGCGGTTCAGGCACACGTCTGTATCCCATTACCAAAGTGGTAAGCAAGCAGCTCCTGCCCATATACGACAAACCCATGATCTATTATCCCCTTTCCGTGCTCATGCTGTCCGGCATCCGGGAAATTCTCATCATCTCGACCCCCCATGATCTTCCCCTTTTCAAAAGACTGCTGGAAGACGGTTCCCAGTGGGGACTTTCTTTTTCCTATGTGGAACAGCCTGCGCCCGAAGGCATTGCACAGGCATTCATTCTGGGACGTGAATTCATTGGAAAGGATTCCGTATGCCTGATTCTGGTGGACAATATCTTTTACGGTCACGGCATGACTGCCAAGCTGGACAATGCAGTTTCCCGCAAAGACGGTGCCACCGTTTTCGGTTACTGGGTGAAAGATCCGCAGCGTTACGGCGTGGTCAGTTTTGACAAATCCGGAAAAGCCCTTGACATAGTGGAAAAACCGGCAACGCCCAAATCCAATTATGCTGTGACCGGTCTGTATTTTTATGACAATCAGGTGACTGACATTGCGGCCGGTCTCAAACCATCGGCAAGAGGGGAACTGGAAATCACGGATGTGAATCTGGCCTATCTGAAAATGGGCGATCTCCGGGTGGAAAAACTGAGCCGCGGCATTGCCTGGCTGGATACCGGAACCCATGAAAGCCTGATGCAGGCATCGAATTATATTGAAACCATTGAGGCCCGGCAGGGACTGAAAATTGCCTGTGTGGAGGAAATTGCATTTCGCAAGGGATACATCAATGCAGCACAGGTGGAAAAACTGGCACGTCCTCTGCTGAAAAACGCGTATGGTCAGTATCTGACGGAAATGCTGAGATATGAGGGATAATCAGGAGGAAGGTATTCTCTGCCTGCGTTGCGGAGGAACGAAAAAGCCAGGGTTTACAACCTTTACCGCAGATGTCAAAGGCATTGTTGCGGAGATCAGACAAATGCCTGTGACCATCTTTTCCTTATGCGGAAATGAATGGTTATCTGATCCGGTTGCAGAGCAGATCGAATCCATTGTGCAGGATGCGGGGGAGAAAAATCCGTCTGTTTGAAGTAAGGGGCTGTATAAAAATAACTTGTTGCAAACCCTGAGGGTTTTCAAAACCCTCAGGGTTCAGGACGAAAAAATTGTACAGGTTATTTTTTTACAAACCCTAACTGTGTATTCATCTCAATATGAAAAGCAAAATCAGGCTGTATCTGTCTGAAAAATACAAACCCAATGTTTGCAGGAAAAAAATGAACATCATACCCACTTCACTTGAGGGGGTTCTGATTGTGGAACCCAGCGTATTCAAAGACCCGCGCGGGTTTTTCATGGAAACCTTTCAGGAAAACCGGTACCGGGAATCCGGCATTGACCGGCATTTTGTGCAGGACAACCTTTCCTTTTCCGTGCGCGGCACTTTGAGAGGACTGCATTATCAGATTCGCAATCCCCAGGCCAAGCTGGTGCAGGCCGTATCCGGAGAAATCTTTGATGTGGCTGTGGACATCCGGCCCGGTTCTCCGACATTCGGCAAATGGACAGGCGTGATTCTTTCCGATCAGAATCACCGGCAACTGTTCATTCCCGAAGGATTTGCCCACGGCTTCTGCGTACTCAGCCAAACCGCGCGTTTTTTGTACAAATGCTCGGATTTTTACGCGGCAGATGATGAGGGCGGCATTCTCTGGTCAGATCCTGAAATCGGTATTGAATGGCCTGTTGAAAATCCCATCATTTCTGAAAAAGACAGCCGTTATCCCCGCCTTGCCCAATGCGCTCCGGATCGGCTTCCCAAAGGGAGGAAAGAGAAATGAACATACTGATTACCGGTGCAAAGGGCCAACTGGGATGGGAACTCATGCGTCAGGGAAAAGATTTTTCTCTGCTGGGACTGGATCTGCCGGAACTGGATATTACCCAACCGGAAAGCATTGAAGAATGTGTCAAAGATTTCCATCCTGATTTGCTCATCAATGCCGCAGCCTATACGAATGTTGACAAATCCGAATCCGATGCACAAACCGCTTTTGCCGTGAACAGAAACGGCTCTGCAAATCTTGCGGATTTCTGCAAAAGGGGAAAGATTCCCCTGATTCACATTTCCACGGATTTTGTTTTTGACGGGAAAAAAACATCTCCCTATGCGGAAATCGATCCGGTATCGCCTCTGGGTGTTTACGGAAAAAGCAAGGCCGAAGGTGAGGAGGAGGTCAGAAACAGACTGAAAGAGCATCTTATCGTCCGAACTGCCTGGCTGTATGGGGTTCACGGCCACAATTTTGTCAAAACCATGATCCGGCTGGGACAGGAAAGAGAAGAACTTGGCGTTGTGGCAGATCAGCAGGGCTGTCCCACCTGCGCGGCGGATTTGGCAGAAGCTGTTCTGAAGATTGCATATCGCATCTCTCAGGGCGGAAATATCCCTTGGGGAACGTATCATTACTGCGGAAAAGGCATTACCACCTGGCACGGTTTTACGGAAAAGATTATAGAAATGGCCCGTCCCTTTTTTCCCATCCGCACCCAAAAGGTCAATGCCATTGCCACCGATCAGTATCCCACCCCGGCCCGGAGACCCGCGTATTCCGCTTTGGACTGCACCCGGATTCGGGAATATTTCAGTATTGAAACAAAAGACTGGAAAGAAAGCCTGAAAAACACCATTGCGCAGATCGCTGAATCTGATTTGGAGGGTGCAGCAAAATAATTGGGCTGTCAATTAACTTTTCTGACATTCTGAGGCAGGGTAAACGCATTTGAAAAACCGGTATCATAAAAATCAACAGGTTAAAAAATGTCAAAAATTTGGCTTTTTTTGATAACCAATTGTTTTTACAGAAATCAAAAATCATGTCAAAGTCAAATGCGTTTGCCCTGCATTCTGAGGAGTCCAAACTGAAAGTTTGGAACTCTCCTTTTTGGGGGTTTTGCCAAGCTTTCAGTTTGGCACTCCTGTGCGGATTTCTGATGTAAAAAAAATTATTTGACAGACCAATAATCTGCACAATTTTCCGAAAAACCCCAAGGATTCTGGAACCCCTTGGGGAGTGTATTCGTCAGAATCTTTTTTTGATCCATTCCGCGCGGGGACTGAGTTCAATGGCTTTGCTGTAATCCGCGATGCCCCGGTCATAATCCCCTTTGTCGGCCCATGCAATGCCCCGGTTGTAATAGGCCTCCGCATATTTCGGATCAATTTCCAGTGCTTTGGTGAAATCCGCGATGGCCCGATCCAAATCCTCCTTCTTGAACCAGGCAATGCCCCTGCTGTACCATGCCTGGGCAAATTTGCTGTCAACTTTGATCACTCTGGTGAAATCCGCGATGGCTGCATCCATATCCCCTTTGCTGAACAGAATAATGCCGCGGTTGTACCAGGCTCTGGCATAATCCTCTTCCAGTTCAACGGCCCGGCTGTAGTCGGCAAGGGCTTTTTCTGCATCGCCTTTCTCATCCCAGGCATTTCCCCGGTTGAACCATGCCTGGGCAAAACCGGGATCCAGTTTCAGCGCAAGCGTATAATCTGCAACCGCTTTTTCATATTCCTTTTTCTGCACCCATGCCAGGCCCCGGTTATTGTATCCTGCCGGATTGTCAGGTTTCAGTTCCAGGGATTTGTCATAATCGGCAATGGCTTTTTCATATTCTTTTTTCTGATGCCATGCCAGCCCCCGGTTGATATAAGCCGCTGAATTCTGAGGATTGAGCTCCACTGCCTTTGTGTAATGCGCTATGGCCTGATCGGAGCGGCCCTGTCTGGCCTCCTCCAGCCCTTTCTGAAACCATAAATCCGATGTTTCCTCAGTCTGTCCGAAAGCTGCACCCAAAAGAAGCATTGCCATTGCCAGACAGCATACTGACGGGATCCGAAAATTTTTTTTCATATTCCTCTCCTCTCCTTTCATTTGTCTGTGAACCATCAGGTTGCAGATTGCCTTCACAGGATTTTCCCCGGATTTTTTGCATCCCCGGAGTACTGAACGGAAAGTTTGGCAAAATCTGCACCGCCTCCCAAACTTTCCCTTCGGGACTCCGCCATGTCTTCTGTTTTTAAACAGGTCAGCATAAATTTTCAGGTTCAGCATTTTCAGAAAAACCGTATTTTCCCAAAAATCCGGTTTGCTGAATACCTGAAACTTTCCATTGCGCACTTATGACCCGAACATTCCGGTTCCTTTCAGGAACGCAGCACAAGTCCTGCAGGAAGGGATTCACCGAAAACCGCATTCTGTTCCTGTTTTTCCATATGCGTGATCTCTGTGAGCATTCTGATCCAGGGCCCGGCAAAATCATATGCTGAGAGTCTTTGAACAATCCGCTCCCGCAGAGGCTGCGGAATATCCCGGATCCGATCCCCGGTTCTGCGTCCCATCTGCGCAAGGGCAGGAACAAGGGCTTTGGGGTTTGTCCATTCTTTTGCCAGAAGGATTTCCATCCATTCGGCCACCTCTTTGGCAGGAATCACCCGGTCCACCGGCCCGTACAGCAAATCCCGCGCGCCGATCCGGGAAAGAGACCAGACATACTGGGATCTGCCCTTTCTTTCCTCAATCTCAGACAGAAGCTGGCGACCCCATTTGATTTTGTCCTTGACCAGAAGCTGTTCCATATTGGCCACAGCCATCCATATTTCCATGTGTTCCTGGGGGGAAATTTTGCTTTTTGCTCCTTTTTTGGACAAAAGAATCGGGCTGAGATCCTGAATGAACTGTCTCTGCTGTCCGGAATTCAGTCCGCCCGCCACCCTGCGCCACAGAATCCACCATTCGGAACGCACCTGCGCATTTCCGGGATAACAGGGGCCGGTTTTGTATATTTTCCAGAGTTTGCGGATTCGGTGTTCATCAAATCCATGTCCGAATCCGGGGCGCAGGCAGAAACCTGTCAGATTCAGCCACCGGCTTTCCATGCTGCTTTTCACATTCCGTGACGATATCAGATCAAGCATCTCATCTGCCAGGGATCGGATAAGTCCCAAAGGCCATTTTTCTTTGGACCGATCAATGGCTGCGGAAATGTCCTTTACCAAAGTGTCCAGATTCCGATCCTGAGCGGTGTCGGTGAACGCGTCCCGGACTTTCTGACATAAGGCTTTCACCACAGATTCATCAAAAATATCCTCATCTCTGACCTGGGCCGGGGAATCAGATCCGCGCAGATGAAACTGGAGACGCCAGCGGTGATCGCTGACAGCGGAGCAGCACCAGATGGAAAGCGTGCCCATTTCGGTGTAATCGGCTTCAATGCGGACAGGTATCTGTGTTCTGTCCATTTTTTTCCCAAACTGCACCATGGTCTGCACCGGCGGAAGCAGGGTAAGGGACTCGTCAATTTCCACCAGATCGCCGCAGCGATCCCCGGATCGGAAGCTGGAACTGCAGAGATCAAAACTGACCGGCTGGTTGGTCAGCACCTCAAATTCCCTGTCTTTGAGTTTGATATGGGTTCCCTCATCCAGCCCCCGTTCCACCAGACAGACTGCGTATGTCTTTCCATCCTCTGCGCCCGGCATGGCAACTCCCATATAATAGGATCGGGGACTGCCGCTGCCCACCCGGACACCCTGTCCGATTTTGACCAGTCCGTAATAGGCCGAACCCAGGGCCACAGCCAGATCCGGTTCGGGATTTTCCAGCACCCGCGGGAGCGTTGTGTCTGCGCATCGGAACCAGTGCCGGACAGCCTTCCGGATCCTTTCCTGTATCACAGCGGATTTCAGGGAGCCTCCGTTAAACAGTATCAGGTCCGGAAAAGGATTTTCTCTTCCCAGCACTTTCTGCACATCTTCCCTGTGCCGTTCCAGAAACCACCCCATATGACGGGTGACAGCCGGTTCCGGTTCATAGGGCAGACCAAACTCCGTGATGCCTCTGCGCCTGTCTCCCGGTTCCCCTGCACCGGGTTCAACAATGGGGAAAAATCCTTCCAGAACAGTATGCTCAACCTCTTCACGGCGCAGTTCAGCGGAAAGTGTGGCCCCTATCAGTTTTTTTCCTTTGCCCATCAGGGTGATTTTCCGGCTTTGGGCCTCTCCGTCCAGAATGCTTTCCTTGGCCTGCCTGCACTGATGGCAGAGGGATTTCCACCGGTCTCCGCTCAGAGAAATTTTTTCCTGTTTGCGGGACATCTGCATTTCTGCACGGCGGGCCAGGGCCAGATCCATATTGTCTCCGCCCAGAATCAGATGATCGCCCACCGCGATCCGTTCAAATCTGGGGTTGCCCTCCACTTCCCGCAGGGTGATAAGGGTGAAATCGGTGGTGCCTCCGCCCACATCGCAGACCAGGATCAGCTCTCCGGGCTGCACATGCGCACTCCAGTTGGCTTCATGACGGATCAGCCAACTGTAAAACGCGGCAAGGGGCTCCTCCAGCAAAGTGACTTTTTCCAGTCCTGCCAGGGAGGCAGCCTCCAGGGTCAAATCCCGTGCCACCTCATCAAAAGAGGCAGGCACGGTAATGGTGACCATCTGGTTTTCCATATAATATTCAGCATTGTCTCCCTGAGTGTGGTTCCAGGCTTTCCGGATATGCCGGAGATATGCTGCTGTGGTCTGAACAGGGGAAATTTTTCTGACTTCCTCTCCCGCGCCCCAGGGAAGAATTTTTGAGCGGCGGTCTGCATTGGCATGACAGAGCCAGCTTTTGGCAGAAGAAACCAGCCGGGCCGGGACCTTTATCCCGTAATCCCTTGCAAAGGCCCCGACAAAGTGGCTGTCGGCAGTTTCCCAGGGAATGGTGACAGCATTTTCCGAAATATCATATTCTCCGGGGAGATAGAGAAAGGAAGGCAGTATCCGAAGCCGGGAGAATTCGCCTGCACCGGTCAGTTGGGGGATGGGAAAAATTTTGATGCCGGACGGTTTGGCTCCGTCCGCGCTCAAATCCACATAGGATACAGCGGAATTTGTGGTTCCGAGATCAATGCCGATAATATAACGTCTGTCTGAATGGTCCAAAATGGAAAATCTCCCTGCGCTCTTCCAGGATATCTAAGGGATTTGGAAATTGCTGATATACCGGTTCTGAGGTTTCAGTGTTCAGGTTTCAGTGTCTGTTTCCTGACAACTGAAACCTGACAAGCGGCATCTGAACCATCCGGTATTTTAAGAACTTACTCTTCCCTAAAATGTGTCCAGTTTTTTCCGGGCTGTTTTTGCCTGCTCGGTTCCCGGATATTTGTCAATCAGCTCTTTCAGGATCAGTCTGGCACTGGCTTTGTCTCCGAGCATGAAAAAGGAAAATCCCTGTTTCAGCAGCGCATCCTTAACCTTGTTGCCTTTCGGATATTTTTCAATGACTGTCTGATATTCCAGGATTGCGCTGTCGTATCTGCCTTCCCGGTAATAGGATTCGCCGATCCAGAACAGAGCGCTGTCCGCATTGGATGTTTTTGGATATTTCTGAAGCAGAGCATGAAATCCTTCACGGGAGTTCTGGTATTCCCCCTTTTCAAAAGCCTGTCTGGCGTAATTGTAGAGTTTCTCTTCGGAAAACCCGGAAGAAACTGCTGCCGGAGCGGATGAGGAAGATGCACTGCTTTCAGAAGCCTGCGGTGCAGACGGGGGAGGATAAGAGGAATCCTCATCGGACCCGACAGTTCTGAGCGGTTCAATATTCAGATGCCGTTCCAGTCTTTCCATCTGATGGGCGGTTGCCTTTTGTGAATCCTCAATATTTTTAATCCGCTGGTTCAGCAGATAGTCTGTTTCCTCCTGTTTTCCTCTCAGAGCCTGAATTTCATCCCGGAGTCTGTCGGACATGGCCTGCAGTTCAGCGGACTGGGTGCGCAGGGCCTGCTCCTTTTCTTCCAGTGTCTCACTGTATCCTTTGATCTGGGATTTGATCTGGAATTTTTCACGATCTGCCTCCGCGGTTTTCTGCTGCAGTTCCAGATTCCGCCTCTCCAGTGCGATGAGACGATCTTCCAGTATCCGGACATCGTTTTGCAAAGCGCATCCGCTTATGCCGATCAGCAGCATCACCGGAATTGTTTTTCTGACAATATTTCTGACTGCCTTGTCATACATCCGCATATGACTCCTTCCTGCTGCATCCTGACAAATCCGGGACACAGCCGATTTCATAAACCATCAGTATCTTTTCTCTCAACCCGAAAGCAGTTTGCAATTCTGTGCATATGAAAGAAAGGTCTGTTTTTTTGCATGCATAATTGCCGGGCAGAATTGACAGGTTGGAACCTCCGGAAAAATATGGGAAAATTTCATTTCAGAAAAAATGCAAACTGCGAAACGGGGAGACTGCCAATTTGATGATACATCTGAGATGCGGCACCGTCTTCTGGGACGGTGCCGCTTTTTTCATTCGCTGTGAAACGATACGGGTTACTGGATTACAAAATGCGCGCGGCGGTTCTTTGCCCAGGCAGCTTCGTTATGACCGGGATCCGCGGGTCTTTCCTCTCCGTAGCTGACCGTGGTCATCCGGGAAGCGGAAATACCGAGATTCACCAGAAAAGCCTTTGCACTTTCAGCACGCCGATCTCCCAGTGCGATGTTGTACTCGTTGGTACCCCGTTCATCGCAGTGTCCTTCTATAATGACAGACACATCGGGCCGGCTTCTGAGCCACTGGGCTTTGTCCTGCAGAACAGCCTGTGCCTCGGCAGTGAGCACGGACTGATCAAAGGCAAAATAAATGTCTTGGTTCATAAACCGTTCCCGCGCGGACAGCTCTTCCTGGCTGAGAGCCCGGGCGGCATCATCTCCTCCAATGCGCCCCTGCTCCACAGGAGTCTGAGAGCCTCCCGGCTGGGTTGTCAGATCGGTTCTTTCATACGCACCTGCATCATCCTTCACAACCTTTTTGCTGCACGAAGTTGTCAGCATCAGTCCGGGGACAAGCAGCACCACAGCCAACAGTAACCTAATCTCTCTTTTCATCCATTCCTCCTCTGTAACACCTTTTTTTAAAATTAACGCCAATACATGGTTCCGACTTCAGAGGGATCAGAACATCCGCAGATGGGAACATGCCTTTATTTCATATGCTCCGGTGGCGACCAATAATTGACAGGCTGATTTCAGTCATCCCTTCCGGAAAAGGAATTTCCAGTCTGCCGGATATCCATCCTCCTCTCTGTTCACTATACACTGTCTGAAATGATTTGTGTACAGTTATTTATTCAACTTTTTAATATAGCATAGTATTGTCCATTTTTAAAGAAAATTCTGATATTTCCGGAATACAAAGAAATATATCCCGTAATATCAAAAATATGCCACTGAACCGGGGAACGAAAAGAGAAATTGGTGATTTTGGAATGTCAGATTTCAGATATCAGGTTTTCAGTGTCAGATTTCCGGAGCATCCGGTGTCAAACTGTGTTCGCGCTGTTTTTAAAAATACTGAAAAGTTCTTGAAATACTTTTGTATCCATTGTACATACACATATGAAAAAAACGGGGAGTCAATGTCTTTATTTATATATTATATTCAAATTGTTATGAAAAATAACGGACAAATACGCCTGCCATTTCTGAAACGGGAGACTTTCTTTTCGGGCAGAAGCCTTATGCAGACCCGGATTCCTTTCCCCCTGACCATCAAAAATCTGGCGGGAATCAGCGGCCAGCAGATTCTTTTCTCCGAGCATCCGGAAAAATATGATTCTTCTTTCAGGGAACCGGATGATGGGCTGCAGGCAGTTTCTGTATAAAATATCCCCTTCCGGCTGTGTCATGGGCAGGCAACTTTCTGCAGGCAGTGCCTGCAGTATTGCCGGCTGGGATCCAATGGCTGATGTTGCCTGTATTCAGCATATGCTGAGCTTGCGAAAAAGTGTCCGGGCTCGGATTGCAGCCGGATACCATCACCTCTGACAGATCGAGGATGCCGAAAATGATTCGTTTTCTTTTTAACCTGTTGATTTTTGGTTTTTATGTTTGTATTCAGATTGGATGTCATGCACCGTTTCTGAAGGGTTTCCAGGGATCTTTTGTGCCTGAGCCGCTGCGCACTGAGCTGCTGGCAGACGGCCCCCATGAAGATTTCTGGCATACGGATGAGATTGAGGTGCACTTCCGTTACCAGCGGGAGACAGAGCGTCTGCATATAAAGGGAACAGTGCAGATCACAGGACATCTTCAGAATTATGACAGCGCGGATTCTTTCCATCTCCGTGTCTGGTTTTTGGATGCCGAAGGACGGGTGCTGGCAGGAAAGGGTCTGCTTTCTGTGGGAAAAGGTCAGAAAATCGTTTCCTGGCCTTTCAAAAATGAAATGGTGCTGCCGGAGGGAACTGTATCTGTGAGTTTCAGTTATTCCGGGAGAGCAAACACTTCCGGATCGGATGAGTCCGGTCAGGATTGCTGGGATTTCCAGATGCATCCTTTCCGTGATCCGGATTCCGGTTCCATAAAGAATCCCGCATGATTCCCGGCCCCTGTATTTCTGTTTTGAGCATTGCTGGCGCGTTATGCTCCCGTTGCTTCCGGAAAAAAGGAAATCCTGACATATTCTAAAATAACTGATGTTACGCAACATCGTCATACCGGCGAAAGCCGGTATCCGGAATTCTTTGAAAACACTGGATTCCGGCTTACGCCGGAATGACGGGGAAAGCGGGTAACTTCCTGATTTTTGAAATGGATGCGTAACATCAGTAAAATAATATTCCCTTTCTGATAAAAGTTCTTGACTCCGAAAGGAGATATAAGGTATTTGAAGAATATCGGCAGATGAACTGAAGCGGAAATTTTCAGGCTGCCCCCTGTACCCCATCTGTTCTGAGCAGGTGAAACCGGAATGCACGAAATGGGAATTGCCATGCAGGTGGCGGAAATAGCAACCGCCACTCTGAAAGAGAATGTTCCTGACACAGTCAGTGACCTGCGGGTGGAACAGGTGAATCTGCGGATAGGGAAGCTGTCTTCAGTTGTGCCCGAAAGCCTGCGCTTCTGTTTTGAAATCATCACGCGGGATACAGCACTGTCCGGTGCAAAACTGGAAATAGAGGAAATCCCGGTTGTGGCCCGATGCAAAGACTGCCAGACGCAGTGGACTATCACCGGTCCGGCTTTCAAATGTGAAAAATGCCAAAGCGGTTCTTTGGAGATTCTTTCCGGTCAGGAACTGGAAATTGTTTCCCTGGAAATTGCCGACTGATTTTTTGTAAGCGGAATTTTCATATATCATAAAAAATCCGAATTATATAAATGCAAATTCAGTGTCTGTGACCTGCTCACAGATTTCCGATTGCCACAGAGACGCCCTGGTTTGAACGGTTGCCTCCCGTTCCTGATTGATTGATCCTCTCCTCCCGGGCTGTCTCTGTGGCATTTTTTTGCCTGAAATCCCCTCCATCCTTATTGTCTTTCCCCTGTTTTTGGGGATATTCCCTCCTCTCTCCTGTCTGAAAATACTTTACAAAATCAAGTCCGTGTTTTATAGGTTTCGCAGATTCTGACTGCGGATAATGCCAATTAAGAGCCGAAAGTCCGAAATCCATATAATTGGAAAATATGCGGTTGGATTTCAAGTGATTGAATTCATCGGATGTGGCAAGATTCTGCTCTCCATAAAATCGGCGTCCTTAAATTTCAACTGCGTAAGGGATCTCCCAAGAAATAAACTACCCAGTTTTTATGGGGAATCTGTAGGGGCGACCGGCCGGTCGCCCCTACAGGGGGCAGATTGTTTATTGGAAAATCCTAACACATGAGTATGAAAGATTGGGATAATACTGAACCGGCAGGGAATTTATGACCGGCCACTTCAATCTCAGCGGATTCAACTCTTAATTCGCATGGATACATTAATTTAACAGATACAGAGGCTATGAAAATGGAATGTAAAAAGGAACTGGAAAGGGTTTTGGGAAATCATGGGCAGGTTCTGGCGAATCTGGACAGAAAGGAAACCATCCGGAATGTCGTGGAGCGGAAGGAGGCACTTGTTTCAGCAAACGGAGCCCTGGCAACGTGGACCCCTCCCCTTTCCACAGGAAGGGCGCCGCTGGATACCATGATTGTCCGGCGGCAGGAATCAGACAGCAACATTGATTGGGACTCGCCAAACAATATTCCCGTTGATGCCCAAACCTTTGAAATGCTGTGGCAGGATGCCGTGAAGGTGCTGGAGGGCAAAAAAACGATCTTTGTCACTGATCGCGTTGTCGGGGCTGACTCTTGTTATGCCATGCCGGTACGGACCGTGACCGACCGGGCCCTGACAGCACTGTTTACCCTGAATATGTTCCGACCAGTTCCCGAAGATATTTCTTCCAGCATTTTTGCCCAAAAACCCTTCACCCTTCTGGTTCTGCCCTATGACAAAATAGATGATTCCCGCTATATGGAACGGGTCAGGAAGCTGAAAAACGGCAAAACCTCGGACATGGCCATTGTCATGGATTTTGCCAACCGGATCGGGCTGGTATACGGTTCTGCATACTGCGGCAGTGTGAAAAAACTGATTTTCACTGTGATGAACTATTATCTTCCCCTGGAGAACATTCTGCCCATTCACTGCTCAGCCAATGAAAACGCAAAAGGCGAACTCAGTCTGTTTCTGGGGCTTTCCGGAACCGGCAAGACTACGCTTTCGGCAGTTCCGGACCGTGCCCTGCTCGGAGACGATGAACACGGATGGAGCGACAACGGCATTGCCAATTTTGAAAACGGCTGCTATGCCAAACTTATTGATCTGAATCCGGAAGAGGAACCGGAAATCTTCAGGGCTGTTTTCCATAAGGATGGCTGGCTCAATCATGGTGCGATTGTGGAAAACGCCCTGATGTATCCGGACGGCACCTTTGATCTGTCTGATGAGCGTCTTACCCCCAACAGCCGGGCTTCCTATCCTCTTACGTTCCTGAGCAACACCAAACCCGATTCCAGGGGCGGTCATCCCAAAACCATACTTTTTCTCACAGCGGATGCCAATGGCGTGCTCCCGCCCGTATCCCGTCTGAATCCGGCCCAGGCCATGCTCTGGTTTCTGATGGGGTATACCAGCAAACTGGCCGGAACCGAAACCGGCATTGTAGACCCGGTTTCCACCTTTTCCCGTTTCTTTGGTCAGCCCTTTATGCCCTGCCTGCCCCATATCTATTCCGACATGCTTGGCAGAAAAATGAAGGCGCACAATACCGCTGTCTATCTGATCAACACCGGGTGGACCGGCGGACCTTTCGGTGTGGGAAAACGGATGGAAATCAGGCTGACGCGGGCTGTAGTGGATGCAGCGCTGGAGGGGAAACTGGAGCATGGGAAATATACAAAAGACAAGCTGTTCCATCTGGATGTGCCGGTATTCTGCCCGGGTGTGCCTTCGGAAATTCTGATCCCGGAAAACACCTGGCCGGACAAAAACGCGTACAAGGAAAGAGCCATCAAACTTTCTCTGCAGTTCAGCGATCATTTTGACAAAGCATACGGCAACAAAAATATTGATGAGGAAGTGCGGTGTCAGTGTCCGGGGAAATAAAGGGGAGAGAACAGAAGACACTTTTGGATATGATTGACCGGGAGTGCTGATTTCTTCCGTTGTCAGTGAACAGCAGCCAGACAGCAGTTATCTGACGGCTGTTCACTGGCGCCCCATTATTCAAGTCTGCTGTTCAGACATCCGGAACTGATGCACTCCCGATACCGGTCATTGAGAAAATTTGTCCTCTCAATGGTCCTGTCTGCCGCACATCGGATATTGACAAAAAAACCCCGATCATCCCTGTAACTGCACCGGCTGTTCCGATCCCGGATCCAGGCATTCTGGCTTTTTTTCAGAATTTTTCTGCCATCATCATCCAGTCTGCCCACCAGTTTTTTGTAGGCTTCGTTCAAATCCGCATCTGCCTGAACATATATCCTGTTCAGACAGTACAGATCATCAAAATCATCTCTGGGGTTGTCGCAGTCCGCATGGACTGCGGCAGCGGGGAGCATACAGAACATCAGTGCAAACACCATTGAACCAAAAAACATCTTTTTCATACGCCGCCTCTGAATAAGTTGTTTATAAAATTATCCTTATATCCAAATCAGTTATCACGTACCTTTTCCGCGATCCTGCGCACATCTGCCATCACCTTTTCCGCATCAAGGGTCAGCAGATGCCGGTTTTCCATCACCACTTTTCCGTCAATAACGGATGTGACCACATCACTGCCCCGCGCGGAATAGACCAGATGAGATTCCGGATGATACATTGGGATCAGATGGGGTCTGTTCATGTCAATGACAATGATGTCTGCCTGTTTTCCGGGTTCCAGAGAACCGCAGATTTTCTCCAGTCCCAATGCCTTTGCGCCCTGACAGGTGCACATCTCCAGCACGGTGAGCGCATCCATGACTGTGGGATCAAGGGTGCTGACCTTGTGGAGTTTGGCAGCCATGTCCATTTCGGAAAACAGATCCAGATTGTTGTTGCTGGAGCATCCGTCCGTACCCAGTCCCACACATACGCCCGCTTTCAAAAGTTCAGGAACCCGCGCAATGCCCGATGCCAGTTTCATATTGCTTTCCGGATTGTGGGAAACCTTTGTGTCCGTCTGCTGCAGAAGGGAAATATCGTGATCGCTGAGGGCCACGCAGTGGCAGGCCAGCAGGTTCGGCCCCAGCACATCCAGATTTGCCAGATGTGCCACCGGAGTGCATCCGTATTTCTCCTGTATCTGAGCGACCTCGCTTTGGGTTTCTGACACATGGATAATCAGAGGGATTTGATGGACGCGGGACATTTCCGCAGCGGTTTTCAGCAGTTCCGGTGCGCAGAGATAGGGCGAATGGGGTTCTGTGGCAACGGTAATCAGACTGTCTCCCTGCCATTTGCGGATCATCTCCTCGGCATAGCGGAAACCGGCTTCAATGGGGCCGTAATTGGGAGAGGGAAAATCATACAGCACCTCGCCGACCACAGCCCGCATTCCTGCGCTTTTGGCTGCCTCTGCCACTTTGTCCTCAAACAGATACATGTCACAGAAGCAGGTGGTTCCGGACAGAATCATCTCGGCACAGGCCAGGAGCGCTCCGCTGTAAACCATATCCGGAGTCAGCTTTGCCTCTGCCGGAAAGATATGATCATGAAGCCAGTTCATCAGGGGCAGATCATCGGCCAGACCCCGGAAACAGGTCATGGCTGCATGGGTATGGGTATTGATGAGGCCGGGCATGATGATGCCGCCCTTTGCATCAATCACCCGTGCGGCTGTCCAATCCAAAAAAAATTCCGAACGCTCCACTGCGGCAATTTTGCTGCCGATGACAGCCACCGCTCCTTTGTCAATCCGCTTCCGTTCCGGATTCATGGTCAGGACAATGCCGTTGGTGATGAGAATATCTGCATGTTTCATGGCAGATTCTCCACCACATGCCGGAAGATGGTATCCAGTATGGGCGATGCCCCGTCCGCAATGCCGATAATATCCTCCAGTGTGGCCGGAGAGGGATCATCCGGGTTGTGAACATTGGTGATGGTGGAAAGTCCCAGAACCCGCATACCCGCATGAATTCCCGCGATGACTTCCAGCACAGTGGAAAATCCCACTGCATCCGCACCGATGAGACGGAGAAAGCGCACTTCGGCAGGGGTTTCCAAAGAAGGCCCTTTGAGTCCCGCATATACTCCCTTATGCAGACGCAGGCCCGCTCCGGCAGCAAGATTTGCCAGTTCCCTGTCATAAACACGGCTCATGTCCGGAAAACGGAGCCCCCAGGAATCCTCATTTGGGCCGATCAGGGGATTTTCCCCGGTCAGATTGATATGATCCGTGATGATCATCACATCCCCCGGCTCAAAAGCAGGATTGAACCCGCCTGCCGCGTTGGACACGATCAGCACCTTTACCCCCAGTTCCTGCATGACCCGGATGGGAAATGTGACCTGAAGGGGAGTGTATCCCTCATACAGATGAAAGCGTCCCTGCATCACGGCCACGCATTTTTCTCCCATCTCCCCGAAAAGCAGTTTGCCGGAATGGCTCTGCACTGTGGAAACCGGAAAATAGGGGAGTGATTCATAGGCAAAGGATTCTGTGATCCCCAGCGAGGCAGCACTCCGGCCCAGACCTGTTCCGATCAGAATGCAGATTTCAGGATTTTTCTTAATCCGCAGACGGAGATGCTCGGCCATTTCAAGGGCCTTTTTCTTTTCATCTTGAATGGATATCATTATGTTCACCCCGCCAGAAACCGTATTCCCCGGAGCCGGTCAGGGGAATACAGAAATTTTTTACATGTAATGCGTTTCATCCTGATGCTGGAACAGGAGAAAGGCATCGTTGAGATTCTCGAATTCAACAGAATGATGACTGCATCCGTTTCTGGTGCAGAAATTCACCGTGCCGCCAATCTCCAGATTCAGGGTGGCAACAGGTGCGTTGCACTCGCATATTTTCTGAATGGGAAAAGGTTTCCGGCATTTGGGGCACGCACAGTCCACCACGGATTCAGGAATGTCCTCCACCCCCTCAAACTGTTTGTTGTAACTTCCGTAAATCTGGCTCAGATACACCCGGCCTGATTTGCCTCCGACTTTTGCTGCAATGCCGATGGAGGGAAGACTGTCAATCGGAATCTCGGAATTCATCAGAGATTTCCCGCAGGAAGGGCATTTTACCGAAACTTTGATCTGGCTCGTCATCCCGTACCTCCTTTTGTCAGGGTTGGGGCTGATTCCGGAATTCCCAGACCGGTTCATCAGCCGGATAAAGGGTCACAGATTTCTGAAAACACTTTACGCCAAACCTGTGCGTTTTTCAAGCAGATAAATCTGTTTTCCCTTTCCGGGGCATTGTGCATATTTTTGACTGACACCCTCCCGGAGCATCTTTACATTGCCGCAGCATCACTGCCGGAAGTTTGGGGCGCTGAAATTGATTCCGCTTGCTTTTCAGAGAGTTTCTGATTATGAATAAGACATGAAAACAGATGCCTTGTTCTATGAACTGTTCAAATTTGATCCCCAGTCCCTGTTTGACCTGATCCGCCTGGACGCACAGGGCGCGTATGTCTTTGAGAGCATAACCGCAAAGACAACAGAGAAGCGGCTGGACGGCCTTTTCCGCCGGATTGACGGGCAGGGGCCGAATCTTTTCGCTGAAGTGCAGGGCTATCCGGACAAGAAGATTTACTGGCGGTTTTTCCGGGAAATCAGCACATGGCATGAGCAGAATGACGATGATCAGCCTTTCATAGCTGTGGTGCTGTTCACGGACAGAGCCTTTGATCCGGGAAAACCGGGTCTGTCCTTTGCAAAACCCAACCGCCTGATCCGCTGTTATCTGCCGGATCTGCTGAAAAGGATCGGCAAAAAACCATCCCCTCTCACTGTATTGAAGCCGCTGGTGCTCAAAGACAGAAAAAAACTGCCCGAATCCGTGCAGCAGTGGGATGCGGAAATCAGGGCAATGGGACTGCCCCGTGCAAAAACAAAAACCCTTAACGAGCTTCTGGAATATGCTGTTCTCCAGCGTTTTTCAGACCTGACTTTGGAGGAGGTGAGAAAAATGATCCAACTGACACCTTTGGAAAAAACCGTGGCCGGTCAGGAACTGATTCAGATGGGCCTTTTGCAGGGAAAACAGGAGAATAAAACCGAGACCGCTCTGAACCTGCTGAAAATGGGACTTCTGACAGATGATCAGATTGCCAAAGCCACAAATCTGAGTCTTGGGGAGGTGAAAAAACTCAGGCAGAAGCTCCCGGTTAAAAGGGGCAGGAAAAAATGATTCAACTGACATCTTTGGAGAAAACTGTGGCCGGTCAGGAACTGATTCAGATGGGCCTTTTGCAGGGAA